>NZ_FNCU01000006.1:0-226826 GCF_900099855.1 Bradyrhizobium sp. Rc2d | reverse complement strand
CTGAGCTTCTCGCTCGACACGACGGCGCCCGCCGTCGCGATCACCAGCGCGGGCGGGCCGGTCAACCAGGCCAGCCAGACCATCACCGGCACGGTCGGCATCGCCGATGCCGGCGCCACCGTCACCATCCTGGACGGCACCACCACAATCGGCACCGCCACCGTGCAGGCCAACGGCAGCTGGAGCAGCACGGTCACGCTCAACAACGGCCCGAACTCCCTGACCGCACGGGTGAGCGATACGGCCGGCAACACCGCGACCAGCAGCGCGGTGGTCTACACGCTCAGCACCACCGGCCCGACGGTGACCGAGGCCCTGGTCGTCGACACCGGCACCTCAGTCACCGACCACGTCACCGCCAACCCGGCCGTGAGCGGCACCGGCCTCGCCAACACAGTGGTGCACTTCACCATCGACGGCAGCCCGATCGCGGCAACGGTGACCGCCGATGCGCAAGGCGCCTGGTCGTTTACGCCGAGCGGGCTGGCCGACGGACCGCACACCATCGTGGCGAGCCAGACCGACAGCTTCGGCAACACCGGTTCGGCCTCGCTGAGCTTCACGCTGGACACGACGGCACCGAGCGGCGGCACGCCAGATCTGACGGCGGGCTCGGACAGCGGCAGCTCGAACACGGACAACATCACCTCGACGACGTCGCCGAGCTTCACGGTGGCGCTGAACCCGGCGGCTGCCATCGGCGATACGGTGCAGCTGTTGCTGGGCGGCTCGCCGCTGGCACATCCGGTCACGCATGTGATCACGGCCACCGACATGACGGCCGGCAGCGTCAGCCTGACGGTGACTGCCGGCGATCTCGGAGCCGATGGCGCCAAGCAGGTCACGGCGCAGTTCAGCGATGCCGCCGGCAACAATTCGATGACTGCAGCGCTGAGCTTCACCCTCGATACCACGGCGCCCGCCGTCGCCATCACCAGCGCCGGCGGACCGGTCAACCAGGCGAGCCAAACCATCACCGGCACGGTGGGCGTCGCCGATGCCGGCGCCACCGTCACCATCCTGGACGGCACTACCACAATCGGCACCGCCATCGTGCAAGGCAACGGCAGCTGGAGCAGCGCGGTCACGCTCAACGACGGCCCGAACTCGCTGACGGCGCGGGTGAGCGATGCCGCCGGCAACACCGCGACCAGCAGCGCGGTGGTCTATTTTGTCGGCGTGCCCGGCGCCATTCTCGGCGACGCTGGCGACAACATCCTGACCGGGACCGTCGGGAACGATGTATTCCAGGGCTTTGGCGGTAATGACATATTCAACGGGTTGTCGGGTGTTGATCGCGCGGTCTATGTCGACGCGACCGGGGGCATTACCGCCGATCTGACGGCAGGGATCGTGACGGGTCCAGGTGTCGGCACCGACACGTTGATCGGTATCGAAGCCATCCAGGGCAGCAACTTTGCCGACCATTACTCGGCGGTCGGTTTCAGCGGCAATTCCGGGGTCCCCGGTACGCCAATTGGCTTCAACAGTTTCGAAGGCATGGGGGGCGACGATATCATCGCCGGCACGGTCAATCCTTCCGGAGAGATTCTGACCCGCATTTCCTATGTCAGTGCGACAGCGGCAGTCGTCGTAGATTTCGCCGCGGGAACGGCGAACGGCGATTCGTCAGTTGGCAGCGACACTTTCACCAACGTCAACTCGGTCATTGGCTCGGCATTTGGAGACACGCTGCGGGGCAGCGACAATCCGAATGGTACTTTCGAGCAATATGACGGTCGTGCCGGCAACGATCTGATCGATGGCCGCGGCGGCTACGATTTCGCCATCTACAACAACGACGTCGCCACAGCCACGGGCATAACCGTCAATCTGGCAACCGGAACCGTCACTGGCGATGCGACGATCGGAACCGACACGCTGCGTTCAGTGGAAGCTGTGCGCGGCACCAACTTCGCTGATACTTACGATGCCACCGGTTTCAGCGGCACCAGCACCAATGCCGGATCGAGCGGCACCTTCAACAATTTTGAAGGCATGGGCGGCAACGATACCATCATCGGAAATGGCAACACCCGAATCCAATATACGCAATCAAGCGCCGCCGTAACGGTCGATTTCCTCGCGGGCACTGCGATCGGCGATGCCTCGGTGGGTACCGATACATTCACCGGCGTCAACGCCGTCATGGGCTCGATGTTTGCCGACACCTTTTCGGGCAGCGGCGCCAACGAGAACTTCATGGGCCTTGCCGGCGATGATTTCATCGACGGAAAAGGCGGCTTCGACACGGCGCAGTATGCCAACCTCACCTTCACGACGGGTGGGATCAGCGTTCACCTTGCAGCTGGAACGGTGACAGGCGATGCCTCGAGCGGCACCGACACCTTGCGTTCAATCGAAGCCATTCAGGGCACTAACTTTATCGACACCTATGACGCGATCAATTTCGGCGTCACGGCAGCTATCGATCCCGCTACCGGCCTCCCCTATGCCAACGTCGGCAACAATGGCACCTTCAATCAATTTGAGGGAATGGGCGGTAACGACATCATCACCGGTAACGGCAACACGCGCCTAATCTACGCCAACGCGACCGGCCCCGTGACAATCACTTTCAGTCTCAATGGCTGGACCAGCAGCACCAGCGGCGCGTCGGGCACCGTGACCGGCGATGGGTCCGTAGGCACCGACACCTTCTCCGGTGTCGGCTCGGTATCGGGATCGTCATTTGCCGACACCATCACCGGCTCGAACAATCCAAACAACACCTCCGAAGAATTTTCGGGTCGCGCCGGCAATGACTTCATCGACGGCAAGGGTGGGTTCGACAGAGCATTCTACAACAACGATGGCTCGGCTTCAGGTATTCAAGTCGATATGGCTTCGGGCGCGGTGACCGGCGACGCTGCTATCGGAACGGATACCCTCCGATCGGTTGAAGCGATCCGCGGGACGGCCTTCGCCGACACTTATGTCGCAACCAATTTCGGCGTCTCCGGGCCGAATATCGGCGATTTCGGTACTTTCAACGAGTTTGAGGGGATGGCCGGCAACGATGCCATCACCGGCAACGGCAATACCCGCATTGCATTCTACAATGCCCTGGATGGGGTGACCGTCGATCTCGCCGCCGGCAACTCCCACGGGACAGCCTCTGGTGACCTCGCAAGTGTCGGGACAGACACGCTCACCGGCGTGAATGCCGTCCGTGGTTCGTCGTTTGCCGACGTCATCCTCGGAGATGCCAACGCCAATACGCTCGACGGCAGGGATGGCAACGACCGGATCGATGGCCGTGGCGGTGCCGATACCCTGACTGGCGGGAACGGC
This sequence comes from Bradyrhizobium sp. Rc2d, assembly GCF_900099855.1. Lineage (NCBI taxonomy): Bacteria > Pseudomonadati > Pseudomonadota > Alphaproteobacteria > Hyphomicrobiales > Nitrobacteraceae > Bradyrhizobium > Bradyrhizobium sp. Rc2d. Next base: position 223,532 of record NZ_FNCU01000006.1, on the reverse strand, counting down.
TCTGACACTTTCGTCTATGCCGATGGCGGCGGAGCAGACACCATCACGGACTTTGACCGCAGCCAGGGCGATACCATTGATCTGACAGGTTTGTCCGGCATCTTCACGCTCGCGGACGTTCAATCGAAATCGACGGTGAGTGCCGGCAATACCATCATCAATTTCGGGAGCGGAAATACTCTGACACTGATTGGTGTCACGAGCCTCCAGCAAAGCGACTTCATCTTTCCGAACGCCACCAATGGCACCTCGGGCTCGGATGTGCTGCTCGGAACGAGCCAAGCGGATGCAATTTATGGGCTTGCAGGAAATGATCGGCTTCAGGGGTTCGGTGGCAACGATCTGCTCGATGGCGGGGCCGATTTCGACCGCGCTGTCTACACCGATGCCACGGGCGGAATCTCCGTCGACCTGGCGGCGGGCACGGCATCCGGTCCGGCAGTGGGCACCGACACGCTCGTCGCGATCGAAGGTGCGATTGGCAGCGATTTCGCGGACACATTCAATGCGACCGGCTTCGCGGGAGCCACCGGTATTCCCGGTACACCGGTCGGGTTTAACGAGTTCGAGGGTCGAGGCGGCAATGACACCATTCTAAGTGCCGTGAACCCTCTGGGCGCGGCTCTGACGCGGGTTTCTTATGTGAGCGCCACTGCGGGTGTGACTGTCGATATCTTGGCCGGCACAGCGGATGGAGATGGATCCGTTGGTCACGACACGTTTGTCGGCTCGGGAATTATTGCAGTCTGGGGCTCTTCGTTCGCCGATACCCTTTTCGGAAGCAACAACGGCTTCGGCACGATCGAGGTATTTGCAGGCTTCGCTGGCAACGATGTGATCGACGGCCGCGGCGGCTTCGACCGCGTCGACTACAATAACGATCCGACCACCACGTCAGGCATCACTGTCAATCTCGCGGCCGGCACCCTGACGGGAGATGCCACGGTTGGTAGTGATACACTGGTGTCGATTGAAGCTGTCCGCGGCACCAATTTTGCCGACACCTACAACGCCTCCGGGTTTAGCAACACCAGCACGAACTCCGGATCACTGGGGACATTCAACGAGTTCACCGGCGAGGGCGGCAACGACATCATCACCGGCAATGGCAACACGCGCATCGGATTCAATAATGCGACCGCGGGCGTTGTGGTGGACATAGCAGCCGGCACGGCTACCGGGGACTCCTCGGTCGGAAGTGATACGTTCACCGGCGTGAATGCCGTCATGGGCACGATGTTCATCGATTCCCTGTCGGGAAGCGGCATCAACGAGACATTTACCGGGCTTGGCGGCAACGACACGATTGACGGTCGCGGCGGCTTTGATACTGCCAGCTATAACAACATCTATCTTTCGACCGGCAGTGTCACCATTGACATGGCGACCGGCACGGCTACGGGCGATTCCTCGATCGGCGTGGACACGCTGCGCTCGATCGAAGCTATCCAGGGAACCATCCTTGCCGATGCCTACGTGGCAACCGGATACGGCCTCGCAGGCGCTCTTAACGTCGGCAACAACGGCACCTTCAACCAGTTCGAGGGACTTGGTGGTGACGATTCGATCACCGGCAACGGCAACACGCGCCTGATCTACACCAATGCGACCGGCCCCGTGACGATCACTTTCGGCCTTAATAGCTGGACCAGCACCACCAGCGGCGCGTCGGGGACCGTAACCGGTGATGGGTCCGTAGGCACCGATACCTTCTCGGGCGTTGGCTCGGTCTCAGGATCGTCATTTGCCGACACCATCACCGGCTCGAACAATCCCAATGGTACAGCGGAAGATTTTGCGGGTCGCGGCGGCGATGACTTGATCGACGGTAAAGCTGGTTTTGACAGAGCGTTCTACAACAACGATGGGTCTGCGTCAGGTATTCAAGTCGATCTGGCTTCGGGCGTGGTGACCGGCGACGCTTCGATCGGAACAGACACTCTTCGGTCAATTGAGGGGATCCGCGGGACCGCCTTCGCCGACACTTATGTCGCGACCAATTTCGGCGTCTCCGGGCCGAATCTCGGCGATTTCGGTACTTTCAACGAGTTTGAGGGGATGGCCGGCAATGACACCATCACCGGCAACGGCAATACCCGCATTGCATTCTACAATGCTCTGGATGGGGTGACAGTCGATCTCGCCGCAGGCAACTCCCACGGGACGGCCTCCGGTGACGTCGCAAGTGTCGGGACAGATGCGTTCACCGGCGTGAATGCCGTCCGTGGTTCAGCCTTCGCTGACTTCATTTTCGGCGATGCCGGCAACAACACATTGGATGGGCAAGCAGGAAATGACGTGATCCAGGGGCGCGGAGGCGCCGACACCCTGATAGGAGGAGCGGGAAACGACCAATTCGTCTTCGCCGCGGTGTCCGACTCTACGGTAGCAAGCCATGATACGATCAGTGATTTCGTTCATGGTGCAGACCTCATCGACACCTCGGCGATCGCGGGAGTAACGACTGTCCAGGGCCTGCTAAGCGGGAGCGCCCAAGTCGCGGCGCATAGTATCGCGTGGATTCAGAGCGGCGCGAATACGATTGTCTACGTCAACAGCTCGGGCGCTGCGCAGAACCAGGGGTCGGCAGATATGGAAATTGTTTTGACCAGCGTCACTGCGAATACTTTGACCAATCAGGACTTTCTCTTCCAGATCTAACGGCGCAGTTCTTTGCCCCTCACACTGCATGGCCTATGGTTGTGACTCCTTGCCCAATCGTGCTCGTCGCGCGCAATGCCTAGTTCTATGGTGCTCTCCACACATTTGGTCTAGCCGCAACATCGCTGCCGCGGCGGACGGCGCGTCCCACTGCAGAGAGATGGGCGCGCCAAGCCCAATCGATCAGGATCTGACCAGCTCACGACCGCTGGCAATAAGCGAGCAGCACAAACGGCCCTAATCGCTCATCGGCAGTCGGAGCTGGTCAGCCTTGTTTCCCAACTGGCGTGAAGCGGCGGATCCCGTAAGGATGCTGGTCGCTTCTTCAGGGCCATATAGGCTCATGCTCCTAAGTCGCTTGCCATCCGCGCAGCGATCCCGTGGGCGAGCGGGTGGTGCCGCCTTTTCATCCTCCGCGGCGCGAAACGCGATCGGCCTAGACCCATTCGCGGTCGGTTACAGGTTGCTTGGCGGGTACATTGGTGTCCGCCAGGACAGGAACGGTGGTAGAGAGCGCTACGATGATAGGTGCTCCGCCACAGGCCGACGAGCGCCCTCGGCAGCGGGAAATAACAGGGCAAATGCGCAAATAGTGAGGGCTAACCGCTGGCCCAAAACACTAAACGCCTTGAAATACCTGCTCGATTCTGTCGGTTTCCCGTGCACGATCTTGCGGGAATTTGTTTTCAAATTGCGGCAAATCGACCTTCGGCTCAGGGAAGAGCCGTACGACATTAACCTTCACGGCTGCAGCGCTTGTTTATGTTTGACGAGCGAAAAATTCGCTTCTAAATACGCGTTAGCGGTCTGGTCGAAAGCCGGCCGCGATGCCCAGAACCCCGGCAGATGCAAGAGAATGCGCAACGTGGTGATCCCCCGCGTCGCGGCATGCCTTGTTCTGGGACATTTCAACTCAGGATGAGGCCATGGTCTGCGGCGCTGACGCTGGAGCAAGATCGTGCCTGACAAGAACAAGGCCGAGCAAGGCCTAAAACCTACGACCTACAAGGTCGGCTACAAGAAGCCCCCCTTAGAAACCCGCTTTGGTGCAGAGCGCCAGCCTGACCGGAACAGGCGGCGAGCCACAGGACATCCTGCGCCCGATATTGCCGCTCTGCTTGATGAACCCCTGCAGGTCAAAAGCAAGGGCAAGAGGACCAAGATGCACCTCCACGAGGCCACCCTGAACGGCCTCTTCAAGCGCGTCCTCAAGGGCGAGATCGGGGCCATCAAGAAATTCCTGCAGTACTGCCGCGGCGCAGGCCTGCTCGAGCCTGCTGCTCTTGCATCGGCGGGCGTTGTCGTTGAGGCGCCCCAAGGGGTCCCGCTGGAGCTCGCAGGGCTTCTGATCCGCGAGGTTGGGCTGCCGCCATGGGACGAGGAAGTCTACGAGGACTACCGAGCAAAATATGACGAGGAATGCGCAACCATCGCCGCGCTGAAAGAGGAGGCTCTAAGAAGGGCAAGGTCCGATGGCAAAGACGTCTTTTAGGGGCGCCTCCGCACCGGGGCGAGTACCGCCACCGGCGAACAAGCGCTTTGCGAAGGGCATCTCAGGCAATCCCAATGGCCGGCCCCGCGGCGCGGTGAGCTTGGACGCCATGACCCGCAAATTCGCTCTGCGTCGGGACAACATCTCGATCGGCGGCAAACGGCAGCGGCTTTCGCGCCTTGAAATTGCATTGCAGGTTCTAAGAGCGCAGGCGGCAGATGCAAAGCCCACTGCAATCCGCCTTGTCGATGAGCTCCGGTCGCACGTTTGGGCAGGACAATCAGAGCGGCCAGCGGGCGGCATCCTGCTCGTGCCAGCACCGCTTTCGCTCGAGGAATATATCGCCCAAGAACAGGAGCGCACCAAGGATGCCCCTATGCCCGGCACCGCAATCGACCTGCAGGCCGAAGAGTTCCTCAAAGCCGTCAATGGCGAGCCGAGCGAGTACGGCGCGGCCCTTCTTGCCTTCCACTGCAAATATCACGGCTAGTCCTCTATCTCCGATTCAAAAGAGACGTTCACATCATGCAAAAGCCGGACGAACCTACGCTCTACGATCTGTTCGATGAGACTTCATTCCGATATTGGGAATTACAGCTACAAGAAGGGCGCGAACCCAGCCTTAAGCAGCTTGTTGCCCTCATTGAAGCAAATGCCGATCAAGCATTCCGCTCCTCGCTGAGGCCAGTGCTCATCAAAGGATTACGAGGCGAGCTCAAGGTCAAGCGAGGCCGCCCGGCGCGCGACTCTCATCAACAAACGCGCCTCTGGTTGGCCAAGTGTGACTATCATGGAAGTCTTGCAGAGCAGCGCGAAGCAAGGGAAGCGAGGCCCGGCGTCAACCACAAACCAGCGTCAAAAGGAGGGGTCCACATACCGACGCACGAGCGAGTAGCCGAAGAGGTGCTAAGGCGCTGGCGGCTTCCGATGACCGTCAGATCTTTCCTCAACGAGATCGCATCACAAAAATAGCTCCGATTTATTCTGAATGAACCTGGTGTGGCGAGCCGATAGACCCTCCTTGTGAAATCAACTCAAGGAGTTGCCTTAGATGCAAGACCGACCACAACGACATCAACTGTCTATCAGCTATCAGGACCCCGCCAACCTCAACCCTCGAGCGACCAATCCCCGCACGCATTCCAAGAAGCAGATCGAGCAAATCGTCGCCGCCATCCGGCAGTTCGGCTTCACCAATCCTATCCTCGTCGACCAGGATAACGGTGTGATCGCCGGCCACGGCCGTCTTGCCGCGGCAAAGGTGCTTGGCCTTGCCGAAGTCCCGACCGTTCGGCTCGCCGATATGACCGAGGCGGAGATCCGGGCCTACGTGATCGCGGACAACAAGCTTGCGGAGAATGCCGGCTGGGACAAGCGCCTGCTCGGGCTCGAATTGCAATATCTCTCCGAGCTCGAGATCGATCTCGACGTCACCATCACCGGATTTGAGGCGCCCGAGATTGACATCTTCATCAGCGAGGTCTTGGAGAGCGCAAACGACAGCAATGATGCTGCAGACGAAGTAGTCGAGCCGGCTTCAGGGCCGCCAATCAGCCAAAGCGGAGACCTATGGCGGATTGGAGAGCACCGCCTGATTTGCGGCGATTCGACTCAAGCCCAGACCTATCAAGCTCTGCTCGGCACCAAGCGAGCTCAGATGATCTTCTCCGACCCGCCCTACAACGTGCCGATTGCGGGGCATGTCTCTGGGAACGGCGACATTATCCACCCCGAGTTCGCCATGGCCTCCGGCGAGATGTCCAGGAGCGAGTTTACCGCCTTTCTCAACGCGGTGTTCCGCAACCTCGTCGCCCACACGGTGAACGGCGCGATTCATTTCCAGTGCATCGATTGGCGACACATCCGGGAGATGCTTGCGGCCGCCGATGGCGTCTACACCGAGCTGAAGAACCTTTGCGTCTGGGCCAAGAACAACGCCGGCATGGGCTCATTCTACCGCTCGCAGCACGAACTCGTCTGCGTGTTTAAATCCGGCTCGGCGCCGCACATCAACAATATCGAACTCGGCAAATTCGGCCGCAACCGCACCAACGTATGGAATTACGCCGGCGTGAACGCCTTCGGTGAGGGCCGCGCCGACCTGCAGCTGCATCCGACGGTCAAACCCGTCGCCATGGTCGAGGACGCCATCCGTGACTGCTCACGCAGGAAGGGCCTCATCCTTGATCCCTTCCTCGGCTCGGGCACGACGCTGATCGCGGCAGAGCGCACGGGGCGCATCGGATACGGCATTGAGATAGATCCGCGCTACTGCGACGTTGCGCTGCGCCGGCTTCAGGCTGTGTGCGGGCTAGGTGCGGTCCTGGAGACCACCGGCGAGCCCTTCGAGGCGGTTGCCGCGCGACGCCAACGCGGCGAGGCTTGCCTGAGCGAGGCCGCCGAATAACCGCCGACATGAGCTCGGCTGGTCCTCTGCGCGGGGCCGGCCGGGCCGCCGGATCTAACCTATAAGATGCGCTCGGCCACCCAGCGGAACAGGCCGGCTTCGACCGCAGCGCTGGCGACTTGGTCCGCCGACCAGATGTGGACGTTGGGCATGTCCGCCGCCGTCCGGATCGGCCGATTGGCAGAGTGATAGACAAAGAAGAAGGCGCTGGCGCCCGCCTGTCGCTGAAAGCGCTTAAGATAGTTCTTAAAGACCGCCTGCGTTGCGTGCGATTTGACCTGCACCCAGGCACTGTCTCCCGTCAGCGGCTGCAAGGCGACAAAATCGACATCCGGCTGGGCTCCGCCGAGCGCGGTCTGGCGCTTATAGCCGCTGTGAGCGAAGATCAGATCGACCAGCGTCTCAAAATCCCGCCAATCCAACCGGCGAACCAAGTCCGCAGCGGTCGTCGTCACCTCCCCGAGCAATTGATCGGCCTTGAGACGAAGCGGCTCATCCTCGCCCCGAATTCGCCGCCGCAAATACTCGGCCTCTCGCACGGCGCAGATCGTTCGCCGATAGCTTGCGATACTACTCAGAGCCGAGCTGAAGCTGTGTTCCGTCAGCAAGCTGCCGGTCAGGCTTGTGTTGCGCCAAGGGGTTCGCACCGGACGAAATCTTGGAGGCGCATTCGTGTCGTCGCTGTCGCCTTCGAGAACCTCATCTTGCGCGAAGGTCCACCAGACATGGCCATCGGCGATGGTAAACCACAATGTGTCCTGCCCGAGACTATAAAACTCCTTCAGTTCGCGCTCATCGTCTTTCAAGCCTCGCTCGTTCCGGCCCATTGCAATCAACTGCCGACGGACTTCATCCCAATCGCCCCTGGCGCAGGCGTCGTGGCCGACACCGCGGAAATCAAGGGGAAGGATGCCGCGCTTGATCGCTTCACTGGCCCATTTGCGGCCGGGACCAAGTTTGATGTAGCGCACTGCACCCACCTTGAGGGGCGCAGATCTCACGGCATCCCCCTTCCCGCCCATTTGATTTGCCAACCTTAGTTTGTTCATCTCGGATACCGCCGCTCTTACCAAACAACTCGTGCGGACTTCGCTCTGCCCGCGCCGGAAGTCGAGCGGGTCCAAGATGAGTAACAGAACAGAGTTAATCTGATCCTATTTTGGGATAATCCCGATCCGGGATCAAATTGACCGCCGCCGAATCAATGCGCCCGGCGGCCAATGGAAAAATCCCTCAAATCCGCCGAATATGCCCGTCTCATCACGCTCCTTGTCGCAGCGCGACATAAAGCCGGCATTCGCCAACAAGCGCTCGCCAAGAAGCTGCGCAAGCCGCAATCCTTCGTCGCCAAATACGAGGGCGGCGAACGCCGGCTCGACGTCGTCGAATTCATCACCATTGCCGAGGCGCTGGGGACTGATCCCTTGAAGCTGTTTCGGCGTTTCATCCGCGAAAGGGCAAAATTACAGCAATAGCTGCGGGACCGGGTGGCACGCTCGGGCCGCAACTCTTTCGCTGCTTTTCTGGCGCCACTCTTAAAGCTGAGCACTCTAACGGCGCGCACGTCCTCAACGAGGATCATCCGTAGCGGCTAAAATTACACACCTCTTGAGGCTAGATGCCCTGTTCTCGCCCCTCGCGACCGTTTGCCCGGCGCAGGGACATGTCCGAAGTGTGGGGCAGAGCGGAAGTCATTCGCCGAGGCTCAAACCGGCGCTATTGACCCCAAGCGGACCATTCCTTGCTCACGGAAGCTAACGGAGCTCCTTGGCCCTCAACACGGTCCTTGATTAAGTTCCAGTATTAGGGAACCATCTCCGCACGGGCCTGACAGGACCCCTCGGTCTTCGGGTAAGGAGAACGAGCTTGAGCGAACAGATACATCCGGCAGCGTCACACCATCTGCCGTTCTTCGTCCCCGGCCCCGACGGGTCGGACGCCCTGATGGTGGTGATGGGCATTTTCCTGGTGGCGGCCGTGTTGTGGGTTGGCACGCTGTACTGGAAGCTGCACAGTCTGCCGGAGCGCATGGCGCACAAATCGCAGAAGCTGCAGTTCGAGATCGTCGCGGTGCTCGGCCTGATCTCGCTCTTTACGCACATGCATATCTTCTGGGTCGCCGGCCTTCTGCTCGCGATGGTCGATCTGCCGGACTTCAGTACCCCGCTGCGGGCCATCGCCGGTTCGGTCGAGCGCATCGCCGACGCCACTTCGGGTTCGACTGAAACAGCATCTGAAGCCGAATCGACCGGCAAGTCCGACACAAGAAATGCCGCGAAAGAGGAGGCGCGGGGCCATGCTTGAGCTCCTCCTCTGCTCCCTCGTCACAATCCTTCCGGACTACCTTTTTCGCCGCTATCGGCAGGGCAAGCGCTTCGGCAAGGAGATCACGTTCTATTCGATCTGGTACGAACTGAGGTGGGGCATTACCGGCTGCCTGATGCTCACCGTCGCGCTGATCACCATGATCTTCTATTACCATCCCTCGACCACCTCTGCAGCGATCTACTTCCGCACCATGCCCATCCTCCCCGAAGCGGCCGGCCGTGTCGCCGAGGTCAATGTCGATTTCAGCGCTCCAGTGAAGAAGGGCGACGTTCTCTTCAGACTGGACAGCTCTAAGCAACAGGCCGCGCTTGAGACGGCCAAGCGAAGAGTCGCGGAGGTCGATGCATCACTGATCAGCGCACGGGCCGATGTGGTCAAGGCGGAAGCCCAGATCGGGGAGGCGAAGGCTTACCATCAGCAGGCGAAAGACGAGCTGGAAGCCAAGAGCGAATTGCAGCGCCGCAATCCCGGCATAGTGCCGCAACGCGACATTGAGAAGTTGCAAGTTACCGTCGACCAAAGGCAAGCCGGCATCGATGCCGCCAACGCTGCTAGGGAATCTGCTGCCTTGCGCGTCTCCACGCAGCTGCCCGCCGAGAAGGCAAGTGCCGAGGCCGCTACGGCGGAGGCGCAGGTCGACCTCGATAAGACTTACATTCGTGCCGGTGTTGACGGACGGGTCGAGCAGTTTCTCCTTCGCACGGGCGATGTCGTCAATCAGATGATGCGACCGGCCGGAATATTGATCCCGGAAGGTGCCGGCCGGAGCGTGCTGCAGGCTGGTTTTGGCCAGATCGAAGCCCAGGTCATGAAACCAGGCATGGTTGCCGAGGCGACTTGCATTTCAAAGCCTTGGGTGATCATCCCGCTGGTCATCACCGGCGTTCAGGACTACATCGCGGCCGGTCAATTCCGTTCCGGCGAGCAGTTGGTCGATCCGCAAAGTCTGCGGCAGCCGGGCACGATCCTCGTGTTCCTGGAGCCGCTCTACAAGGACGGTCTTGAAGGCGTCACGCCAGGCAGCAGCTGCATCGTCAATGCCTACACCAGTAACCACGATTTGATCACTGATCCGAAGACCGGCGCACTGAAGGGATTTGCCCTGCACGTCGTCGATGCGACGGGGCTCGTGCATGCGCTTCTGTTGCGCATCCAGGCCTTGCTGCTGCCGGTCAAGACGCTGGTGCTGAGCGGTCACTGATCACATCTTCACGCGGGGCGGTTGGCTGCTTCGTACGCCTCAAGTTCGAGCGTATTGTATCGCGGAGAGACGCCGTGGTGCGGGTCCAAATCCTGTTTCGCGTTCTCTTCAATCTTCTTCTTCTGGCTGTCGGGAGGCTTGCCGGTCAGAGGCGAGCAGATTGACGAAGAAGGAACAGACGTCAGCCTGAAGACGGGAGTGCCAACGCTTGGTCCGCTCTTGGCCCGAAGGCGAAGCTGCCGCTCCCTCATTAGAAGTTTACTCCGAGGGGCCTAGCGGACGCGAATTGCTCGCGTTGAGCATTTCTCAGTTTGACCCCGAAGCGGACGTTCGGTGTGGAGGACCCTCACCCCCTCATACCCTGCTTCTTCAATCTCGTAATTTGGCCGCGGTATCCTAAGGCAAGGCGGCCGCGCCGCTAGCCCGTACGGAACGCGACGACGAACTGAATCAGGCGCACGGTTGCAACAACGTACAGAACTATTACGGCAATTCGGATTCCCATATGCCAGTGCTGCTTGTTGAGTTGATGCAATCCGTTCAACGCATTGAGGACCGCGAGCAGCGCCCCGATCGCTAACACGACGTATCCTGCGAACTCGTCATAGAGAACACCACGCAGTTCAATGGTGACAGCCTGCTTGATGACGTGGGCGCCCGCAGCGATTATTACGGTTGCCATAAGAAGATTTCTGACGTGGTCGAATAGGTCTTTCAGGCCGCCTTGGTCGAACAGTCTTACGCCTCTTTCCCGAAACAGCTCGCGCATAATTGCCTCCATTTGTCTCAACGTGCCCGACTCCAAAAGTGCAAGACCGCGCTGTCATGCCCACTTTGGCTAGGATTGTCAGGAGCCGGCTTGAACGCAGTCCGATGGCCCTGCCGCGTTCAGCCGTATGACGGTAAGGACCGAGCGCCTTGCGCCGCACGCGTATTCCTGCAGCTCAAATGTCAGGTCGATTGATTGACCTTGAACGCAAACTGGGAGAGTATGAAATCTCCGTCGGGTGCTGTTTCGCTCACAATGCGGTTCCCCGGCAAATGACGCTGTAGGGCGGTGGCGAGCAGGCCCGGCGATGTGGTGCACTACACCCAATCGTCAGGAGGACATCCATGCTTCGTTACCCCCTTATCGGTTTGGCGGCCTTCCTGCTCTTCTGCGCAAGCTTGATTCCCGATGAGGCGCTGGCGCGCCGTGGCGGTGGCGTTCGGGTCCATGCGGGCGGTGCCAGGGTCGCTCACGTCAGGCACGTCTATCGACCGATACCCGGTCGTCCGGTAGCGCGCACGGCGGTCCGCAGAGGCGTTTACCGCGGGGCGGCTTACGGCGCCGCCGCGGCTGGCGCTGCGGCTTACGGCTACTCCAACAGCCGCTGCTACCACGACACTTACGGCAACTGGGTGTGCCCGCATCAATATCCCTATTGATCGGAGCCTGATGCTCTCACCCGTTCTGCTGCTGCAGCCCGATGATGGTATGTCCGGAAATGGCCCATCAGCGAAGTCGCGGCACAAGTCGCTAAGGTCAACTTCTTAGGGCGGAGCGGACTGGATTTGCTCACTCTGAGATCCTTCGCATTTTGACCCACAACGGACCGCGCCGTTCAACCAATCTTTGACTGACGGCGTTCCTGCGTCATTAGAACCTCATCACCAACATCCTCAATATGTGGATCAAGGTCCAAAGACCGCGGAGACTCCCACCAAGGTGCGCAAGTTGGGGTTCGTCGGTGTCCAGCCACTCGACACCGGCCGACCGAGTTACCATCCCAGCACTACGCTCAAGCTGTACATCTACGGCTATCTCAATCGGATTCCGTCGAGCCGACGGCTGGAGCGGGAATGCCAGCGCAATATCCGAGATCGAGACCGTCGACGAACACGTCGACCGCTCGGACCGGATTGTCATCGCTCACATAGTCATCGAGCGACGACGGAAACAGCGTGCTCTGCCCCCGATCCACCGTAAGCGGAGCTCTGCGGCCCTTTTGAATGGCGCTTGACGCCTATTTTGTTCGCGTGGCGCGCCGCCGCGGTTTCCATGTGTCGGACAACGCGTTGACGGCGGCTTCGAGCGCCTTCCGGTCGACGACGTTGGGATCGAACCGCTCCGGGCCCCAGAGGCGCATATGTTCGTGCTCTGGATGGGTGGGATCGCCGATGGCTTCGAGGTATTCGGCATAACCCGGCGCACCGCCGACGTCTTCCGGAGGACAACGACCGGCTGCCTCGAGCAGGAGGGGCAGGCCCTCTGCCGTGGTGTTGTCGAACCATTTTTCGAGCTTGATCACATGGTCCCAGCTGTCGCCGAAGTCATAGAGATAATGGATCGTCTTGGCGCCCGTCTCGCGAACGACATCGCAAAGCCGCGCTTTGCTGGCATCCATGGGCTGGTGGCCGTAATCGTTGTGGGGATCAGGAATCCCCCAACGGACCTCACCAGCGAAGAACTCGAAGAGGTGGCTATTCGTCCAGCCAAATGCCTCCTGAAGCGCCAGATGCAGCCGATCAAGGCGCAGGGTGACGGGTACGACAAGGCGACGCATCACCTCCGGTTTCACGTCCTTGAGGGTCACCTTGATCCGGACCGCGGTCGTGTTCAGGCTCATGCCGCCAGCCTCGGATCGTGTGCAAGCATCGTGTAGATCGACGCCCAAGGGAGCAGTTCGTCCAGTCGCGCCGCAGGCCAACCATTGACGAGCTTCGCGAGAACATCAGTGAGCCAGTGCTCGGCACTGACGCCATTGAGCTTACAGGTCTCGATTAACGAAGCCAGAACTGCCCAATTCTCGGCGCCCTCGTCGCACCCGGCAAAAAGGGAGTTCTTGGCGTTGAGCTTAATCGGCCTCATCGCACGCTCGACCGCATTCGTGTCCATCTCGATGCGCCCGTCATCAAGGTAGAGCGTCAGGTCGTTCCAATGGCGTAGCGCATAACGCAAAGCCTTCGCCGTGTCGCTCTTCCCCGCAAGGTGATCAAGCGTTGCCTCAAACCACTGCTTCAAGGCTGTAGCCAGAGGCCGGGCATGCGCTTGTCGGCCGGCGCAGCGCTCGGGAGCAGAGTGGCCGCGCAGTGCCTTCTCGACCGCGTAGAGCTGGGCAATGCGCGCGAGCGCCTCGCGGGCAACCGGAGCTGGCGCCGGAGCAGCCTCGCGCTCGATCTTCACAAACTGGCGCCGTAGATGCGACCAGCAGAAGGCGAGCGTTCCGGACAGGGCATCCGCACGCGTCTCTCGGGTCATGGTCTTGTAGGCCTGATAGCCGTCGCAGTGGATGATGCCGCGATAGCCTTCGAGCAGCCTCAAGCCATGGACGGCCCCACGGCCCGGTGCATAAGCGTAAACCACGCCAGGTGGGTCAGGTCCGGCCCAGGGCCTGTCATCGCGTGACAGCGCCCAGAAGTAGCCGGTTTTGGTCCTGCCGCGCCCCGGATCTAACACCGGTGCGGGGGTCTCATCGACACAGAGCTTCGAAGAGGCGAGCAGAAGCTCGCGCAGACGATGCCACAAGGGCTTCAATTCCTGGGCGGCATAGCCGACCCAGAAGGCGAGCGTGGAACGGTCCAGGGCTATTCCGTGCGTCGCCAGCATCTGCGCCTGGCGGTAAAGCGGCAAATGCCAATGATACTTGGCGTCGATCACATGCGCGACCAGCCGCTCAGTGGGCAATCCACCCCTGATCAGTCGCTCGGGAGCGGCGTGCTGGAGGACGACGCCGTGACAGGCGCGGCAGGCCAGCTTGGGCCGGCGGGTGACGATGACACGATACTGCGCCGGTACGACGTCCAGCCTCTGGCTCTCATCGTAACCAATCTCAAAGAGGTCGCCCTCACAAGACGGGCAACAAGTCTCCGCTGGCATCAGGGTTTCGACGATGCGCGGCAAATGCTCCGGCAACTGACCACGGTTGGCCCTGCGCGCGGCCGTCCTCTTCTCGCAAACTCTGGGATTGGCGCGATCCTCGGCTGCTTCGAGGGCCGCGACGGCCTGATCGATATCCTCCAGAACAAGCTGCAGCTGATCAGCGTCCAGCTTTTCCGAGGACCGACCGAACTGCGCATCTTTTGCAAGCTTGAGCAACCGCTCGAGCCTGGCGCAGCGATCCAGCAGAGCCGCGGCAAAGACGCGCAACTCGGCCGGATCGCTCGGCAGCTCATCAGGCAAATCACTCATTGCTCCGAGTCTGCCATGCTTCGCGCCCCGATGCAGCGAAGATTTGTATCTTTACGCAAGTGCTTTCGGCTGCGCGTCGCGAGGCGCATGCATGCGCGTCCAATCCATGCCGGCCAGAAGCGCCGACAGCTGGGCGGCATTCATCCGCATCACGCCGGCCACGATGGGAGGCCATTTGAAGCCGCTGCCATCGAGCCGCTTCCAGTACATCACAAGGCCGCTGCCATCCCAGACGACGATCTTCACCCGGTCAGCGCGCTTCGCACGGAAGACCACCGCCACGCCCTTCATCGGGTCATGGCCCAGCGTCTCCTTCGCCAACAGCGTCAAGCCCTCCGCACCTTTTCTGAAGTCCACAGGTTGCGTCGCTACGTAAATCGTAAGGCTCGCAGGCGGCGTCAGCATGAACGTGTCCGTCGAAGCGCTAAGAACACATCACTCAACACAGCAAGGCCAGGCGCCCCCCGCACCTCCACGCGTGCTCCCTGGAGCTCAACCGTCACAATGGCTGCTTCCGGCGACCCGGTAGGCTCTGCGGCCGCCGGTAGCGCCGATTCCGACACCACCGGCACGAACGACAGCGTATCCGCCGAAGCCGGCAGCACCAACTGGCCCAAACGCGCCCGGCGCCGCCAGTCATGCACCTGTTGGGGCCGGCAGCCATGGCGACGGGCGACGTCTGTGACAACCGCCCCCGGCTCGAGACTATCCGCGGCAATCTGTGCCTTCAAATCATCCGGCCACCGCTTGCGACCTGCGCCAGCATACACTTCGATACGCGGCGACAACGGTCGTCTTAGGTCGTCCGAATGGTCGTCCATTGTGAGCACCCTTGCTGAAGATGACTCTTCTAACGGTGCTCTCAAGACTCCGCACAAACAATCCGACGGGCCTCGGCGCTACGCTTACGATCCACCCCTTCAACAAAGCGCTTCATCAGATGCCCCGCAAAATCGCAGGGAATCTTATCGCCCGAATCACAGCAAACGGAGCCTTTTCACACGGCCTGGGCCGCAACCGGACAGGAAGGCGAAAGCGACCGCGGCATCTTGAAGCTATTGCCAGCTTCCGGCAGCCCCATGCACGAAGGAGGATCCTTCCAACGTTCCCTTGCTCATTCCTGCTTGAAAGATTTGACTTCCAGGAACGACCCGAATGTCCTTGTGTTTCTTCAATGAACCATTCTGGGTGATGATCTTCGAAATAGCATTTGGTCCGGTGACACCAAAGACCAACGGATAAATTGATTTTCCTAGCAGATTAGCCACTGCTTGCTTTGCAAATCGGCCCGCTTGCGCAGTAGGTGACTGCACGGCTCGAACGTTCTGGGTAACTCCATTGAGGATATCTGTCCAAACGGGATGCTTCGGCTCGCTTGCAAATAGGCAGTTGTGCACACTATTGGTGATCGAACGATCATTGGGCCAAGTCCATTCCCGCTCGACAAAAATGACTCCCTCGTCAAATTCAAATCTCTTTCTGAATAGAACGTCAGTGTCGCAGTAAACTCCACCACAGTGATCCATCAAGAGGTATCGGACAGTGTCGACAACCCAAATGAATTTGGGCATCCGGGAGATCGTGCTCTCATAATACTTAGGATAGTTTTTCTTGATGAATTGCAGTATGTCATCGTCGTCATGGATCAGTATTTTGTAGTCTGGATAGAAGGCTCTTATGACATCGACATTGCCTTGCGCGGTCGAAGACAGTTTCTTACTCTTGCTTGTGAGGTGGAATATTTTAGGAATCATGGCTTACCCCCATCCAATCGTTCGCGGCTCTCCTGCACGCTCTCCGATCACATAAGCTACCCTACGACTTCGCTCCCTAGGCTGCCGACGGCCGTCCCTTCGACCTTCACTGCCAATCAAACTTCTTTCTCAAAGCCCTGCAACGCTCCTATGACGGGAACGTCCACCCCTGGCTCTCGGTTCGCCACGTTGTTCACCGCTCCTGATCTGCTATTCTGTAAACCTTGCTCGCTTCATCTCGTCCGTTCTTCTTCGGGGCCGGACTCTAGCTCCATCTAGAGGAAACACGCAGTGGCAGCTCAGGCAGGTTATAGGCTCCATCTCAGCCGGAACGTCGGCTATTTCATAATTTCAAGCGAACGCAATCTCGATATCGGGCGCAGATGGATTGTTTGGGGCATCGAGAGCAGATGGGAGACTTACGACTTTAGCCCCGCCCACGCTGTTTTTGGAGAGCGTTAGCTCAATAACGAGGGGCGTGTCCTCGCTGATCGGAGACCAATTGTTGGCGTGAACATGCAACAGATTAAACTTCAAATCATTCACAAAACTCACGATCCGATCGAGATGAAGATCAACCTCGTGGAACTCGATAACGACGCTAGAAATTCGAGTCCGATTGCGCACGATTGAATCGAGACACCTGTATTCACTCCCCTCAATATCCATTTTCACGAATACATTCGAAGCAGTAACCCGCGAAAAGACGTCATCGAGCGTACAATGCGTTCCTCCAATCGGTAGGCCAACGTACTTCGCAACATGCCGCCTTTGCCCGTTGAAAAACACCCGGAAAGCTCGCAATTTCCATAGAAGTCCTAATGCCAATTTCGGCTTGAAGTCTAGCAACGCCTTAACCGCTCTTTTGATAAAGAGCTTAGCGTTGGTAGAGGCATCGTATGCGTCCAAAGGAACATCATTGATATTCACAAAATCGCTCTCAAATCTCCAATCGCAATTAACACCAAAAGACAAAAGGAAATCGGAGCGAACAACATCTGTGCGAGACACCAGATATCCGCCGTCGCCCTTGCCTCCCAATCTAATTAGGTCTTGGCAAGCTACGGGCTGCAACGTTGCAGGCAATCTAGCTTTCATGAAAACCTCTGTGGCTGAAGACATACTCATTCGCCTAGTGGCTACTGCCGTCACTTCGCTGATGTGGCACGCTTGATCGCGTTGGCCTGTCTCCGGACGGCAGGACCTTCTCCCGCTCGAGGCGGAACATATTTCTCGATTGCGTGGCTCACCAGGCGCGACTCATGCATCGCTTCACCTTCTGTCTCAGTACCGAACTAGGTCTTACCCTTCGCGGTGTGGAGCTCCATGAGCTACCCTATACCAATCGTTCGCGGCTTCTCCTGCACGTTTTCCGATCGCATAAGCTACAACTATCTTCGTTCCCCTAGCGCTGCCGCGAATTAGGAAGAGAGAACAGAACACGGACCTAAGTCCGCATTTTGCGCGAACAGTCCGGAAACGATGCTCACATGCCCGCAATTGGTCGAAAGCGTCTTCGCCGGAAAGCTGTCGGATATGTTAGCTTTGGGGCGAAAAAGTGGAGCTCAACCACTAGTCGCCGCTATGTCCTATCCCTCAGGAGCGGAAATGGATCGCGTGCTCCGGTTGGGAGGCTTGAGGGACCGGAGCAAACTGGCGGTATAGAGCCTCGCTGGCGGCCGTTTGATCGCCGGGACCTTCGACTAACCGGGCCATTGCGCGAAGGCACGTCCGTTAGTGCGGCTTACTCGACCTTGCTGCTTGCGGAAGCGTTGCAATCGACCGTAGACCGCCAGACGAGTGCGGCCCAACCGCTGGCTAATCTCGCTTGCAGTCATGCCACCATCGAATAGCGCAAGAAGTTGCAGTTCTTCCTCGGGTGACCACGGACGGATTTCCAGTCTATTGTTGGACATCGCCTATCCACACCAGCGAAAACACCGCGAAAAATTCATCAGAGCTATAAATAAAGCTTCTCCGCCTCAAAGATCCTCGAACGAGACTCCGATAAGATTGCCACTCGACCAGACGAGGCGGCAACTTCGGATGATGCGATCTTTCTCGAGCATCAGTTTGAATGTGGAGTTCACGTGCAGCTTCGACGAAAGCTCAACTGCTGCTCCTTGTTCCGACATGTTGACCACGCGGCAGCGTAAGCTGGCGCCGTCGCCTGAAATGTAGGCGACCTCGTCCACATCGATGCGCTCCAGCTTTCGACGTTCCATCATTTTATTGCAGCCCACAACGAGCTCATTCGCCCAATGTGCACATTGTCCATAGCATCCGACATTGTCGCGCGATCTGTGTTGCTAAGTCCGATTGCTCCTTGGCGAGACCTTTTTCTTTGCTCAAGCATATCGTGTCCGTCACGTTCGAGCATCTCAATCAAAATGATTTGGTTTTCAATATAGAGTTGCTTGGCTGCAGTTTTTCGAGCGAGAGTAGCTAATTCATCGTTGCGATGGGAAGTCATTGGCAATCTCATGGCTGGCCAGTAAAGCTACATCCTATCTGGCCTTACCTGCGAAACAGTTACTGATCCGCTGGAGTCCCTCATCATAACCGATGCCGACCGCAACTCCGCGGGGCATGTCATGATGAAGCGCTCGCACAAACGCGCGCCCTCTACTTCGGACCGGCATCTGCAAGCGAGGCGAGTGTCCTAAGCAATTTGGCATAGAGAACGCAATCATGACCGAAGGCGAAGCAGGCACCGGCTTCATCCAAGACAGATCATGTTACCACCGCGCCACTCTCCCGACACACCGCGACCGGCTTCATGCGCTGTTCGCTTATCAATTTGGTGAAACGGCGAATGCGCGGGCGGGCGGACTGAATGCGAAGCTCTGCTCCGGGTATCGAGCAGCTTGTCTACGAAGCTGGACGGCTTCACGACGCCGCCAGCCTCCTTGCTCGAATGGTGCACGATTAGAGTAGGACTGAGTTCTCCCAATTCGCACAATCGGCGGGACGTGGGAATCGGCGAGCTCTCTAAACGCAACATGTCCAGCCGTCCGCCTGTCCCTTTTGTCATCCCTGCTTCAGCCAGCGCCTCAGGACACGCCGTTGCGAGGCCCGGACCGGCCTCTCATAGCGCTCCAATCCGGCAAGACGCTTCGCTAACTTAGGGCTCGGGCATTCCATCAATGCAACCAGCATGTCATGGCGGGCTTGGCGGATGCGACCGAGCCACAGATTGGCACGGACAAGATCATCCACGTCGAATGAGCTTTGTTGCTGTGCGAGACCTGCCGTCATCGCACCGAGCAATACGCTGGAGCTGACATCGTTTTCCGGGTTCAGGCGCGAGAGACCGTGCCGACGGGCGTTGCGGCTCGACCGCGCCTTACCGGCGTCCGTTTTAGGACCCGTGCTTCGTTTGGCGTTCGACCGATTCGCTGTAATTTTTCGTTCTGACGCCATGCCACTTTTTACTCGGGTCTCACTCTTTTCCCGAGACTTCCCTCGAAGTGGCTATGACTTCAAGCCGCAGATCGAGAAACAGTGACGATCGTGGGACGTTCGTGGCTTCCATGCATTCAGGAAGGACCGGCCGAACGCGGCTCAAAGCGTTTGAAGACCACATGCCGCCCGCTCTCTTGCACTTGCCCCTCACCCGTTTTGGCTTTGATTTGTCAATTTCGGACGAGACCGGGTCCCACGCAAATCCCCTCGTCTGGGGCTTTTCCTTTGCCGATCATCGGCAACAATCTCTAGCGACATGAGCAACAAGATTGCTGCAAAAAGGACTGGCATTCCGCTGCGATTGGAGCGTTACTGAGTCGGCCGGGCGCGATCGCAGCGCCGGTATCTCACCTCGCAGACGCGGGGCTTCAGGCAGTGCAGCGAGGAGCGCTGCTGTTCCTGGAGTAGGAGATACACGTGCGTAGCGTACAGAGTGACGGCCCGGCCGAGCCACAGCATCAAATCATCAGGTTCAATTCGAACGACCGGCGGCACTTCATCGGCGGTTCGGACGCCCGCATTATCATGGGGGATGACCAAGAGAGCCTCATCCGACTTTGGCGTGAAAAACGCGGCGAAACAGAGCCGCAAGATCTCTCGGACAATTTGATCGTTCAGCTCGGGACAGTGACAGAGGTCTTGAACCGCGCCTGGTATCAACGGGCAAGCGGTCACACGATCAAGGACATCCAGAAGCGCGTTCGCCATCCCGTACACAAATGGATGGCAGCAACGCTGGATGGGACCGTCGAGCAGACCGGCGCGGTCTTCGAAGCCAAGTTCATGCTGCCCTGGGCCTTCACTGAGGAAGCCGCGGCCGAGAAACACATGGCCCAGTTGCAGCACAATATGTGGGTGACAGCCGCCCGCAACTCCGTGCTCTCCATCATCACTGGCGGCGGCAAGTGGGTCGAGATCAAGGTGCACGCCGACCCGCTCTACCAACATCTCCTTCTGACGGCCGAGAAGAAGTTTTGGCGCTGCGTCCAGGGCGGTGAGCCGCCCATGCTCTTCAACATTGAGACGCCTCGGCCAAGGCTCGAGGCGGTGAAAGTCGTCGACATGTCGACTTCCAACCAATGGGCGGAGCTGGCGGGCACCTATCTACGAACCCGAGACGCGCACGGGGAGCATGAGACCGCTAAGGCAGACCTGAAGAAGCTCATGCCGGAGGATGCCAAGGAGGCCGCCGGGCACGGGATTAAGGCCAAGCGCTCCAAATCCGGGGCGATCAGCTTCGAAGCTCAAGCGGTGGAGGATTCGCATGCACCGCTCCAGTGAGCGCATCGGGACCATCGCAGCCGCCCTCGCCCGGGCCCAGGCCGAACTGACGAATCCGGAGAAGACCCTGACCGCCGTGATCCGGTCTCCCTTCCCTCGGGAGGATGACCGAACCTTCCGCTATGCCTCGCTGGCCTCTGGACTGGACATCGTCCGCAAGACGCTAAGCCAGCAGGAGATCGCCACCATCCAGACGACCCGGACTGAGCAAGTCACGGGCCAGATCCACCTCACCACCCTGCTTGCCCATGCATCAGGAGAGTGGATCTCGTCGGACCTTCCGGTCTGCACCAGCAAGGACGTTGAGGCACCGCACCGGATGGGAGCCGCGCTCACCTACGCTCGGCGGTATGCCCTCTTTGCCTTGGTCGGAATCGCCGGGGAGGATGACTTAGACGCGCCCGACGTGGTTACAGAGCCTCCCGCTGCCACCGAGCCGCAGGCCGCGCCAGGAACGAAGGGAAAATCGCCTAAGGCCGTCCTGAATCGGCAACCAGTTCTGCCGCCTGAACGCTCTGCCGAGCTCCTGGACCGGCTCTTGTGCGAGCTTGCTCTCCAGGAGGGCGGTGACGGGCTGCTTGCCTGGGCCAAGATCACCCTGCCCCTCAAGAACACGCTCCTGGAGGCGGACGCCCGCATTCTTGAGGCCTCCTACCAGAAGAGGTTCGAGGAAGCCGCCCTTCCCGACATCGATTTAGCAGATCAGCGGCCCATGTCAGCGGTCGAACGGTCTCTACTTGAGGAACGCCCATTCGAGACAACCAGCGACGTTCACGCGCCTGCCAACGCCTCTTCCGGAGAGCAGGTCGGCCTCGCCTTCCCAAAAGAGGCGCCTCGGAGGCGAAGCAAGGATCACCTCGCCTTCATCCGCAGCCAGGGTTGTCTGGTCTGCCAGAAGAGCCCCGCTGACGCGCATCATCTGAAATTTGCTCAACCGCGGACCTTGGGGCGCAAAGTCAGCGACGAGTTCACTGTCCCGCTTTGCCGATCCCATCATCAATCCCTGCATCGGCACGGAAACGAAAGAGCCTGGTGGAGCAACCTGCAAATTTCGCCGCTGCCGATCGCGAAGGAACTTTGGGATGCCAGCCCCGTGCATCTGACGAACGGAGCAAACGTCGCTGCACTGACGTCAAGCCCGCCATCGGAGGCGCGAGGTCAATGAATGATCCTGTCAACCTAACTCAACCGCAATCGGCGAGCATCTTGCCGGCTCAGTTTGAGGCGCTGTGTCCTCCGCCTCAACTTCTGCCCGGAGAGAACATCGACCACTATCATGCGGTTCAGGTCGCAATCTTCCGCGACATCAACCCTCAATCTGCCATCGAATGGCTTCTCGCCATCGATATCGCCGAGCTCTCCTGGGAGATGCAGCGCTATCGGGTACTACGGCACAGGCTCCTGAGCATCTACCGCCAGAAGGCCATCGAGATGACGCTTCGCCGCATCGACCTGGCTGGCATTGCCCCTGACTTCCAGGATGTAGCCGAAATCTACACCATCAATAACGCTCTGGATTGGCAACTGGACGCTTCTGCTGCGCGCGACATCGAAGCCCGTCTTCGATCGTACGGCCTCGATCAACACGCCATCAGCATGGAGGTCTACGTTCAGGCGCGCGAGATCCTCTCGCTGTTTGAATCACTCCTGAACGGAGCTCAGCTTCGACGCCTACTGTTGCTGAAGGAAATTAACAACCTCCGACGCTCGAATATGGTGGATCTTGCCCACGTTGCTAGCCGCAAAGGTCAGCCAAGCGGCGCCAAGTTTCCTCGAAGAGTTCTTGCTGACGAGGCTTTACACGGACGCTAGCGCCATAGTCGTCTAAGGATAGGACGATGGGAGGTACGATTAGCTATGCTAGTGAGTAACCAACACTAGCACGGTCGTCACCGCTTGCTGATAACGAGGACGGCCAAGGACAAGCCGAACCTCAGCACCCACGAATAGCCGCCATGCTAAACGTCTCCATCCTCCCTCACCTTCCGGCGAAATCGCTCCAAGCCCGATGCTCTCATAGCCGCGGCGGGCGGCCTTCGTGTCCTTAGGGGTAGACGTTGCACGGCGACGGACTTCGCCATGGTCGACTTCAGCCGGTCGAGATCGAGCACGCGGACTGCTCCACGATTGTGCATCGACCGCCTCATAATTGTCATAGCGCTTCCATTGCAGCGCAATATACTTCGACTAGAAATCGGAATGATCAGGCGACTTTCAATGATCAGACATGCTATGCGCATGCTGGCCATAATGTATTGCGTTTGCAGCCAGCCAGCCTATTCAAACCATGAAACTCAAGCGGTGGCACCGCCGCTTTCATTCTCTCAATTCTGCATTCAATATCCCGAAGACTGCCAGCGCCACGATGATCGCAGGATTCGAGATTTCCGCTCCTCAATTCAACGCTGGCGAGAACTCGCCCAGATCAATTCAACGGTGAATTTCGGCATAGCGCCAAAGAATCCGCCCGCAAGTCGAAATGATGCAGAATGGCAGATATTCCCTTACGAAGGCAATTGCGGCGACTATGCCGTCACCAAGCGTCATCTGCTGCTGCGATCCGGCTGGCCCAGCTCATCAGTCCTTCTCGCCGAGGTCATCATTCGAGCAACCGGAGAGCACCACCTCGTGCTGCTTGTGCGTGAGGGAAGAGCGGTCCTTGTACTCGATAATCTGAGCCCGGTCGTGACGCCGCTAGTCGATGCGCTGGATCGGTACATCATCGTGCGCGCGGAGTCTGGCACAGATCCACAACGGTGGACACGGGACGTCGCCGCCTTCTAGCTAGGCTATTGGCCGACTACCGGGCCAAGCCTGAAAGCTGTCGTCAATCCGATCCAGCTTTTCTCTGCGGAGGACCTTTGGCACACCCGCTGCAGCCAAGCTGCCGTTAATCTAAGCTTGATTTTCGTACTGTTTGACCCTCCCTAGCCAAGTCAATTCCGTGTAAGCACAGATTTCCATTTTTGGGACTGATATGACAAAGAAACGAGCACTTATTACCGGCGTCACCGGCCAGGACGGCGCTTATTTGGCCGAACTTCTTCTACAGAAGGGATACGAGGTCCACGGCATCAAGCGCCGGACCTCCCTCTTCAATACCGACCGAATCGATCACCTTTACCTTGACCCGCATGAGCCGGACCCGCCGTTCCGGTTGCACTACGGCGATCTCACGGACTCGTCGAGTCTGATCCGGATCGTCGGGCAGGTGCAGCCTAATGAGATCTACAATCTCGCCGCCCAAAGCCATGTTGCCGTTTCGTTTGAGGAACCGGAATACACCGCAAATTCAGACGCGCTGGGCGCGCTTCGGATTTTAGAGGCAATCCGGATCGTTGGCCTGGAGAAGAAGACGCGTTTCTACCAAGCCTCGACGTCCGAACTCTATGGCCTCGTGCAGGAGATCCCGCAAAAGGAGACGACGCCCTTCTACCCACGTTCCCCTTACGCGGTCGCCAAGCTCTACGCGTATTGGATCACCGTGAACTATCGTGAAGCCTACGGCATGTATGCCTGCAATGGTATCCTGTTCAATCACGAGTCTCCCGTCCGCGGCGAGACCTTTGTCACCCGAAAAATCACGCGCGCCCTGGCGCGGATCCATTTGGGCCTGCAGGAACGTTTATATCTCGGTAATCTCGACGCGCTGCGCGACTGGGGACATGCCCGCGATTATGTTGAGATGCAGTGGTTGATGTTGCAGCAGGAGACGGCAGAGGATTTCGTCATCGCTACCGGCAAACAACACTCGGTGAGGGACTTCGTCAATGTCGCGGCCAGCGAGATTGGAATGCGAATTCGCTGGGAAGGCGCGGGGGTCGATGAAAAGGGATACGATGCTAAAACTGGAAAGTGCGTTGTATCGGTCGATCCCAGGTACTTCCGACCGACCGAAGTCGAGACGCTTCTCG
This sequence comes from Bradyrhizobium sp. Rc2d, assembly GCF_900099855.1. NCBI lineage: Bacteria > Pseudomonadati > Pseudomonadota > Alphaproteobacteria > Hyphomicrobiales > Nitrobacteraceae > Bradyrhizobium > Bradyrhizobium sp. Rc2d. Next base: position 198,858 of record NZ_FNCU01000006.1, on the reverse strand, counting down.
GTGATCCTGCCAAGGCGAAACAGAAGCTCGGCTGGGAGCCGAAAACGTCGTTCGAGAGCCTAGTTCGGGAGATGATGAAGGAAGATCTCGAATCCGCAAAGCGGGACGAACTGATCAAGCAGCACGGCTTCCGCTACTTCGCGCGGCACGAATAGCCTGTCGGTAGGTCGTCATCACGATTGATGAGAAGCAAGTAAGCGCTCTCGCGGCGCTTACTGGTGGCTGCTCTTGCCCAAGCGCGACGTCATCGGTGTCATCCCTCTTTAGGGCAAGCGAACCGCATCTTCCACCGGCAGCGGGGAATGAGGCGTTAGATACCGGACCGACGTCTCGCTGCTCTTGCCAAGACCCCAAGGTTTCCAAGGAGATGTCTTGCCGCTATCGCCGCACTCTTGCCTTCGGTGACTTCCTGGACCTTATACTCAAAGTAGTCGGGCAAGACACGATCCAGATCGAAGGGGCTGGTTAGCGACGAAAAACCCTCGGGACAACAATCGCCGCGACAAAAAACGAGAAGGTTCTGTCGATACCAAGGCCGAATTCGGCTGTCGTCATATATCTGCGGTCGGACGCAATCGAAGGCGCTGTAACCATGGCGGCTGAAACGTTCTGCCCAGTAGGATGGCCACTGCTCATTCAGGTGGTTTCTACCGCCTTGCCCTTTGACTGCAGCAGAGAACAGCACGATTGGTGCAGCGGCCACGAGCGCGGAAACGAACTCATTCGCGCAACTCTCGGGCAAATGCTCGGCCACTTCTAACGAACACGCCAAATCGAATTTGCGGCCGATATCGGTGATGGATCGAAGGTCCATGGATCTGAACCTTTCCGACGGAATTCTGAGCTGATCACGAGGCACATAGTCGCCGTCAATTCCGAGATAATCGCTCACACCGTTCGTAGCGAATTCGTGCAGCCAGGCGCCGACACCGCAGCCGACGTCAACGACCGAATTGACTTTGAAAAGTCGAAGCACCAGCGGGACGATCACCGACGCAGATTCGAACGACCCGCCTGACTGCTCCTTAAAGAACTGCGCACCGTAGTGCTCAGCGACAGACTTCTCCATATCGACACCTCCGGACACCCAACCCACCGGACAACCAAGGCTGCGCCATGCCGGCGCATAACGTCAAGCCCGTCACTCATTGGAGTTCGCAGCAAAAATGTGACGTGTGCGATTGAGTTCCGCACTGCCACATTTGTGGTACGCGACCTCGGCTCGCGGATCGCCACTCTCAATTTCGGGCGCTGCAATAACGCGGGCTCTATCGCGGCATTACGTTCGGGTGCTTTCGGAAAAGGCCTTCCTCCCTTCTTCAATTGATCTTTCACCGACTTTGAAGCACCTGGGCAACATCGCGTATTTCGTCGAATGCGTCGCCGCTTTGCCGCCATTGTTTCCAACGGAACACTGGCGTGCTTAGCATAGAGCGGGTTGACCTCCCTTCGTGTGGAGGTCAAATTGCCGGGTGGGCTGTTCAGGCGACAAGCACAGGCGAACTCATTATGCTCACAGCGCCGCTACGTTTTGCCGGCCGATTGCGCCGCTACATTTCCCGCCGCCTTTACGGCGATCCCGACTCCTATCTTGAACTATGTTCCGGCGTGATTCATGTCGGGGCAAATGCTGGCCAAGAACGAGAGCTCTATGCCCGACATAAGCTCAAGGTGGCGTGGATAGAACCTGTCCCGGAGCAATTTGAAATGCTTCGACAAAACATCCGCGCGCTTCCTGACCAGCGGGCAATCAACGCGCTGATCGCCGATACTGATGGCAAGCCCTATACTTTCCATATCTCGAACAATGATGGCCTGTCATCGTCCATTCTGGATTTGCATGACCACAAGGACATTTGGCCGGATGTGCACTTTGTCCGCGACATAGCGATTCGTTCTTCGACGTTGAAAACGGCTCTTGAAATGTGGCAGGTCGATCCCGGACAATACAATGCCCTTGTGTTGGACACCCAGGGCTCGGAGTTGCTGGTTCTGCGAGGTGCGCAAGACATCTTGCGGCAATTCAGATTCATCAAGGCCGAAGCGGCGGACTTCGAGTCATACCGGAATTGTGCGACCGTTGATCAAATACGCTCTTATCTGAAAGCTTTTGGCTTTCAGGTGAGGCGCGAGGACCGGTTTGCGAAGCGCGCATCTGGTGGCGCCTATTTCGACATCTTGTTCGAACGCGTCTAAGGCTGAGGTCACCGAATAACGCCAACCTGCCGGCTTTGGTCCGAGCGGATATTATCTGCAGATTACTTCTCCGCGCCTGGCGGGTCAGGTCCGACTTCTCCTTCGCGTATCCGCCGACACTAGCCCTTGCCTCGCCGCCGCCCCACGAACAGCCGAAAACGGACAAACTCCCCGAACGAAATGCGTGGTACTGATTGTTCGCGCGTTTCTAGATGCAATGTGCACAGCAATAGACATGCAGCCCGTATCGCGAGCGGCGACCCATTTCAGAGCTGATGTCGAGGGGCTGAGGGCGATCGCAGTTCTATCGGTGGTCGCCTTTCATTACGGAGTTCCGGGCTTAACCGGCGGATTTGTCGGTGTAGACGTGTTCTTCGTCATATCCGGCTTCCTGATCACGCAACTTTTGCTTCGGGAGATAGCCGCGACCGGGAAAGTTGATTTTCTTGGCTTCTATGGTCGCAGGGCTAAGAGACTGTTGCCTGCCGCCTTCGCGGTCACGCTAGCGACCTTGATCATCGGATACTTCGTGCTGGCGCCCTTTGAACAGAAGGAGATGGCCAAGTCGGCCGCAGCTTCAGCGCTGTATGCCGCCAATGTTTGGCTCCTCCGCCAATCCATGAACTATTTCGCCCCCGAAAGTTCGCTCAATCCCTTCCTTCATACGTGGTCACTTTCAGTCGAGGAACAATTTTACTTGGTCTGGCCCGCGTTTCTCCTCATTGTCGGTCGCTTCAGCCAAAAGATCATCCTGCTAGCTTTGCTGATCGTAGTGTTCGGATCGTTCGCTGGCTGCATCTACCTGACCTACGGCAAGCAAGCTTGGGCGTTCTATCTCGCGCCCCCTCGGGCGTGGGAGTTTGGAGCAGGAGCTCTGATCGCAACAAGACCCTTCGAGCGCTGGGCAAAGCAGCCTGGCTCGAGTTCAATCGTTGGATGGTTGTCATTCGCACTTCTCATCCTGTCATTCTTTGCTATCGACGGCTTCATGGCGTTCCCGGGAGTCGTTGCCGTTGTTCCAGTGGCAGCTACAGCACTGCTGCTGCTCACGGGGAACAATGCTGCTGGGCCGTCGGCTTTGCTCAGGACGCATCCGTTTCAGTTCTTCGGTGCCCGGTCTTATGCCATTTACCTCTGGCATTGGCCGATTGCAGTTCTTGGTACGGTGCTTGTTGGCAGCACGGCACTCGCCAATTGCCTTTTCTTTGCCATGACAATCGTTCTCTCGTCGCTCAGCCTCGCCTGGCTCGAATACCCCATCAGAGCTAGTCACTGGCTGGCACAACGATCTGTACGATCAATAGTCATGGGTGGCGCCGTTACGATAGCCGCCACGGTTGCCGGCATCCTTTCGTTCGCCATTGCGCAGTACGTCACGAATGGCGCGCAAGCGAAGATAGTTGCTTCGACTTCGAAATATTCGCTCTCGAGCGAGAGTGGTTGTCTGGCCGGGTTCACCACACAAAGTCCCATCCGCTGCGTGTTCGGCCCATCTAGCTATACAAAGACAATTGTGCTGTTGGGAGATTCTCACGCCGATCAATGGACGACCGCGCTCGCGGCTATTGCCGAACAGAGAGGATGGCGGCTTATTACCTACCTGAAGGCCTCGTGTCCTATCGCCGATATCCCGGTTTCCGAGGTATACAGTTTGCGACTTCGTCGGCTTTCGCCCCAGTGCGCAAGCTGGCGCGAGCAGGCAATCGCGATGATAAAAACTCAAGATAGCCCTGACGCGATACTGTTGACGCAGTTTTCGAGCGGAAACGTCAAGGGACCATTCACCAATCTGGGACCTCACGCAGTGAGCATTGAGACCTGGGAGCGTGGATTATTTGGAGCGCTCAAGGAACTCGAACCGGTCAACGCCAAGCTCATTGTGATCGGCGACAATCCCACTCCTTACCACCCGGTCGGCAATTGTCTTGCTCGGGCGGAATGGCGGCGCTTACCATTTAGCACCTGCAGTCGCAGTCTTTCGCTCACTACAAGCAACGAGGTGTTCGAAGCAGAGCAACGTGCCGTCTCGTCCATCAACAACGCGCGCATGATCGACCTAACATCGTCGATCTGCACAGGCTTGGTATGTCCGGCCATTCGCGACGGCGTCGTTGTCTATAGAGACGCAAACCATCTCACAGTCGATTTCACACTAGTGCTTATGGATCGTCTCGCCGCAGAACTAACAGCCGCCCTCTGAGGAAAATCGTATCGGTCAAGCATCGCAGCGAGCGAGACTCGGGTGTGAGCGCTCATCGCGGCACTTACTTCCGGCTAGTCTCGGTCGACAAAACTATCGCAGCGCAGCTGGTTGAGGCTAGGCACCTCAGGGCACCCGAACCGCATCCTCCACCGGCAATGCAACGTTGTCGTTAGCGCCTGCCGAGCCGCTTTCCTCTTTCCCAGTTGAGTTGGACTCGCCTGCCATGACTTCCGCCCACCGCCGAACGATGGCCCACCGATCCCATCGCTCGAGGGCGCGCTTTCGTCCTTCATCGCCGTAACGCCGGCGGAGTGCGGGCGACTCACTGAGCTGGCAGATCGCAACTTCCAGAGCGGACAAATCTCCCGCCGGAATCACGAGACCGGCGCCGGTCACTTCCGCCGCCAGCCCGGTACCTTCTTCGGCCATCGCTATGACCGGCCGCGCGGACGCGAAGATCGCACCAAGTTTCGAGGGCAACACCAGATCGGCCGCCTCGGCCTTCTGCGGAATGAGATGAAAATCGGCCGTCGCCATCAATTCGTTGAAGCTCTCGTTGGGCTGAAGTCCGAAAAAATGGATGTTGGAATGTCCGGCGCCCATCTGCTCGAGCCTCGTTTTGTGCGGTCCCTCGCCAGCAAGAATAAAGTGAACATTTGGACGGCTTTGCTCCAAGCTGACCGCAGCCTCGATTACGAGATCGAGCCCCTGCTTGTTCGACATCGTTCCAGAGTAGAGCGCAACAATATCGCCCTCGCCAAGGTTTAACTGCCGGCGGTATTTTGTCATTCGTGATCCGGGGCAGACCGCGCTGGTATCAATCCAGTTTCTGACCTCAAGCGCTTTGTTGGGCGCTAGCCCCTTGATTACCAGGCGCAGCAGCATCGCCTCAGAAATAGTTGAGACGCGATCGAATGATTTGAGGATTGCAGCTTCCGTTCTCAACATCCACTTGCGCAGTGAATGGTTGCGCAGCAGACCAAGATCGAATGCCGCGTCCACCTCGAAGTCCTGCACATGAAGCCATGATTTGGCACCGACGCGACGAGCGACGAACGAGACGAAGGCAGCCGACATCAGCGATGGCGCGACAGCGATCATAACGTCTGGTCGCCAGGATAGCGCCTCGAAGAGGACCGGCGCCGCGCTTGTGAGCGCGAACGAAGCATGATGGACCAGCCGTTTAGCGCCCGAGGGATGTCCGGGCACGTAAATCGGCGCACGTGTTACTCGAACACCGCCAACATCTCTCGGTCTGAAGTACGACGATTTGAACGCGGAGGGGATCTTCCAGGCCGGATAATAGGGAGGCGCCGTAATGACTCGAACTTCATGACCGTCGGCTGCCAAACTTTCGCAGAGCTCGGCGTTGTATTTCGCAACGCCGATCAGATCTGGGGCATAGTTGATGCCCACCAAGAGAACACGCATAAAGCCCCGCCCAAGTCAAAGTTCAGAATAAAAAAGCTTTGTTGTAGTCTAAGTCGTCTACTCAGCGCGTTGTGCTGACTTCCAGATGACGTCCGTAGCCTTCCAAGAAATCTGCGTATGCGGCCGCGAGGCCGGCCCGCAGAGCAACGTTCGGTCGCCAACCAAGACCTCGAATTCTCGAGCTATCCAGCAGCTTACGTGGCGTTCCGTCAGGCTTGGAGGTATCGAACGCGAGCCTGCCTCCATAGCCCACGACTTCCGCGACGGCCGCCGCGAAGTCGGCGATCGATAACTCATCACCACTACCGACGTTTATCGGCAGGTCGCTCGAATAATTCTTCAGAAGGAAAACGCAGGCATCGGCGAAATCATCAACGTTGAGAAATTCGCGGAGCGGCGTGCCGGTGCCCCATACGGAGACGCTCGGCGCATTGGCGATCTTGGCTTCGTGGAAGCGCCGGATCAGCGCTGCAGGGACGTGACTATGGTCCGGATGATAGTTGTCGCCGCGGCCGTAGAGATTGGTCGGCATCACCGAGATGAAATCATCGCCATATTGCCGCCGATACGCCTGGCACATCTTGAGGCCGGCAATCTTGGCGATCGCATACCATTCGTTGGTCGGCTCAAGCGGCCCCGTCAGCAATTCGCTTTCGGCGATCGGCTGCTTGGCGTGCTTGGGATAGATACAGGATGAGCCGAGGAACAACAGGCGCTGCACGCCAACCGCGTGACTTGCGCGGATGACGTTCAATTCCACCGCAAGATTGTCGCAGAGAAAGTCGACCGGGAAACTGTTGTTGGCTGCGATACCGCCGACCTTTGCAGCGGCGTGCACCACAACGTCGGGACGATTGGCCTGAAGCCATTTCAGCGTGGGCTCTTCCTTTGTGAGGTCCAGTTCACGCCGGTCGGCCGTCAGCACAGTGCAATTCTCTGATGCAAGCCTTCGGACGACAGCTGATCCGACCATGCCGCGGTGACCCGCGACAAAGACACGTTTGCCCGTGAGATCGTAGGTTGAAACCCCTGTCATCGTATCCTCTAACAGCGGCCGATTGGCCGGATCACCACTCCCAGGAGATCCAGCCACCGCCGCCTTAAACAATCACGCTGCCGATGCAGCCCCGTCAATCCGGTAACACAATCTTCACCATGCGAAAGCCTATCCCGGCCCAACAAAGATATTCATGGTGAACCTGCGCTGCGCGCACAAAAGAGCAGCACTCTGCGAAACAAAAACGAGCAAGGCAGCCGCATGAGCTGTGCGGCTGCCTTTAAATCTTTGCAAGAAACGGCGGCCGCCGCTTGTTCAGCCCAAGCTTAGTATGCCCGACGGAGGACAGGGCCGACAGGCGCGCAAACGCGGTCCATGTACCAGCCATAGGGCGTCTCGACCCGCACCAGGGGGCAACGGCGCACCGGCACATAGCGGTACGGGTACGGCTGCGCCCAGAACGTAACGGGCGTCACCTGGCTCTCGCCCGTGAGCAGGGCTGCCGGTGCGGGCATTTGCATCGCGGCGCTTGCTCCGCTCGCTGCGCCGAGGGAAACAATCGCGGCCAAAAGACCTGCTCGCATCAACGTCTTAAACATCCCAAAAAGCTCCTCGCCCCTACGGATTTGATCCCCCGCCCCGCGCCCGTCAGACCCCAGCCAACCGACTTCACAGGTCGTAAACCACTCCGCGACTAGCCCAAATAGTGAACCGAACTTTACCAAGGCGATCGGTAGAAAAGCAACCGATGCCACGGCGGCCAACGGCCTTTTGGGTCGATATGGCGCACAGGTGTGGCTTCTTGGTCCTACTTTTCCTCGCTCCAGGCGCCCGGGGCAGCGAGGTCGGGTGAACGGCGGTACACATCCCGAAGGAACTGGTAGTTGACCGTCTGAGCCAGCGGCACGTCTTCCTCGCCGAGCTTGGCGAAAATGAGAATATCCCGGAGCGTCCGCCAGCGGCTTTCGTCGTAGTCGCCAATACGACCGCCCGTCGGCAGCACCAACGGCCGCTGCTGCTGCAGCTCGAATTTCAGCCGCTCAGAGCTCAGCCTGGTCGGGCCGGCGCCGGCGAGAACGGGCACGCTCCGTGCATAGTCCGCGTAGGTAAATTGCCATCCTCGAATGAGGCCCTGAAGGATGTCGGCAATCATGGATGGCTGTTCATGGACGAGACCATTGCTCGCGAAGTAGACCAAGCCAGGGACATGGATGCCGTAGTCTTGCGGCTTGATGACATTCAGCTTCACGAAAGCCGAACTGGAGGGATCGGGTTGCTCGTCGATTGCGGTGATGATCGCATCCACCTCCCCGGCCCGCAGAGCCTCGAAGCTGTCGCGGCCTGGGACCTTGGTGATCTGGCTCCGGGGAAGCCCGAGCTGCGCCATCATGGCATCGAAAACGACGTCTCCCTCACTCGCCCTGCGGTATCCGACCCGCTTTCCGACCAGATCAGCCGGTCGCCGCAATCCCGAGGCTTCGAGCGTGAAAATCGCGACAGAAGTATCGAGAAAGCTCGCAGCAAACGCGGTCACGGGCACGCCACGCCAGCTCGCCAGCAAGAACTTCTGGCCGCTCGTCACGCCGATGGCATGTTGGCGTGCAATGGTTTGGACGAAGTCAGGGTCTTCAGGCTGGGCCGACATCTCAATGCGGGAGGAGAAGTATCCCTGTCTGGATGCAGCGAGTTCGCCGGCAAACCGCGCGCCATATGGCCCGTCCAGGAGAAGCTTCACTGCGGCGGCCCTGGAAGCTGTCGGAGCTCGCATGGGCGCCCCATCGGGACGGAGAACGAGGAGCACGATTCCTACCAACGCGACGACTGCAAGGCCAATGGCGAGGTACCGCTTCCCTCTCGGCCGAGGTCGCCGCCGGGACTGGGTTCGAGGCAACGAGAACTTCCTAACGGGTTGTGAAATTTAACATATCAGTCACGAGGCGAGATGGGCTACAATACAGCTTGTGGGGTAAGGTTAATTTTTCCTTCGCCTTGTTCTAACAGCGATTTTGACCGATAGCACGGCGCGTTCGGGCAATGAATATTGCGTCAATGGGTTTGGCAGGATGACTATTCTTTCCACGCGACCGGTGCCCGTCGCTGATTCGGCGGGGGAAATTGGCGTGGTCGCGCCAATTGCATCAACAGCTACAGGCTTTGCGCCGAGCTGGTTGCGCCCTGTGGTTGTGGAACGTTCGATGGCCGTGATCGATGCGGCGCTGATCGTGGTCAGCGGGATCGGCTGCGCGGTCGGCTATCATGTCGCGACCGCGGGCACGCTCGGCAAGGCCGACGTCTATGCGGCGGCGAGCCTGCTTGTCGCGATCAATTTCGTGCTTCTGACGATCGTGCAGCAGGGCTATCGCCTCAAGAACATCACGAACCTGCCGCGCACGTTCCGGATGACGCTGACGACGTGGACCTTTCTGTTCGGCGCGCTGCTGGCGATCGCCTTCACGATGAAGGTCAGCGACGAATTCTCCCGCGGCACCACGATCTCGTTCTATCTGATCGGCCTCGCCGTCCTCATCGCCTGGAAGACCGCCGCCGCGCGCTGGACCGCGCATGCCTTGCGCACCGGCGCCTTCGCCAACGGCCGCGCGCTTCTGATCGCCGAGTTCGGCCTTGCCACCTCGTCCAACACGGTCGACGACCTCGGCCAGCGCGGCTACCGCCTGATGCGGGTGATGGAGGTCCGGCCCAAGGAGCTCGATTCGCCGCTGCTGCTGTCTTCGCTGGCGCCGCGCTTCGAGGAGCTGATCAGTTACGCGCGCGAGAACCGGATCGAGCACGTCTTCCTGCTGATCAACTGGAGCCGGCAGCATGCGATCGACAGCATTCTGGACGTGCTGAAGATCCTCCCCGTTCCGGTGCATCTGGTGCCGGACGCCAACACGGCGCGCTTCCTGCGCTATCCGCTTGAAGGCACCGGCAACACCTTCACCGCCGAGCTGCGCCGCGCCCCGCTCTCTTATCGCGAACGCGCGCTCAAGCGCGCGCTGGACCTCGTCGGCGCGAGCTTTGCGCTTTTCGTGTTCGCGCCGGTGATGCTGGTGACCGCGATCGTGATCAAGCTGACCTCGAAGGGCCCGGTGTTCTTCCGCCAGACCCGCCACGGCTTTGGCGGGCGCGCGTTCAGGATCTTCAAGTTCCGCACCATGCGCGTGCTCGAGGACGGCCCGACGATCGTGCAGGCGCAGAAGAACGACCCGCGCGTGACGCCAATCGGCAAATGGCTGCGCAAGACCTCGATCGACGAGCTGCCGCAGCTCCTCAACGTGCTCAAGGGCGACATGTCGCTGGTCGGCCCCCGCCCGCACGCGGCCGCCCACAACACCGAATATGAGCAGATCATCGGCAACTACGCCTTCCGCCACCACGTCAAGCCCGGCATCACCGGCTGGGCCCAGGTTAATGGTTATCGCGGAGAAACCCGCACGCTCGAGCTGATGCAGAAGCGCGTGGAGCATGATCTGTGGTACATCAATAATTGGAGCTTGTGGTTAGATCTGAGGATCATTCTCGGAACAGCCTTGAGCGCTTTCGGGCAGAGCAAGGCCTACTAACTCGCCGTCGGGGGAGATCTTCTTGAATTTAATTGAGCGCATTTATCGAGCGGATCAAAGCCGCAAGTCCCGCTTTCACACTGCGTCTGGCGTCCTGTGCGTCAATCCGTTTGAGGTCGCCTATGCGGCAACCACCACGCTAAGCCGGGCGATGTTCGGCGTCCTCGTCAGGCGCCCTTGGCTGGTTGGAAAAGCGCTCCCAATCATTGAGAGTCGCGTGCCCGGCGCACGCGTTTTTGAGTATGGTGCCGGGATGTCAACATTGTGGTTCTCAAACAAGGCGGCCTTTGTTGCGTCAGTAGAGTCAAATGCCGGATGGGCCGAGAGACTAAATGCGATCTTGACTGCAGAAGGCCGTCCGCCAGTTGTTTTGCGCACGGATCCCGAGGCCTATGCCCGCCAAATCGAATCAGTCGAAGGATCATTCGATATTATTCTCGTCGACGGCATCAACCGCCGGCGATGCGTTGAGGAGTGCGTACCTCGGCTGCGGAAAGGCGGCCTTTTGATACTCGACAATACCGATGTTAACACTGACTTGATTCCTGCAGCCCTCAGCACCGCCAATTTCGATGTCAAACAATACTCCGGCTATGCGCCTGGAGTACTGCATCCAAACGAGACGTCGGTTCTTACGAAATTGTGCTGAAATGGCGCGGAAGAGCGACCAGCGGCCAACGTACCAAGACCTTTCGCGATCCAAAGCACCGCCTGGTTTTAGAGGACGTTCCGGCATAGTCGTGCTGATTTGGCAAACAATTCAGCAAACACTCTTCGCGTGGTCACCTCAACCAGCCTACGGTTGGCGGCGGTGGCTCTTGCGGGCATTTGGCGCCGAAGTTGGAAAGGGCGTACTCGTAAGATCCACAGTCAGGGTTACCTATCCGTGGAAGGTAAAACTCGGCGATCACTGCTGGGTTGGCGATCACGCAGAACTCTATAGTCTAGGCCCGATCACCGTTGGCGATAATGCAGTTGTGTCTCAACGCACTTACGTTTGCGCAGCAACGCATGACTACAAGGATATTACCTTTCCTCTGGTCGCCAAACCGGTCGTAATCGAGCGGGAAGCTTGGGTCGCTGCTGATTGCTTCATTGCACCCGGAGTGACAATTGGGGCCGGTGCAATCATCGGCGCTCGCAGCACCGTGCTGCATTCGGTGGCACCAGCAGCAATCGTCGCCGGCCACCCTGCCGAACCTATAGGGCATCGAAGTGTCTCAGGCTAACGGTCCTATTCGCCCCCACCTCATTGCTGTTGGCCAAATCCCGCCGCCAGTAACAGGTTATGCATATATCACCGCGCGCATGATCGAAACGCTAGGCCGAACTGCTGATGTTGAGGCCATCAACATCTCGCCGGGAGGGAGAAATGGTCTCGCAAAGCACATTCACAAGAGCCGGATGACCTTTTGCGCCTGCTGGCGAATGATACGAAACAGAACTCACCCTCGCATCATGTACATGGGGTGTGAGGGCGACTGGGGCCTCATCTACACCTTGATCCTGGCAGTTGCCGCTCGTGCATTAGGATACGTGATCTTTCTGCACCATCACAGCTTCAGTTATGTTGATCGGCCTTATCGGTTGATGCGCGCAGTTATGCGAGTAGGCGGCGATCGCATCCGTCACATCTTCCTGTGTTCTAGGATGCAGAAGTGTTTTGAAAACACCTACGGAGACGTCGCCAGCGCTAACATCATCTCAAATGCTGCATTTGTGAACGCCTACACTGATTTGGAAGTGCCAACAGAGCCCAAGCCTCTTAGATTAGGGCTGCTTAGCAACCTGACAAGGGAAAAAGGTCTTTACACGTTCATCGAATTGCTGCGTCTACTCCGACGATCAAATATCGAAGTGAAGGGAATATTGGCGGGCCCCATCACCGACGCACAAGACATGGCAAACGTGACGTCCGCCGTGTCGGAGTTGGGCGGAACCTTGGCCTATATCGGTCCCATCTACGGGACAACCAAGGACAGCTTCTATCGTGAAATAGATATCTTTGTTTTTCCTACTGAGTATGCAAACGAAGCGCAACCAACCGTGCTATTCGAGGCCTTGGCGTCAGGCAGTAGAATCGTTGCATACGACCGTGGGTGCATTGCCAGCCAAATCGGCACCCACGGCCTCACAATTCCCATCGGCAGCGACTTTTGCAAAGAGGCCTATCGCTACATCAAGCGCACCGCGGAGGAGAAGCGCGATATTCTCAACCAGCGAAGCTCCATTGTTCGAAGTTTTAGAGATATGCAGCGCGGCGCGCTCGAATCGGCCCGGAGTCTTCTCCAGACTTCAACTGAGCAGAAAGCATCGCCCATTCATGAGTCTTCTCTATGAAATTGGTCATTTACCACAATATCATGTGGGCTCGATACAAAGCCGCGGTCTTCTCAGTCCTCTACCGGCAAACCGCCGCGTCGGGAGTCGATTTAAAGATCTATCAGATCGCTGAGACCGAGAGCGATAGGGTTGCCCTTTCACCCGTCGATACTGACTGGCATTCGTACCCTTATGAGTTGCTGTTTAAGGGAGCCTATTCGAGCGTCCCTAAATTTAAGCTTGTCCGAGAGCTCGCACGGCGTGCATGGGCCGACGAAGCCGACTTAACGATCCTAACGGGCTATGAGCGACCAGAGATATGGATACAGGCTCTTATTCTTTTTCTTCGGCACAAGCGCTTTGCTTGGTTTTGCGATTCGACCGTCTACGACAATCCGCAGACCACGCTAAGGGGCTTAGCCAAACGCGTACTCTTCTGGATGGCTGATGGCATCTTTTGCTATGGCCAGCGGTCACAGCAATACCTCTCACTCTACGGCGTACCAAACGGCAAGATATTCATTCGCCGCCAAGCGGCAGCACTGCCTCAGGAATATTCCAAGGAAGCCGTGCTAAGACGTCGGGCAGCCTCAGCCTCAAGCCCTGAACGACCTCGGTACCTGTATGTAGGACGGCTCTCTCCCGAAAAGAGCATTGAGCAACTATTTCTCGCATTCTCGAAAGTCGTTGCCCAATATCCTTTCGCATCACTGGTGGTCGTCGGCCGCGGCCCACAAGAGAATGCGTTGCGCCGCCTAGCAGATCAATTAGGTATATCGTCATCCGTGGAGTTTGCTGGTGCCAAATTCGACGAGGCACTGATTGACGAATACTACCAGGCCACCTGCCTCGTTCTTCCGAGCCGGAGTGAGCCCTGGGGCCTAGTGGTCAACGAGAGTTTGAGCTATGGCTGCCCCGCAATCGTAAATTTTCGCTGCGGCTGTGTGCCAGAGCTGATCATTGACGGCATTACGGGACACTCATTTGAAGACGAGAACATACAGGACCTTACCGAGAAGCTCTTAGCCGCTCCGGCAAAGTTTAAGGACTCGCTCGCGACCGCCCGATCCTGTCTAGACAAGATCGCAGAGTTCACGCCAATTGTCGCGGGCGCTGGCATTCTTCGAGGAGCTGCAACGATCACAGGTCGCGATTCGCGCGCTGCCAAGTTGGACAAAAATTCGAATGAATACCCGCAGTAACCTCTCACCACGCCCTAGAACTGCTCAACCGCTCTTCTATCCGATACTCGGCGGCGAGTGGGATCTGGGCTTAGTTAGGCTCTCAGGCCAGGGCCTTGGAAATAGCTTCTACACGTATTTTCACGCGTATCTCCTTGCGAGAAAGCACGAAGGCAAACTAATCTACCCCGCTTGGCTCTCCTTGAAGATGGGCCCTCTCCGTCGCGGCGATGCAAGCAAGCGCGTCTACTCCGGTTTGTTTCGACCTATGCCGGATGAAATCGCCGGACTCAAGAAGTTCTTGCTTTTGCAAAAGGCAGCTTTTGAACGGAACATGGTCGCGATCGGAGACGAACAGAACGCCCCGTCGATCTCCCCATCACAAATAAATCTCGTCTACTCTCAGTCTTTCACTTTCAAAGGACTGCACGAAGATCGAGCAGCAATTCGAACCCGGCTTCTCAGTATGATAAGAGAGGCACCTCCGGCTGGCTTTACTTGGGGAAACAGTCCGTACGTCGTCGTGCACGTCAGATTGGGTGATTTTGCCAAGGCTACAGATGTAGCCGCCGTGAACGGCGGGGTCGCAAATACTAGAATTCCCATCTCGTGGTATGTGAACCTGATTCAACTGCTCAAAGAACGCGCTCCTGATCGGCCAATCCTGATTGTATCAGACGGACGGGAGGCTGAGCTCGCAGACTTGATCAGCGCCGGAGCGAAACTCGTTCGTACCGGATCGGATATCGGGGATCTTCTCCTTCTGTCATCGGCATCTCTCTTGGTTGGATCCAACTCCACCTTTTCACGCTGGGCCGCCTTTTTAGGGGATATGCCGGCCATTTGGTCGGCTCGTCCGACGCAGAACCTAAATCCGTCCTTGGACGATGCGAAGATGCACTATCTGCCTGTGGGCACCGAAACATCTCTAGAACCAGACGCGGTGTAGCGCTTGAGCTCTCCGATGACCGCCGACCGACTCCGTCTGATCGCCTCCATCGCGTTCAATGTCATTTCAAAGTCGCCAGCCGTACTGAACATTGCGTTCATTCTTCCGCTCATTCACAAGAGCCTCGGAACTGCACTGTATGGCGAATTCCTGTCAATGCTTGCACTCGGCTCTTCTTTTACCCTCTTCTTCGGAGGAATTAACACTGTTTCGAGGCGCCACCTGAGCGCTGCCCATGGCTCGAACAACAAAGCGGAAGAATCAAAGATTATATCGGATGCGGTAGGTTGCGCGATGATCGCTGCGATCCTATCCGGCATAGTTGTCGCAGCAATTGCTAGCCGAACTGCGAGCGCGCCCGCGCTTGTATTCGCTGCCCTCTTACCGATATTTGCGGCATTCACCAACACTTTCGATAACCTGAGGGCAGCCTATAACGAGCACTACATAACTGCGATACTTCAAACAATCGCTCAAGTCATAGTGTACGTTTGGGTCATATATTCAGGTTTGGAACCGGGCGCCCTATTGGCTTCAGCGCTTACGTTGCAGCTTCCTTTCATTGTCGCCAGCGTCCTCACGTTCCTTTTGCTCTTGTGGAAACGAGACCATCTCAGAGTCGTAGCTGCTCCACAGCGTATTGCTGCCACGTTCAGGTCTGCCTTCTACGTAACGTTATCCGACGGAGCACTCTTCGCCGCGCTCAATGCGAGCCTCTACGGACTTGGCGCCCTTGGTGCCGTCGGCGTCGCCGCTTGGTACGGCACTCTAATCCGCGTCTTCCAGACTCTGCTTTCCCCGGCACTTCTAATTATGCTCCCGATCACCAGCTTTATCGCAATCCGCTGGGTTAGCTGGACGACAATTCAGCGCACGAAAGCGTGGCGATCAGTTGCTGCCATTTCCTTTGGGTACGGAATTCTAGTTTCTCTGTTGTTCACGATCGGAGCAAATCCCTATTTGACCGCACTGTTTCCGGACGTCCCTCGCTTCAGCGCCTTTCACTTGATCTGCCTCGCTTTCTTTTTTGGGACGGTCGTTTGTCAGAAAGTCTACAGCCAGTTCACTTATTCGATTGCCGAGGGAAAGTCTCTCGCCGTCGGAATCTTTGGATCAGTTTGCATGGGCTTGTTAACTGCAACGATCGGATTCCTGCGATTCGAGCCTTTGAACGCACTCGACTTTCTCGCATTGGCTACGGGAATTCCACTAGTTCTGGTAGTCGTCTCTGATCTAGTTCTTGGAAATCGGCACCAACGCGAAAAGCCCATTGCTTCTGGCAGCAGGCCGTGATTGCCCATTCATGTCGTTAGTTGGGCAGGCTCGGCTTCCCCACTGCCCCTCCTCAATTCCCGCAGATTGCTTAGGCGCCTGAAGCGCGTGAGAGCCTGACTGTCATTGCCAACGCCAGCAAATGCCCCACGACGATCGACACACCGACAATCAAAGAACCGCGCAAGAGCATCAGTGCAATGATGGGAAAAGCGAAACGGAAAAGGTAAACTGAACTGAGTGACCTACTTCGGAACTCCTCGAGTCTATTCACAAGCGCAAGGAAGATGCACGAAACAGCAACCGTCCCAACGGCTCCAAAACCAAAATAACCCTCGGCAATTAGAGGTTCGGACAAATTAGAACTCCATAGGCCACGGTAGGCAGATAGAGAATCCATGAGATAGAAAGGAGTCGGCCGGAGCTTGTCGATCCAAATGGCACGGGGGACAAAAAACAGAATGCCGCTGAGCAAATTCGCTCCGTCGGCGATGCCGCTGTTTTGAACATGAAGTATGGTATGGCAAAGCATTGAAAATGCATCGTAGTCCATAGTCGAAAAGAAAGAATTATATTCGAAGCTTTGTTGAGAAGAATATATTGACCTAAAGACATGAAATAGAGGTGATGCAACCGTGCCAACAACGAGCGCGATCAGTAGAAACCTCGAACTCCAGGGTCGAATCCCCATCCAAAAGAAGACGCCGAAGAAGATCAAGACAGCCAACTGATATCTGGACAAGATGGTAACGTTGTTGAGAAGGAGTGACGCCGCTAGGGCGATGAGGAACAGGAATCTCCAGTGCGGAAGGCGCGCATGCCATGACAGCCGGAAGCCTACTAGTGAACTGTAAAAAGCAAATGGGAAAACGGTTCCTGTCAGCATAAGTCCAATGGATAGATCGAATCGCTCTGTAATCAATTGGGATGCAACGTCGCGCGAGCTGAACAAGCTCGTTCCGTAGACACTTATACCTAAAGATGATGCTGCCAAACTGGCGCACCAGAGCAGACCAAGCTTGCTCGGCGCCGTTACGCTCAGACTTGGCCGCTCCAATATCGGGGCCTGGCGCTTGACAACAAGAAATAACGCGCACAGCGCAGACCAACCGAGTGTTACTCCGAGAGCCGGATGAAGCACATCCAAGTTGTTTAATAGTGGATCAAATTGCCACCTTATCTGTTCTATTGGCGCGAAGACAAAGAATACAATGTTGAAATAGAAGATGGCCGTGTAGCTGAGACTGTTCCTGCGGACGGCCACCCCTACGGCAACAATGTTAAGCACAGCAGTCAACAGCAAGAGCAGCACGCTGGCATCATCCGTAATATTCTCCACGGTTAGCTGGAATAGATTCCAACCTGCGTATCCTCCCAGTGAGAGACCTTGAAGAAGATCCAAGTATCCGGGCGCGGCTATCCCACTAAGCTGACGACGGTTCAGCGTATGAGACAAGTCGATTTCTTTATTGGCGACCGGCATTCGCGCTCCGTAATTGGGCTGCAAGCTCATTGGGTACATCTATCCAACAAAGTCGATAAGCAGTACTCCCCAAGGATCCGCACCAGAGATAGCAGCAGGGGAAAGCTGCGTGGTTGCTGTTATGAGCCCAGAAGGACCGTCTACAAGGTAGCCAACTCGGTCGTCTAGGAAATAGGAATGCTGCACTGAATCCTTTGCCTCAAAAGTACATATTACATCCTGCTCCTTACCTTTGACGACCACTTTGCTTCCTGGACCAAATGCACCTTGATTGAAAACATAAAGCTGAACTTTCGTGATAAGCGCGCGCGCTGGGAAATTTCCAATCGGATTCGAATTCAAGTTGGATCTCAGAGGGCATGCCACGGTTCTTTGAGGCACGATAGCAGGGATCCCCATGCTCCATGTCAAAGTGCTATTCCAGGGCAAAGTCCATTGGCCGCCGACCACCCTTTCGGATCTACAATTGTGGAACGAAATAATGGGACAAAGAGAAGTACCTATGATAGCGGGGTCGAGCAGTATCATCTCGTCGCATGATCGGACGGCAAGATGTGTGCCCCCCGTATAGTCTGCAAGTATGCGCGGCGGAATACGCAGCGGATCCGTCAAATATCTGTACAGTTCTCGGAAAGAATTCGGATTCGAACCTGCGATTGCGCGGTACGAGTGCCGCCCTATGTGCGTGCAATCCTGCCACCGCAGCATAGCATGCCCTGCTGCTCCGATTTCTATTAGCGCTTCAATGTAGTCAGGAGACCTCCAAGGCGCCTGAGAGCCGAAATCCGCGTTGACAAAGCTAATTACACCATGAGGCCACTGAGACTGAAGTACAGGAGTGGAATCCGTTTGGATTTCGAACCGGGACCCGATGCAGAGAAAGTGACAAACTCCACGCGCGTGGGTAGTGCCTAACAACGCAAAAAGTGCACGGCCTCGCGTTTCCTTCCATCCACTGACGTCGCAGTCAGAGACTTTAATATGCCCGCCGCGCTTTGCACGAATCCATCCTCCGCCTCTGGTTGCCCAGAACTTGCAGTTATGGAACCAATAATTCAGGAGTTGATCGTTACCATCCAAGTCCAAGAAATAATCCCAACCTCCAGCAATTGTGCAGGCGGTCCACTTGTACTCGCTATTAGTATTGGTCCCCGTTAACTTAAACCCGGTGGACCATGATCCATTCCAAACAACATCTTCGCAGCGAACATCCTGAGCTTTTCCGGATGAAATACTTTCGTAGAAAACTGATACACCGTCGTTGCAAGCAAACAAAATGCCCGAAAGCCGAAGGAACAGGACCGCGTTATTATTGAACAAGAGCGACCCTGGTTGACTAGGTCGATAGTCAATCGCTGATATCCCCGGACCTAATCCTTCGTAGCACAATCCTAGAGTTGAAGTGGGCCAAGCTCGGTCAAGCAAAGCTTCGGGCCGCGTTATCAAATATGTCCCGGCCGGTATTTTGATTTTGACGGAGCCAAGTGGGTCAGTCGCCACTTGCGGCTCTCTCCTTGCCCTACGTTTTCCAAAGTCTCGCGCGTGCTCAAATGCAGCGGTATCATCTGTTCGACCGTCGCCCTTTGCACCAAACCAGCGAACGTCTATCTCACCTGAAGTGAACTCACGAACCCAGCGCCCCACCTTTTGATCATCATGCGAAACAACTATGGCGCCGTCGTCTAGCTGATCATCTTGAGGGCTCCAAAAAAACAATCCTCCTCCACCGTCCCCGGGCGAAAGGAACCCTTTGCAAAAGACCAATTCCTTTGCTGGAGCGGTAGACCGCAAATCTGCGACGGAATTTAGAATGACTAGCTTTTGATCAGGCGCTGCCTTCGCATCGCCGGCAATCGCCGGCATCAGTCCACCAAGCAATTGATGAAAGAAGCGACGTGATATCATTCCTCAGACCACGATGCTATTTCTGAGACACCGAGTATCGGAAAGTCTTCACACCTGTCATCGTACCTAAGATTGTGTCTACCCTACCGTACTGTTGGACGATAACGTCGTTGCATCTATCCGAACCATAATAGCAAACCTTGACTTTTATCGAGCGAGGGCAGTTGTTCTTGATACTAACGAGATGATCAAGCGTTTCTGGGTGAACAACGTGACCGCGGGCGGCAGCCTCCACATCCAAGCATGGTTTCCCCAGCGCATCTCTGATAACGCTAGTGCCGGACGCCTCCGCCGGCCCCTGTATCGTTAACCTTGAGGCTGTTGAGCTTCCCATCGATTGAGAGTGCACCGCGCCGCCGAGGGCAAACGCCGTCACACTCCATAACGAAAGATTCAACTTCAATAACTTCAACGCGAATGAGGTTATCGCCATGGCCTGTCATTCTCTTGTACACCCGGAATAGAGACCTTAGCACCGTCCTGCGAGACGCGCCGGGCCAACTTTTCGCGGCTTGCAATGTCCGCGCCAGACAAACCACTGAGCAGTTGGTCTCGATGCAACCAGCCGACCCGTTCTAAGTTGATTGCCGCGTCATCTATGAAATCTGCATCAACCATCTCCATAAACTCAGACACTACGGACTGCTGAAGGCTAGGCCGAAGAAAGCCAAAAGCAGAGAGAGCGACTCGATTACGACGCACCGCAATCCATCCCTCACGTGGACCTAACACATAGGACTGCTCTAGGCCCTTTAGATTCGAGAGATCGAATCCGATACGCACCGTCTTGAGCGAGTAGGAAAGAAACCAGAGGAATGGATCAGATGGGCTAATGGAAAGCGAACTACGTATCTTTTCATCAGCCGCTTGCAGCTCACTGTCTGGATTTTCCGAACTCCTACGCTGCACGACTTCTTCGGCTACTCGCAACGCAATTAGAGCCTCAGCCTGCAGATATTCGGGTTGCTCTATCGCGAGCCGCGGAGCAGCATTCAAGCGTGCCAACAGATCTGCCAGGACTCCGGGCCGAAACCGATCATCCGCAAGAATTCGTGCCGATACCTCACGAGTGGAGGCAGTCAATCGGAAAGGAAGCAGGACAGCAACTGACCAGAAGAAACAGAAAGTACCGAGCAGAGCAAATCCCGCACGCGCCAGAAGATTGCGGTTACTCGACATACCCATACCTAGCGTAATACTTCTGGTAATAATAGCGACCGTGATAAGACTCGTAGCGAGCCAGTGCCTTGGTGTCTGCCTTATTCAAAACGATGCCGAGCAACTTATTATGAATCTCTGGCGAACCGCGTAGGTTGTGCCTGACCACATCGATGCTGGTTTTGCCCCACTCCACAACGAACACATAGGAGTCGACGAAGGAGGAGGTGACGCGCACGTCCACCACCGGTGCCATTGGCGGCATGTCAAGAACAACGTAATCAAACTTTGACCGTAACTGCGTAACCAGCGCGTGCATAGCTTTCGAAGCCAGAATTTCGTTGGTGTGCAGAAGCTTCGAGGTGGTGCCCGCCGGCAGAATCGAGAGCTTGGTTTCGGGATCGACGACCAGCGCGTCCTCAAGTTGGACCTTCTGCGCGACAACATCAACGAGGCCGATCTTCCCATCCGGCACCAGCGCGCGCGACAGCGAGGGGTTACGCAGATCGGCATCGACCAGGATGACGCGGGCGCCGCCATGTGCCATGAGCTGGGCGAGGTTAGTTGAGAGCGTGCTCTTGCCCTCGTTCGGCAGGGTCGAGGTAGCCGCCAGCACGCGGTTCTCGCGCACGATCGAATTAAGGTCCACCGCCACCTTCACCGACCGCACGGCTTCCGAGAAGCGCGACAGCGGGCTGTCGACGACGTAGCGCAGCAAGTCGGGCTCGGGGTTGTTCTTCGCCGATAGCTTACCGCCGAGCGCTTTCCCGCCGAGCCTCGGCACGGTGGCGGTGCCGAGCGCCGGCAGAATCGCGATGCAGTTCGCGCCCAGGACGTCCTCAACCTGGCCAGTGGTGCGGAACACCTTGTCGGTGAGCTCGCGAGCCATCGCCGCGCCGAAGGCCAGTAAGAAGCCGCCGAGCAGGCTTGCCGCCAGGATGACCAGCGACTTCGGATAGCTCTTCTTCAGCGGCGTGGTCGCCGCGCTGATCACCCGCGCCTCGGTGATCGGGAACGACTGCTGCTGCACGCTCTCCATATAGCGCTGCAGGAAATTGTCATACATCGCCTGGTAGGACTGCGCGTTGCTCTCGAGCTCGCGGAGCTGCACCTGCGCCTGGTTGGTGAGCTGCGATTCCGAGACGACGTTAGCAAGGCTCGTTTTGATTGCCTCCTCGCGGGTCACCGCGATGTCGTAATCGCTCTTATAGGATTCCTGGATGCGTTTCAGCTCGTCCGTGATGTTCTTCTTGATCTCGGCCATCTGCCGGCGCAGGTTTACGGCCGCCAAGTGATCCGAACCGTATTTCAGCGCCCAGATCGATTCCTTCGAGGCCATGTCGACGTATTGCGCGCGGAGCTTGACGATGGTGTCGTTTTTCAGCGCGTCGGCGACGTTGGCGTCCGGAATGTCCTGCTTGAGGATATCGTTCATGCGATCGAGCCTCGCCTTTGCCTCGGCGGTGGCCGCATGCGCCATGACCAGCTGGCTGTTCACCTCGGCGAGCTGCTGTTCGTTCATCAGCCGTCCGCCGGTGTCGACGATGTTGTTGGCGGTCTTGAAATCCACCACCGCCTTCTGCGCCGCGGAAGCCTGGGTCCGCAGCTCCTTGATGCGGTCCTGCAGCCAGACGCTGGCGCGACGGGTGGCCTGGTACTTGGCCTCGAGGGAATCGACGATATAGGCATCCGCGATCGCATTGGCGATCTTCGCCGCCTTCTGCGGATCCTTCGAGGTGAAGCCGATCTCCATCACATAGGTGAGGCCAAGGCGCTTGATGGTGCGGTTCTTCTCGAATCGCTCCAGCGCCTTGCGGGTTTGCTCGAATTCGGACGACGCGTGCCCGTCGGAAAACAAGGCGGCGACGGCGCCAACGACCGTGCCGAGCAAGCCGCCGCCGACGCCCGTGAACTCGGGATCCTCGATCAGGTGCAAGTCGCGGATCACGGCGAGGCTGATGTTCTCGGATTTCAGGATCTCGACCTGGGTTTCCACCGTCGCGGAATCGACCGCGATGTCGCCGAGCACGGATTGCTGCTGGAACAGCTGCACCTTGCGGGTGTCGATCACCATCGAGGCGGTCGAGGTGAACTGCGGCGCGGCAGTGAAGAGGTAGAGCAGCGCCAGGATTACGCAGGCCGAAACGATCGCAATCATGGTCGGGAACTGGCGGCGGACGATCTCGAGATAGGAGGTGAGCGTCTGGGCCGGCGAGCTTTCAACCTCGGCGTAGTCGCGGTTGATCTCCGACGAAGGCCTATTCACCTGCAGCATTGTGCAATTCCTGAAATCGTCCAGCGACTGGCTCTGGAGGATGGCATTGGGGATGAGAAAGTCACGCGAGCAAAAGCACTCGAAAGAACCGGTAGTTGAGGGCGAATATAACACGCGGCGAAACGCGGCTGAACTCAATTGATGCAGCGCAGCGGTGTGCGCACATTATAATTTGTGCGGAAGCTTAACGGGCGAAACGCAAAACGGCGCCGCTAAGCGCCGTTCCGTCGTTGGTCGGTCCAGCTGGACCGCTCCTTGAAATCTCGTCCCCGCTCAGCGGCGCGGGCTGACGCTGTTGGTGGTGCCGCTGACGCCGGCGTTCGCGTGCGGCGTCACCGTCGTCGCATAGTGCAGGCCGCCGAAGGTGCCGAGGCTGCCGCCCTGTCCGCCGTTGGCGAAGCCGCCTCCGACCGGGCCGCCCGCGCCGGAGCCACCGCCGCCCGCGCCGCCGCCGGTCGCGGCGATCGCGACGTCGCCGGTCGCGGCCTGGTAGGCGGCGATCACGTCGGGGTTGCCGATGCCGGCGATCGCGGTCTGGATCTCATTGGCGAAAGCCGCATCGCTCTGCGCAGCCATGCGGGCGACCTGGGCGAGGCCGCCGACGATCGCGCGCATCTGGTCCTTGGTGGTCGCGGGATCCTTCAGAAGCGCGATCAGGCCCGGGAGCGTGGTCGGATCGGAGGCGCCGAGGTCGCGCACGCGCGAGATCAGCTGCGGGCCGCCGGTCGGATATTGCTGCAAGAGGCTGTTGGGCGAGGCCTTGAACTCGGAAATGATTTGGGCCGGCAGCTGGCGCTGCGGCGGATAAACGGCGGCGCTTGCGGCTGAGGTGATCGTCGCGGCGAGGGCCGCGGCGGCAGCCATGCGAAGCGCAATCTTGATAACGCTCATAAATAGACCTCCAAAAAATCAGCTGCCCCGATTTGCTTCCTCGGCCCGGGCAATGGCTGTGCAGTTGCGGAACCTATCCGAAGAGAAATGGACTGTCCACTTATTCTAAAGACTTCGTAAACAGCGCAACTGCTTCAAATCTAGACACTTTTATGAAGCTGAGGCATTCGCCGCGCGGTTGTGTCGGCGGTTGAGGCGTGGCCCACGCCTCGCCCGCCGGTAGCGACGGCATCGCTTGCGGAGCGGCCCTCCCGGGTCGAGAAGGACTGCGCCAGGCCCGCGCCGAAAAGCGCAAAGAATGGAATGCTGTAGCCGGGCACCTGGAGCGTGAAGTCGAGGCACGAATGCAGCAGCGACAGCGTGGCGGTGGCCGCGGCCGTCAGCGGGATGATGGCGTCGCGCCGTCGCCCGAACACGCCCTTGGCCAGAACCAGCAGCATGATCGCCCAGGCGAGCGCAACCAGGAGCGCCATGGGAATGCCCACCTCGGAGGCAAGCTCCAGCGGCGTCGAATGCGCGGCATCCCAGATGCCGCGAATCGAGATGTTGGGACTGCGATAGGGCGGGAAGGCCCATTGGAAGGTGCCCATGCCGGTGCCGAACCAGGGATTATCCGCGATGATTCGCAGCGTGGATTTCCAGGCCTCGATGCGGCCCTCGTCGACCAGGCCCTGGCTGTCGAACCGGCTCGAGACGCGGCCGCCCAGGAGCTGCAAGAGGCCGAGCGCGACGGCAAGGCCCGAGCCGAGCGAGATCCAGATGCCGGTGCGTCGCGGCAGGTCTTTGCGGAGGAACAGCGTGAACGCGACGATCATCGCGAGCAGCGACAGGCCGACGCCGGCGCGCGATCCCGTCATGAACATCGCCATCAGGCAGATCAGCAGGCAGCCAAGCTGCGGCAGGATTTGCTTTGGCGGGATCGTGCGCAGATCGAGCGACAGGCGTCTCCATTCGATATGCCGCTCCGGCAAGCGGCGGCGGACATCTTCCAGGATCAGCAGCATCCAGATCACCGCGCAGGAGCCGAAATAGGCCGCCGCCGTGTTGCGGTTGATGAAGGTGCCGGTGACGCTGCCGAGATAGGCCGTCTTGTCCCGCCACAGGATCATGGTCGGCTCGATCAGGAACGAGAGCACGCCGTAGAGCGCGTAAGCCGCGCCCGAGATCGCGATCACCCACAGCATGCGGCGCGCGCGCTCGCGATCGGCGCCGACGGTGATGCCGAGGACGATGGCGAGGATGTTGGCGAGCGGCGCGCCGAGCGCGAAGAACGCCTCGTTCTTCACGATCGAAGCGGACGGGGCGATCGGCACGCCCAGCAGATCCGACGCCTGCTTCCAGATCGGCTGGAATGGCGCGAGGAAGGGATGATCTGACAGCTGCTCATGCAGCACGAACGCGTAAGCGGCGACGATCACGGCGATGCCGGCGAGCAGCCCTAGATGCGGCCTTCGCAGCTCGCGCGTCGGCGCAAACATCACCGCGATTCCCAAGCACAGGCACCAGAACGCGATCGAGAGATCGTTGGTCGAGCCGAACGGAAACGGCGCGCCGGCGACCACGAAGAACAGGATGAAGGTCGCGGGCAAGCTCCACGACCAACGAATCCTGGACCAGCTTATGTTGGGAGGCCAAAGGCGCATCGTCGTTCTGGAGCGAGCTTTGCTTTAGCTTCTAGAGGAAGCAATCAATCGGATAGATCTTCAGATCAACGTTGAGGCGGCTGTTCCGGGTCTGCGCCCGGAAGGCGTAGAATAGCCCAAGACTGTCACTCCCCGGCTCGAGTTTTATTCCAGGGGTTAATTCATCCGGTGGGACCAAAAGGCCGATGTGCCGGTTGATGGCGGAAATCTCGATCCGCCCCTCCCCCTCGGCAAAATGGCCGCCGAGCTGGGTCACGGTGACCTTGGGCAGGCCCCGGCGCTGATGGCAGACATCCTCCTCCCAGAGCTTGGTCTGTTGGACCACCGGCTTGCCCGAGCCATCGGGGACGACGATATTCGGGAAAGACGGGCGCAGCATCCCGAAGAACCGGCTCTCTTTGGAGTTCGCCGACAGCCGGACCGTGAAGGAGAGCTCGCCCTTGGCTCCGCGCAGGCGCGACAAGATCGGCGCATCAGGTTCGGCGGAGACTATCACGTCGATGCGATGGCGAACGCCGAGCTCCCCTGCAGCAGCAACGGCCTGCCCGAACGGTCCAAGTCCGACGGCAGCAGGGACGAGAGCCAGAAGACGCCAGAATGCTCGAAAACGCATGAAGCCCCTTGCAACACTGCGGGATGACCGATGAACGGCGCGTCGTGCTCAGTGGCGCCTTGATCCAAATCCCGAACTCGTAGCCGCAGCAGAACCGCTTCGGTTGCTAAACGAAAATGGCACCGGGACAAAGCCCCGGTGCCATTGGTTTTGGTCGATCAAGTCGGCGTCTTACGGCGCCGTCTTGATGTTGTTGCGGAAGATCAGGGCGTCGTTGGAGAGGTTCACGGCATCGCTGCCGGTCGCCATGATCACGCGCAGGTAGTTCAGGAACTTGGCAACTTCGACGTTGCGCGAGTTCGAGACGTAGATGATGTCCTGGTTCTTCATCATGACCTTGGTGGCGAGGAAGAAGCCACCCGGATCGCGGAAATTGACCGCGAAGATGACCGGGATCGTCTCCGACGTGTACTTGCTCACGTCGATGCCGAGCTGGGCGGCAACCTCGCGCGGCTCGCGACGGTAGAGATACACGGCAGCCGGATCGGCCTGGGCATCCAAGAGACCTCCGGCCTTGCCGACGGCTTCGCCGAGGTTGATGCGCCAGGCATCGAAATTGAACTCGCCGCTTTGGCCGCTGGCGCCGAACGCCAGGAACTTCTGCTGCTCGCGATAGACATAGATGCTGTCGTCGGGGCGAACATAGATGTTGTTCTCAGGCGTCATCACGAGATTTTCGAACGGCACGGTAGCCCGCCGTCCGGCACGCTCCAGCATGACCCAGGTCTCGAAGCCCTGACCCTTGATACCGCCGGCGCGGGTGATCGCGTCGAGCACGCGATCCTTCGCACCCGCCGCGCTCGCCGGATAACGCGCCGGCGAGTTGACTTCGCCGAGCACGCTGATGAGCTGGGTCCGCTGCGAGGCCATCGCAACCACAACCTGCGGCTCGATGGCGCGGTTGGATATCTTTTCAACGATGGCTCGCTGAATCTGAACCGCTGTGAGGCCCGCCGCCTTGACCTGACCGGCATAGGGCACGGTGATGAAGCCGTCATTGTCGACCGATTGATCCGGGATCGTCACGAAGTTACCCGGACGGACGCCGGCTTCCGCCGGGATGAACAGACCACCGGCGGCAGCTTCGAAGATGGTAACGCTGACGACGTCGCCGATGCCGAACACGATGCTGGCCGGCGGCCGCTTGTCCGTGAAGGCCCCGGCGAGCCCCTTGGGCTCATGGGTGTGCAGAATCTTCACCGTAGCCGGATTGATCGGCACCAGCTCATAGGCCGGCGCATTTTCGGTCTGGATCTTATTGTTGACGTCATCCGTCAGCGGGCCCGAACCTGGATTGGTCGAACACGCTCCGAGCGCTAAAGCGGCCGCCAGAAATGCCGGCTTGAATACATAAGTTTTGGCAAAGGAATGCATGAATCGCGCCCCAAGAGACCCCAATTACCGTCGATTGGTACGGCGGCGCGGGCGGTGCGACAAGGGTTCCCTGGTGGTTAACGGTGCGATCAGTCGGCTACTGTTGCGTGCGAGCCACTCTTTGGGGCTTAGTTTAACCCTTTGTGACTATTTGTTGTATTTCGTGTGCCCGGTCGGCGAGCAAAACGCCCAAGTCAAGGGCGCGGTGTGGCGAGCGCGACGCGTCTTGACCTTGCCGGCGTCTGCTACGGCTGGGTCTGTTAAGAGTAGGACCCCGTGTCTGGCCTCCTTCTGATCCCGCTGCTGGCAGGTTCCCTCCTTGGCGCCGCTGATCGCCCATTGGACGGTACAATACCTTGCGCTGAGAGCGCCCGATCCACCTGCCACGGCCCGGCTGTTGTCGAGGTCGCCACCTCCGCCTCCTCCTCCGTCTGGAAATTCAGCCGGACCCAAGGGACGAAGGACGGCGAGAGCTTCGCCGCCATCATGAAGACGGCGGACACCAGCCAGTCCGACCCGGACTTCGCCGGCCTGATCGTCCGTTGCGCGCCGAAGGGCAAGATCGACGTGCTGGTGGCCTTGATCCGGCCTTTCCCGCCGCGGAGCCATCCTAAAGTCACGATCGCCGCGGCCGGCGGCGGCACCTTGACCTTTGATGCCAGCATGGCGGCCGCGGGGGCCGCAGTGCTGTTGCCCGACGAGGTCTCCGCCTTTGCCGCCGGAAACTGGCAGACGACCCCCTCACTGTCCGTTGTCGTCAAGGAAGGCGACAGCGAGATCAAAGGTGCGGTGGCCCTAAATGGACTGCGGGAGGCCTATCATTCGCTGCTGGCAAATTGCAGCCAATAGGCCAAATTTAGCCATACAACTTAAGGGTCTTTTTAGGGGGGGAACCTAGGGTCCGGAGCACAGAGAGTGTTTCGGATGACCGCGTTTTTGATTTTCAGCTTTCTCGTAGGTGCCGTGCTGGGCCAACGCTTTCGCGTCCTGGTGCTCCTGCCGTTGACCTTCGTCATGGTGCTCGCCGCGATTCCGGTCGGCTTGATGGTCGATCTCACCGTGGTTGAGAGCCTGAAAGACGTGGTGTTCGCCGCCATCGCCCTCCAGGGCGGCTACCTCTTTGGGTCAGGAGCGCGCTTTGGCCTTGCTGCCGCGCGTACCACCCGCGTATTCACCCGCCCGGTCAAAACTGTCCGCTGACGACGCCGGATTGACGCGGCGATGAACCTTTCGCGCGCGCGCGAAAGGTGAAGACCGAGCTGTTGTCCTGACAGAGCTCTGTTTGAAAACCCATCGCCCGCTTGTATGGTGACCTGACCGTTTCAGGATTCCCTTCGAGCGCGCCGTTTGTCCTTCGCTTATTTTGCCCTCATCGTTTCAATCGTCTCAGCTTCCGCTCTCGAAATTGCCGGCGCCAGGGTCGGTGCGCAGCTCGGGACGATGGCCGCAGCGCTGAGCTTGCTGGCGGCCGCTTCGGCCGCGCGGAAGGCCGACTACGACCACTATGTGCGCGCGGCCGCCTGGGGCCGGTGGATCCTGCTCGCCATTCCGCTGTGCATCGCCGCCCAACTCGTCCCTCTTCCGCTGAGCTGGGCGCATCCGATCTGGGCCAGCGCTCACGACGTCCTCGGTGGCCTGTCGCTCGGGCCGATCACGGCCGATACCGGCTTGACGGTGAACGCGCTGCTGCTGGCACTCGCGGCGATCTCGTTGCTCGGCGTCACCATCTTGGTGGTCCGCAACCGCGGCCGTGCCGAGCTGGTTCTTTTCGTGCTCAGCGGAGTGACCGCGGTCTCCGCCTTGACCTTGGACTTGCATCGGCTGTCGCCGGCCGTTGCGGCAGCCGCGCCCGCTGACTTCACCACGACTTTGGCCGGCTTCGGCCTCATGCTCAATTTAGCGGTCATGCAGCTCGCTGCTGAACGGGCCGAAACGCATCACTCGGTCCTTCGCTCGATCGCGATCGGCCTTTGCGGCCTTGTCGGGACCCTGGTCTGCGCGGCCGCGATCTTTGGGTTTTCCGGAACGAACAGCGCGATCGCAGCGGCCTTTGGCGTTGTGCTGATCCTGCTGATCCTCGTCATCCGGAGGCTCGACCTCTCGCCATTGGCCGCGGGCGCATTGTCGGCAGCAGCTCTGATCGGCGCGACCATCGTCCTGACCTTCCTCTTCGAGAAGAGTTCTGGGCCGGTCCTCATGCGGCTCGTCCCGAACTTGGGGACCGAGACCAAGGCCGCCCTCGAGCGGATGTTGGCCGACACACGCTGGTTCGGCGCGGGCGCAGGAAGCTTTTCGGCCGTCGCTAAGATCTATCAGAGCGAGGCTGGCACGACTTTGACCGCGCCCTCGGCGGCCATCGCCGTCTTTGCGGACACGGGATGGATCGGCTTGACCGCCATGATGGCGGTAAGCCTGATCGCTCTGGTGCGCCTGTTCTTCGGCGCGCTCCAGCGCGGACGCGACTCGTTCTTCCCAGCGGCGACCGCGGCCTGCGTTCTCTTTGCACTCGTCCAGAGCTTCGCCGGTCCGGGACTGCTGCGCCCGGCAGCAATCCTGTGTCTTTCGGTGATCGTGGGACTGGGGCTGTCGCAGAGCGTCAGCCAATCCTCATCACGATAGAGCGCCGGTCATCAGACGGCGCGATCGCCGAGTGACGCCCAGTAGTTCGGGTTCTTGGGTGATTGGATGCGGACCCAGCGATCGGGACTGCTGCGCCCGGCAGCAATCCTGTGTCTTTCGGTGATCGTGGGACTGGGGCTGTCGCAGAGCGTCAGCCAATCCTCATCACGATAGAGCGCCGGTCATCAGACGGCGCGATCGCCGAGTGACGCCCAGTAGTTCGGGTTCTTGGGTGATTGGATGCGGACCCAGCGATAGGGCTTCTTCGACCACGGCAGGATGTGACCGGAGAGATTGTCCAGCACGAGATCGCCGGAGAAGGTGCGCACCACGACCACGAGATGATGCTCGCCCCAGGTGGTCACGACCTCGCTGAGCAGCACCGAGCGCGCCGGAAAGCCCTTGGCGATCAAATCGTGGCGTTTTGTCACAGCGTAGTCGTTGCAGTCGCCGCTCGCCGGATGCAGCAGCCATTTCTCGCCGCGCAGCCCCTCCAGGTTGGCCTCGGGACGGATCGCGCCGTTGATCCGTTGGTTGATCTCTTGCATCTGCGCCAGCCGCTCCGGCGTGAGCTTCAGACGGCCGCCCCTGAACACGACCTGCTGCGGCCGCGGCCTGCACTCGTCCTTGTACTTCAGGCAAAAGAGCGTGAATGCCATCGGCGCCAGCGTCGGCTGGTCGAACTTGATGTACTGGATAGCACCGCGCAGCCCCAAGGGCGCGCCGACGAAGGCGGCTTCCGCTCTCTGCTGCAACCCCGCAGCAACGACGATTGCGGCCACGGCCGCCAGGAACTTTACAACTTTGCGCATGTCGCGCTCCCCTTCTTGTAGGAAAGGACGCTACGCGAGACCTCTTGAAATACGGCTCAAAGGCCACGCGATCCTTTAATCAAAATGCGGGCGCGTTGGTTGCAAACAATTAAGAATATCGATGTGTGACTGGTTCTGCTAAGAGCGGTCACGATGATCCGCTCGTGACGCTAGAAGCGATTCGACCGACCTGATGGGCCTTTCCTCACGCTTTCGAAAGAAGACCAAGCCTCGGCTTCCCGACGGCGTTCGCGTCTATGCGATCGGCGACGTGCATGGCCGCGCCGATTTGCTTCAATCGCTGTTAACCGTGATCGACGCCGATCTTGCCCGCTCGGCTCCCCAACGAGCCATTCAGGTCTTTCTCGGCGACTATGTCGACCGCGGCCCGGACTCGCGCGCCGTTCTTGATCTCTTGATCGCGCGCTCGAAATCACACGAGACGGTCTGCCTCAAGGGCAACCACGAAGTCTTCCTGCTCGAGGTCCTCAAGGACCCCACCCGCTTGCAGGAGTGGCGCCACTATGGCGGCCTCCTGACCCTGGTCTCCTATGGCATCAGGCCGACCATGAATCCGTCCGCAGAGCAGCAGGTCGAGCTGATCGATGAATTGAAGCGCGCGCTCCCGCCCGAGCATCTCGCCTTCCTCCAGCAATTGCCCTCCTCCTTCACCTGCGGCGATTTCTTTTTCGTCCACGCCGGCGTCAAGCCGGGCATCGCGCTCGATCGCCAAAAGGATGAGGATCTGCTCTGGATCCGCGAGGAATTTCTGGCCTCCGAGGAGCGCTTCGGCAAATATATCGTTCACGGTCACACGCCGGTCAGCGCGCCCGATATTCGACCAAACCGCATCAATATCGACACCGGCGCCTACGCGACCGGCAACTTGACGCTGTTGACGATCCAAGGCGATAGTCTGCTCGCAATTTAAGAGTTGAATGTCGGACCCGTCGTCGGCTCGCGCTCAAGGCCTCGTCAATTCCACCATGAATCGCATGATCCTGCTTCGCGTCATCGGCATCTTGACCGCAATCGTGCTGGCGCTTCACGCCGGCATGACGTTCTACGGCGATCTCATACGACCGAACTTTCGCGCCAGCGACTTGTTCTCGGGCGAGATTCCGCCCGACAAGGCCAAGCTGGCGGCCGCCGGCGGCCTTGCATCCTTTTCATGGGATGGCGAGATGCTTGCGAATTACGCGGCGGCGATGGCCGCTGACTTTCTTCATCGCCCCTCCACCGACGCGGGCAGCAGGGCCAGCGAGAACAAGGCAGCTCAAGGTGCCGTCGTGGCTGCCTTGAAACTATCACCGATCAGGCCCGCGCTATGGCTCACGCTCGGCACGCTACAGGCCCAGGCCGGCGAGGCGGTAACGCCTGCGGTGAAGATGTCTTACTTGACCGGGTCGGTGCCGATCGACGTTGCCTTCTCTCGCGTCCAAATCGTGACGTCGGGCGCGGCCGCGACCGATGAAGAGATCAAGCTCCTGGCGCAGTCCGACATCCGGTCGGCGCTGGCCAATCGCTCTCGTTACGAGCCACTGCTGATCGCGGCCTACGTGCAGGCGACTCCGCAAGGCAAGTCGCTGCTGCTGGAGACCACGAAAGTGGCCGACCCCAAATTCAACGAGATTATGCGGCGATACTGAACCCGGACGAGCTTCGTTGCCATCGCTCCTGGGGCTGCAGCGAATTCGTCAGCGCACCGATTTCGGGTTGACCGGCACAAAGTCGTGATCGCGGCGCGGTTGCTCGGATCGCCCCTGGTAGACGAACATGCCTTTCTTGGTCGCGACGATGTCGCCTCGTTGCAGACTGTCGTCGTTGAGGAGACGTTCGGTCGCGACAAGGTCCGGATCTTCCGGAATCGGCTTGTAGAGCTCTGGATGCTCGCGCCGCTCACGCGAGACCTCCTTGGCTCGGCGCCGCGCGTCCTCGATCCGCTGCCGCCATTCGTCGCGCGTAACTTCCGGCTCGCTTGGCGGAAGATAGTCGTTGATCGAGGGCTCCGGTTCGGTCTGAGCGAGACACAAGGACGGACAGGCAAGACCAAGGCCGAGCACGCCGGCAACAATGATGACCGCCTGAGGCAGCTTCCCAAACCGCTTTTCACAGTGGCCACGTCGACCCGTTCGCACGCTGATGACTCCAGGCAGAGCGACAAGGACGACCATTGGCCAATTTCCTCATCTCCAGCTTTTCAATCTATACCTTTGCCGATTGCAAGAAAGCCCATTCGCCGGGCACCCTTTCCATTTTAGCTCCCGGGGATTTCAGCACCTGGGGGCGTTCGGGGACCATCCCATCAAAAAATTGAAAAACAACCCCATGCACAGTAGCCGACACCAGTCGGATCAATTGGTTACGCCTTTTCCGAAATTCGGGTTGACTCGTCGGGCAAAACAGGGGCAGGATGGCATGGTCCGGAGAGAGGCCGACCGGATGATTGATGTACCCGAGATCCGCGGCATTTGATCGGCTTAAGGGCCAACGGCTCTGTTCTAAGACCTCGTTAGGTCATTGATGTTTAACTTTGGCATGCACTCGTGGAGTTGCCCGAGAATGCGTGCAAGACCGTTATTGCTGCTAAGTACTGCCGTCGCGGCTTCCTTCATGTCTGGCCTGACGGCGCACGCCAGTCCCGTCTGCATCAAGGAGCGGACGCCTTTTGCCTTTTCGGAAGATTCAGTGAGATGGACGATATCGATCGCGCCTGGGGCGGACTGCATCCAGGGCCTGCGTTTGTCGTATATGCAGATCTTCAACGTCTCAGTCGTGAGCGGACCATCATGGGGACAATTGGCAGTGGTCGGGTCCGGCTTCCGCTATTCGGCAGGAACCGAAACGCCTGGCACCGACAAGTTCACGCTGCTGATCTCGGGCAGCAATCGCCATCATCGCGGGACATCGACCCTGGAGGTCGAGGTAAATCCGCAATAGCTTGTCTCACGACGCCACCGAAAGATGGCCGGCGCGGCTAATAACGACTCGACCCACTGCCCCGGGTTCTGTTCCCGTGATAGGGGCGGGCGTGTCCGCCCCTCGTCAACGGGGGCTCGATTCGGCTCGGAATATTTGGCGTCGCCGTGGAGGGCGACGGCTGCGACGGATTGACGATGATCACGTTGCGATTGGGCGTCGACGGATCGCTGACGCCCTGGGCCGAGGCGCCGGCAGGCACGACAAGCGCGAATGTGATCAAGACTAATCGTTTCATGAGCGACATCTCCCGATCAAGAACGTCAGGGAGGCGAACACCGTTCCTTCACGGCTGCTTGCGTTGCCTTCACCGAGGCACGGCAATCAGCTTGCCATCCCGCCAGACGCCTTGGGCCGCCCTTCCGGCAGGAAGGCTCCCCGTCACATTTCGGACAGCGGTAGGCCGCGATGCGGCCTGGCTGGTCTGCGCCTTTTTCGTAGGCGTTGTGATGATGCTGGAGCTGGTGGTGTTGGCCTGATCCTTGACCCCTTGCGCCGAAGCGGGCTGAACCAGGAAGGCCAAAAACGTAATTGCTGTCAAAATGCCGCGCATCATCAAACACCGGAAAGAGGAGCTGGGCGAAATGTCACAGGTTTTTGCCCAAAAGCAAGCTCTTCGAGACGATCGCGGCGGACCTTTGAAGGATCCACCAGAGCGATCCACCGCGGCCAAGGGATCCGGGGTGAAAAAGCCTAGCGAAACAGCTGTATCCGGGGTAGTTGATCGGCCTTGATGACCGAGCCCGGCGACACTGCAGCCAACGCGGACGAGATCAAGGCTGGACTTGTCCGCCTGTTATCAGGGCGGATCCGCGAAATCTCCGACGACCCCCGGCAGATGCGGGACGTCGTTTACGAACTGGCCCGCATCAAGCTGCTGGAACAATTCAACCACGCCGATGCGCGGGAGGCGCGAGCGCTCCAGCAAGTGCTCGAACGCGCCATCCAGGAGGTCGAACGGTCCTTTGAGCGAAGCGAGCCGTCCTCACCGGCAAAGGCTGCCGGCACTGTCGTGGCGAATTCTCGGCCGGACAACGCCCCTGCTCCGCCGCCCATTCCGACGCCGCCGGCTCTGGCTTCACCAGCCCCTTCGACGGCCGCGGAAACGCCACGCGGACCAGCGGCACCGTCAAGATCGCTGGACCAGCTCAAACGGAGCGGCGCCTTCAAATCTCTCGTTCGATTGACCGCCATGCTCCTGCTCATTGCGGGCGCCGGGGCCGCGGCTGCCTATTGGCTACATCTGAGGACACAAGTGACCGCATTGCCACAGGTGGCGCTGCCGTCCGCGCGCTCACCGGAAACCTCGGGCCCTCAGCCGACCGCCATCCCGACTCCCTCGGTGGGTGAACCCGCTGAACGGACGCCGGATAGCGCAAAGGAGCCGGCGCAAGCTGCACAACCGTCGATGCCTTTGCCGACGACGTTCGGCGTCTACGCCTTGAGCGAGGGCCAGCTCCATGAGCTCAAGCCGGTGCCCGGAAAGATTCCGGACCGGCGCGTCGCGATCTCGGCAGCCATCAACACGCCGAGCGCAACCACATTGATGGGCGGCGACGTCAGATTCATCGTGTTCAGGCCCGACGGGGGTGTCGATGCAAGCGGGACCGAAGTTCGGGTGGTCGCGAAAGTCTCCCGGGCGATGGGCGTCGACGCCACCGGGAAAGCCGCCATGGTCAGCGCCGGCGATTCCTGGGTCATCCGCAGCATGTCGTACCCCTACAAGGTAGGTCCGGTCGAAGACCAGTCGAGAATGCTGTTGCTCCAACCAGAGCAAGACGGCTTTACGCTCGCCCCCGGCCGCTACGTCGTGGTGGTCAAGGGCATGGGCTACGACTTCACGGTCGCCGGAACGGTCACTGATCCCAATCAATGCGTCGAACGCATCAATGCGGCGAACGGCGCGTTCTACTCGCCCTGTCCGCCGCCCCGACGCTAAAGCGCGATGAGATTAGGATGTATCGTCATCGCGCTTTAGGTTGTTGTTTGAGCATGATCTTTTCGGAAAACCGCTGCGCACTTTTCCGGATCATGCTTTAGAGCATGATCGGTTCTGATTGTATCAGAACCGAAGCTCTAGATTCTTGTTTTGACGCGTTTTCTTCACGCGAACCGGTATCCACTTCGCTCGAAAACGCTCCGGCCGTAGCCACCCTGTCCTTATTTCGCCGGCTTGTTGTCCTTTGGCGCGTCCGCCGGCATGTCGTCGACCTTGCCATTGTTGGCAACGCATTTTTGGAAGTATTCGCGCTTATCCTTGGCCGTTCCCTTAGTGCTCCCGGCCGCGGGGTTGCCGATCTGTCTGGGCGGAAAGGCCTTAGCCATCGCCGCATCGCATGCGCGGGCCACTTCCGCCGTGATGGCCGAAGCCGTCGCCGGCGCGGCCAGCGTCAAAGCGCATGCCAATCCAACCAACGTCCTCAAATTCTTGACTGGCACCTCTTCGCTCCTTCAATCCATGAATGGCCGCCGAACCATATCAAAAAGGGTCGAAGCGCCCAACGGCAAAGCAGCGCCGAATTGTCACGCGGCCGACCTTGCTCGGCGCAGGGCTACTGCATTTGTGAGTGTTTCCCTGCGGCCATCCTTCGAGACGCCCGCTTTACGCGGGCTCCTCAGGATGAGGACGGAGTGCGCGGCAGCAGTTTCAACGGGCACCGACGCCGATTAGCCTCATCCTGAGGAGACCGCTGGGAGCGGTCGTCTCGAAGGACGAGGCGCGCGCTCAGGCCGCCGCCAAGATCATATCCGATTGCCCTGCTACTCGGCGGGACATTGCGCGTGACAAAGCCGTGAAATCCGCGCGTCGCGGCGCATCGCGATGCGGAGCATCGTCCAGTGCAATCCGGGTGAGGGGCCGCGGCAGACAATGAAACTGTAACCCCTCGCCCGGATCGCATCTTTGATGCAATCCGACCTCTCCCTACGGGAGAGGGTGCCCTCCTCGGCTCGCACCGATTCAACCAAAGCTCAACTCGCTTTAGCTGTCGAGCTGCGGCGGCTTGAAATCCGGAAAGCGCGTGAGCATTGCGGTCTTGACGAACTTCAAGTGCGCGATGGCGCTTGCCAATTCCTTGAGCCGTCGCTGGCCATTCGAGATGTCGGCCGCAAAGAGATCCTGATGATAATTGTCGAGCGGCTCACGCTCGAGATATTCATCGGTGCCGTTTCCGAAGGTGACGGATGCACGTGCGAGGGCATCGTCAACACGCCGGTTGAGGCCGGCCTGCTCCCTCTCCGCCTCCTGCAATGCTGTTTCGATCGCCGCCAGGACGGCACCGATCCGCGCGCGGTCGGTCTCTGCATCACGCTCGACGGAGCGGGCTTTAAAACCTTTGTCCTCACGGCGGGAGCCGAGAAGATTGTGTGCGCGCGCTCTCAGGAACAGCTGAAACATTTGGGCCATCCCACATTCGAGATTTAGGCGGCTACCATCGGTCAGACATAGTTAACAAAGCTTAAATCCTGCGCCCGCTCCGCCTGGCTTTGTGCGATCCACGCCCGCCAAGCCCCTTCGTGCTTGGAATAGAGCTCAAGCCAGCGAACTTCGTCCGCCGCAACGGCTCCGTCGTTCACGCAAATCTCGGACGCGAATTGCGCTGTCTCGTTCGATGAAAGATCCAGCGCTTCGAACTCCACCGTCTCTTCCAAAGAAAGGCCGATCAGGACGCGATGCCCTTGGGCGTCGACGAAATACCTGCGGGGCGCGTTGTGCCTTTGATCAATCATTCGAATGGCCCTCATTCATGATCCAAGGCCGCGGAAGATCTTTCAACCGCCGATCAAAGGTACGAACAAAAGCGATCAAAATAAGGACGCACGTCGCGCCCAGCAACGCAATCAAATACGCCATCTACGCCCACCCATGCGGGCCCCGAAAAAATCGAGGCGGCTAAACTCTCGCAATGAACCGATACGTTTTAGGTTGCCTTTCCGAAGCTCTCAAGGACCGCACCACGTTAACCTAACCGCACATGGTTATCCGACCTTGCCGCGAGGCAAGATCAACTTCCGCCTGAAACATCGCGCCCATGGTTCTGCATTACGATGGATGCTCGCTTTGTTTCACTCCCATCGATGCCGGCGTGT
This sequence comes from Bradyrhizobium sp. Rc2d, assembly GCF_900099855.1. NCBI lineage: Bacteria > Pseudomonadati > Pseudomonadota > Alphaproteobacteria > Hyphomicrobiales > Nitrobacteraceae > Bradyrhizobium > Bradyrhizobium sp. Rc2d. Next base: position 160,903 of record NZ_FNCU01000006.1, on the reverse strand, counting down.
AGGGCGCATAGAGGCGATATCGTGCTGATCGCTTGCGCGAGCGCCACGCCCGCACACCATAGCCACAGCCAAAGCCAGCTGCAAAAATCGAAATCAAAACCAGAATCGCAAGCATTTGGAATGTTCCCAATTTTTCGGAACGCTCCTCCCGGTACATTTCAAACGTGATGTTGCGACGACTTCAAGGTCATCGGCGCTGAAACTTTTGTCAGACGATCATGAAGTTTGTGCAACGTGGTGCTCGAAGTTTGGTCGTCGCGCGAAACCCTGGCGGCAGGAGAGGATGACGAAATCTCTCATTGTTCGAGAGCGATATCCAGCCGACGATGTTAACCCCTGTTCACCTCGGCAAGCAGCCTGAAGCCACGAGCGCGCTGGTGGTCGAGCGCGTCTGTCCTCTGCGTGATGAAGTCGCTTCCGACACATTTTTCGCACGCGGCTGCTGGCGATTGCAGACAACACCGACGAAACCTCCGTGGTTATACGGAGCGGCATACACCAACTTCATCGCGGTAAGGTTGAGCGGTTAGCTTAATCCGCGGTGTTTGTTGCGAAGTCTCGCGTTTCGCTTATCCATCTTCGCACCGGGCTCCCCCAAGTCCGGCCCCACCCAAGCAAAGCCGTCGAGCGAACATGGGTCGCTTGGCGGCTTTGTCCCTTGTGTCGACGAGAGGATCATTTCGGTTATGGCGCGCAAGCCCTGGTCGTTCAAGGAAGACCGCCGGCTCATGGAGCTGGCCAAGTCTTCGGCTTCGCTGGAAGAGGCGGCGAAAGTTCTCGGGCGCTCGCCTGATGCGATCAAGCGCATGGCGTTGCGGCTTGGTCTTTCGTTGAAGTCGAAGACGAACAAGAAAGGCTAGCCTCGGGAAAGGCTAGCCTCGGAAAGAGAGAGTCGAGGACGGCAGCGCCATCATCGCGGCAACGCTCCTCTTCGACCCAGCCGCAGCTTTTCGCCTTGGCAGGACGGAACCAAAGCAACCATTGGGTGTTTGATTCCAGACTTTCAGCGAGGTCTGGCAGTGCTCCACTTTGCCATTTCCGCGATATTGGTTTGGCTGGCGATCAACGTCGCTTTCGTGGTGCTTCGGCTGCGAGCCACTCGCCATCCCGTCACGCCCCACAGCGATCGGCCCAGCCGACCCTATCCAGAGGTCATTTCCGTCCGCCATCGCGGCGGGCGGTGAGCGTCGATTGAGCCGCCTGCCTGCGGCGGTCCGTCCGGCCCGTTCACCGGCCAGTTGTACGTCTTCTGGGGCCCCCTCTAAGGCTGGCTCCGCAGCGGGGCATCTCCGTTCCTTCGTCCCGTTAAACGCTATCTTAGTCCCCGCAGGCTAGGATCAATTTTCCAGGCCTCCCTGAATTTCGCCCGGACCGGATGAGATTACAGCGACCCAACCTCCTGTTTGCGGCGCTCGTGCTTGCGAGCACGATGGCGTTCGCCCTGGCGGGCCATTTCGCGGCGGAGGCCGTCATTCGCCACCAGCAGGCGCATCAGCTGAGCGAGTTGACCGAGGTCGTTCTGCGCCGCTCCGAATTTGCGGTCGATTTTGCCGCGGCCAGCCTGGACGAGCTCGCAAAACGCAATCTCGCCAGCTGCGAGCCCGGGGCGCTGCAAGCCATCCGCCTCCACGTCTACCAGCGCTCGGCGATCAAGGACGTCCGCCTCGTCAAACCGGATGGCTCGGTGATCTGCTCGGCCTATTCCGAGACGCTCGAATTCGACAAGGGATGGGTGAATCGCCGCGACATGCTGCCCTCGCGCGACAAGGCACTTTCGCTGTTCCGCGTGGAGCAGTTCGGCGGCGACGCCTTGGGCGTGCTCAGGGACATCAACGACAGCTCCGCCCTCGTCGCCATTGTCGGAATCAATGCCAGCCTGTTCGACATCATGCCCGCCGAACTGCGGGCGCACAGCGAGGTGATCCTCGCCTTGAGCAGTGGCGAGAAGCTCGGCGAATTCCAAACCGACGCCGGCAAGTCCCTGCCGGAGCCGGTCAGTTTCGACAGGACTTCCGCGCGCTTCCCGCTTCATGCCACGATCGGGCTCGAGCACGCGGTGCTTTCGAGCTGGAACCACGAGGCTTATTGGCCCGTCCTCGCAGTAGCCCTTGGACTTGGCGCAATCTTTGGCATCCTGCTGGCACGCAGCCGCCGAATGGAGGGGCCCGTCGCCGATCTCGATCGGGCGCTGGCGGCCGGCGAATTCAAGCCGTACTACCAACCCATCTTCGATCTCGGGACAGGTCAGATCAAGGGCTGCGAGATTCTGGTTCGCTGGCTGCGCCGAGATGGCTCGGTCGTCCCGCCGATGAACTTCATTCCGCTCGCCGAATCCAGTGGACGCATCCAGGCGATGACCTGGCAGATCCTGGGATCGGCGCTCGCCGAGCTGAAGCCATTGCTGAGGGCAAACAAGAATTTCAAGATGTCCTTGAACGTCGTGCCCGGGCATCTCCTGAGTGCAGGCTTCGTTGAAACGCTGCGTCGCAAGGTTCTGACCGCAAGGGTCTCCGCGCGCCAGATCGTGGTCGAGATAACCGAGCGCGACGAGCTCGACGATCTCGCGCGCGCCGCGGCGGTTGTCGCCGAGCTGCGGGACCATGGCTTCCGCGTTGCCATTGACGACGTCGGCGTCGGCCATAGCGGACTGTCTCGACTGAAGGGCCTCGGCGCCGACATGATCAAGATCGACAAGTTCTTCGTGGACACGATCACCGTGGACGCGTCGACGACGACGATCGTGGAGATGCTGGTTGCGCTCGCGAGAGACCTCCATATGAGCGTGGTCGCGGAAGGCATCGAGACCGAGGAGCAACTCCGCGCACTGCTCGCGTCCGGCGTAGCGGAGGGCCAAGGTTATCTCGTTGCGCCGCCCCTGCCCTTCGCCAGGTTTAGTGAGCTCGTCGAGTCGCGCCGGGTGGCGCAGTCAGGCGCGGCGGTCTCGAACGATGCGGCTTTGGTGGCCTGACGGTCGAGGAAGAACTTCCATTTCCCTAACGGGGGGTGAGCCGCCAAACGGTGTCACCGTGCTTGTGCCAGCGGAGCCTTTGGCGGCGGCCAACGCCTTTAACGATATTTTCGTCTTTCGAACCAGGCGGGCGCCCAACCTTGTATGTTGGCGCCATGCGCAGGAGCCACCTCATCGCAGCCGCGAGCATCTGTCTAGCGCTGATCGTCTATGCCACCCTGGCGAAGCTGGCGGGAAGACCCGCGCTCATGGGACATCACGAGGCCTATTGGATCGTCGTGATCGAGCGCTTCAGTGCCTATGGTCTGCTCGGCTTCCTGCTTTCCTTTCTGTTGCCAGGACAGCTTGGTTTGGCTTGCTCGCTCGTCGTGGCGGTCGCTATGGGGCTGGAGCTGATGCAGGTGTTCATACCCGACCGGGATCCGGGCTTTCTCGACGTGCTCCAGAAGGCGGCAGGAGGCACCGTCGGCGTCATGCTCGCCCAGATGATCCTGGCGTTCTTGCCGAGACCGCCGTCCTAAGCAGCCAGCATCCCCTCAGCGAGATGACCGGTGGACGTACACCCCGGTCTCTACTTCACTTCATCATCTGGCCGCGCAACTCGCCGCCCGGGTTCGCGGCCGTATGGATGTTCGCGTACCATTTTCCGGTCAGCAGATCTGCCGCCTGCGCGTCGGTGAGCGTGGCACTGCCCTGGATCGGGCTTTGCACCGTCTTGAACGGGAGGACGATGCCGGCGTTCTTGCCAGCTTCGCCGGGGCCATGGAAATGCGCCCCCATTGCGGGTCCCGTCAGCCCGGCATAGGTGACGGTGTAAGTCAGAACTTTCGTTACAGTGTCGTAGGCGGCTTCTGCCTTGCCCGATCCGGACGAGCTGTTCGGGGGCACTTCATTGCTTCCCTTGAGCTCGGCTTGCAGCTTCACGGCTTCCGCGTTTGCCATTCCGCTCGTCGCAACGACGCTTCCAACCAGCGCGAGCGTCCCCAACAGTGCCACCGACGGCCGACGCACAGCTTTGCTCATGCACTCCTCCTGCAGACTTCGCTCCCCATCGCGATTTGAACACCGACGACAGCCGGAAATTCCGCCGCAGAGCTTATGCTGATTCGGGACAACGAGCGCGGGAATTAGCCTTCGGCATGGACCGGAACACGCGGAGGCTCAGGCCGCTCCACGCCTGTTGTGGAGCTGGGTGGGAGCCAGGAGTTCGGCCATTTGCCGGTGGGTGTTGTGCAGCGCCTCAATGGCGCAATCGAGATCGAAATCCGCCTCACGCACGGATGCAAAGAACTTGGCCGTCAGTGCCAGATCGAGTTTGACCCGCGTCGTCCCGTCGCGACTTTTGCGGCGATCGAGCGACAAATGGATGGCGCGGTCCCTGGCCTCCATTGCGCCGCAGCCGCAAAGCGCGCCGAGTTCGTCGTATGTCATCCAGATTTGAGGCATGTTCTTCCACCACGCTTGATCGGCCGCGAGGCTAGCTCCCGCTTCTAAAGGCAGAGTTGCTGCAGCGCGGCTGCGGCGTGATTTCGAGACAACAGCGTCAATGCAACGCTAATCACGGCGGCAGGGCAGGCCCGTGGAGCTGCGCGATTTCACTTGGACGGACCCGCCGTGAACGGATGCCGCGGCCGGTAACGGCTGTCGGGCCCCTTGGGCAGCTTATCTGCATTCAGCCTCACGACTGCGCTGCGGACGTCGGCAGCCGGCGCATCTTCCTGGCTGTAGATCAGCGTCGCCTCGAACTTCACCTCAGGCGCTTGCTTGGCCGTCCCCGAGCAGGTCGCCATCGCACCGCTGAAGACGCCGGAGAGATAGACTTCGACCTCGTCACGCCCGAACACGGTTGGCGGGCCCTCGGCATGCCGGCGCGTGGTCAGAACGGCCGTGAACCGCTGGTCGTCATCGAATTGATAGGAACCGCCATAGGTGAAGAAGCTGTCGCTGCCCGAAATCCGGCCCTGGGACAGATGCACAATGCCGGTGCCTTGCGCTTGCGCGGTTCTAAACCACGCCGCGTATTTGCCCTCTTTCAGCATGGAAACATCCGTCGTGAATTCCATGCGTATTTGCAACGAACCGTGGGGCGCGACAATGACCGACGTGGCGCGCATTCCACCACGGTTAATGCCTCGCAAAGTCAACCTGTCAAATTGCTGCCGACGCGCGAAGCCGGCAGCAACGTCAAAACAGTTCTATGCCGTCATCGGCGGTCTCGACCGCCTCGACCCGGCGCGTGGTGGCAAGCGACGCCAGCCCGAGCGCTTGCAGGAATTCGCGGTGGACGTCCCGCTCGCGCTCCATCGTGTAGCGCGCGAAGAGTTCGTCGAGCGCGGCCTCGTCCTGCGGACGCGGTTTCTGTGCGCCGGCACTGGCCGTCTCGAGGCGCGCAGCGACCGCGGGCAAAGCCGCGGAGCCTTCGCCGAGCGTGCTCATCAGGCCTTGCGCCGAATTCATCAGCCCCTCGAACTCCGCGCCTTCAACGATGAGCCGGCTCATCAGCTTGCTGAGCCGTTCATTGCCGGCCTCGACCTCGCGCAGCGCCTGAAGGATCTGCGGCTCGAGCTTGGCGAGCTGCGTGGGATCGCCCCGCACGCGCAGCTCCTTCAACTCCTTGGCCGAGCGCTCGATACCGTCGAGCACCGGCCGCAAGCGCCCTGCCCCCGCCGAGACCTGGTCGGCGGTCGCCTTGAGCTCGTTGGCGATGACGACGAAGGCGCTGCCGCGGCTGCCGAGATGGCTTGCCTTGAGACCGGCATTCATTCCGATCAGCGTGATGTCGACGGTCGCCTCGGCAAGCCCGGCGATCGCCTGACGAAACTTCGTCAGCGTGTCCTCGACGATCGCAAGCGCCTCATCCACCGAGCGGCCAGCGCCCTCGCAGGTGGCAATCAGGGTCGAGGCATGCGCCAGCGTCTGCTTGATGCGCGCCAGGAACGATGACGACCCGCCGTCCTCGCCGCCGAACAGCGTGCGGCCGTGGCCGACGACACTGCTCGCATCGTGCAGGATGGCGGACAGCGCGCGAACGATCTGACCGATGTCGCCGCCGAACTCGCGCTGGGCATCCCTGAGCTGGGCCGCCTGCAACTGGCAAATCGCGCGCGCACCGTCATTGCTCGCGACCGGTTCGGGAACGAGGCTCGGGGTCGATCCCGAGGCGAGGCCGAGGCCGTGCGCGACATGCTCGAGACGCTGGCGCGTGCTGTCGCCGGCCTGCAAGGAGATGATCGCGCTCCCCACCGCCTCGGCGATCTTCCTGGTGCTGGAACTCGCGAGATCGGCGAGATGGCTGCTGTTGCGGCGCTGATCGTGCAATCCGGAATAGGCCGCACCGAGCTCGACGCTCTCGGCCGCCAGTTGATTCCGGTAGCGGCTCTCGAACTCCTTCTGCCGGCTGAGTGCGGTGGCGACCGCCTCGGACAGGCGCTGCTGATCCCGCGCGCAGCCCTCGATCGAGCCCTGCACGGCCCTGCCGAGATCGTAGGCCTCCTGCGTGAAGGCGAGAAAGCCCTCGCGGTCACCATCGAGCGAGGCTGCCTCGATCCGCGCGCTGCGGGCAATGATGGTGATCATCTGGATGTGCTTGAACACCGGCTTGAGCAGCGAGGACGCCTCCGCCGTGCTCCTGCCGATCGTCTCCAGCAGGGCGGTCTCGGCCGGAAGCGCCTGCGCCAGCTCGCTGAGCTGTGCGGCGATCTCCTGCAACGCGGTCGCGGCGCCCTCGATCTCGGCACCGGAGAGTTCCGAGGACAGCGTCGCGAGACCCTGGTTCAGATCCTTGAAGATGAGGTGGCCGCGCCCGAGCTCGTGACCGACGCGCGCGAACACGTCCTCGATCCGCGACGAAACGTCCTCGATCGCGGCGATTGCCTCATTGAGCGTGTTGGCCGGAATGGCGGACATTGCGATCAACCTGCCGCCGCGGCGTGGCCGGCCTGGTACCAGTGCATGATCTCGCGCGGGATATGGTGCAGCGATACGACCTTCTCGACGCCGCCATGGGCGATGGCTTCCTTGGGCATGCCGAATACCACGCAGCTCTCTTCGTCCTGCGCCCGCGTCGAGGCGCCGAGCTTGCGCATCTCCAGCATTCCGCGCGCGCCGTCGTCGCCCATGCCGGTCATGATCACCGCGAGCGCGTTGGCGCCGGCATGCTGGGCCGCCGAGCGGAACAGCACGTCGACGGACGGACGATGCCGCGACACCGGCGGGCCGTCCTTGATCGCGATCTGGTAGCGCAGGCCGATGCGCTGGAGCAGCATGTGACGGGCACCCGGCGCGATATAGGCGCAACCCGGCAGCACCGGCTCGCCATCCTCGGCCTCCTTGACCCGGATCTGGCAGACGCCGTCGAGACGTTTGGCAAAGGCCGCGGTGAAACCCGGCGGCATGTGCTGGACGATCAGAAGCGGAGGACAGTGCGGCGGCAGCATCTCGAGGACGTCGTTGAGCGCTTCGGTGCCACCCGTCGAGGAGCCGATACACACGATGCGCTCCGTGGTCGGCCGGACTTTGCCTTGCACCGGCGGCGGGATGATCGCATCAGCCGTCAGCTTCTTCTCGATCTCCCGACGCTCCGCGCGCGGGCGCACCCGGGCGCGGGCGGCCGACTTCACGGCCTCGCGCAGCCGCGTGGAGCATTCGAGCAGCGCCTGCCGCGTGTCGATCTTCGGCTTCGGCACGATGTCGACCGCACCCGCCTCGAACGCCTCGAACATCACGTTCGAGCCCTCCTCGGTCAGCGAGGAGCAGATGATCACCGGAATTGGACGTTGCGCCATGATCTTGCGCAGGAACGTCATGCCGTCCATGCGCGGCATCTCGATGTCGAGGATGATGACGTCGGGAATTTCGTTCTGGAGACGGCGCGCCGCCGCGAACGGATCCGAAGCCGTTGCCATCACCTCGATGTCGGGATCGTCGTTGAGGATCGTCTGCAGGATTTGGCGCACCGACGCCGAATCGTCCACGATCAGCACGCGAACTTTTTCCTTCGGCATTCTTGGCGGCGCTCCGATCAAACCTGGAAGATGGTGGGCTGGACCTGCTTCAGACCCGGCACGGCGCTGTGGATCATCGATTCCGAGTGCCCGACCAGCAGATAACCACCGGGCCGCAAATGGCTGCACAGCTGCTCGATCACCTTGCGCTGGGTCTCGCGCTCGAAATAGATCAGGACGTTGCGGCAGAAGATGATATCGACGTCGCGGTCGACGGGATAGGACGCGTCCATGAGATTCATCCGCATGAAATGCGTCATGCGCCGCAATTCTGGCACCACCCGCACCTCGCCGCGCGACCTGTCCCGCGACGACAGGAAATATCGGTTCACGAAGTTTTCCGGCACAGGCGCAAGCACATCGCGCGTGTAGATGGCGGTCTTGGCAAGGCGCAGCACCGCAGTCGAGATGTCGGTCCCGAGGATGCGGTATTGAAACCGCGAACCGTTCCGCGTCATGTCGTCCAGCACCATCGCGGTCGTATAGGCTTCCATGCCGGTGGAGCTCGCCGAGCTCCAGATCTTCAGGTTCGCATTCTTGCGTCCATGCGATTTGAGCAGGGCGGGGATCGCGACATCCCGCAAGAAGGTGAAGTGCTGCGGCTCCCGGAAGAAGTCGGTCTTGTTGGTCGTCACCACATCGATGAGATGAGTGAGCTCGGTGTCGAAATGATCGGCCTCGAACAGGTTTTCGACGTACTCGTTCAGATCCGAATAGTTCAGCGCGCGCACGCGCTTGTGCAGCCGCCCTTCCAGCATCAGCCGCTTGCCCGGCGGCAGCTTGATGCCGACCTGGCCCTCGATCAATTGCGCGATGGTCCGGAAGTGGCGGTCCGACAGATGCACGGCCGTGTCCTGCAGGGCGAGCATCATGGCCGCCTGCCCCGGTCCGGGATGGCCGCCTGCACTGAATGTCGGGCCGTCCTGGCCATCTTGAATCCTACGCGTTCACGTCACCGCTGAAAGCGGACCGGTCCACCGTCATCGAGCGGGCCGGCCCGCAGGAGCCCTCGCGGGCCTAGCGTTGGAAATCGGCGTCCCGGTCGTCCCCGCCGTCGTTCATGTCGAAGGCGAAGCCGCCGCCATTGGCAGCCTTCAGGGCGCGCACCGGCTTGCCTTGCGGCTTCTTGGCCGGACGCTCGGCGGCCGCCATCGTCGCCGCCTTGGCCCGCAACTGATTGACCGCCCGGTCGATCGGCGCAGCCGCCGGGCTCTTTCCGCCGTGCTCGATGCGGAAATAGGCGATCGTCGACTGCAGCTGTTCGGCCTGCGAGGCGAGTTCCTCAGAGGTCGAGGACACCTGCTCGGAGGCGCTGGCGTTCTGCTGGCCAACCTTGTCGAGCTGCTGGATCGCCTGGTTGATCTGCGCCGAGCCGACGTCCTGCTCGCGGCAGGCCGCGGTGATCTCCTCGACGAGCTCGGCTGTTCTCTTGATGTCCGGAACGAGCTTGGAAAGCATGGCGCCGGCCTCCTGCGCCACCTTGACGGTGTCGGCCGAGAGCGTGCCGATCTCGGCGGCGGCGGCCTGGCTCCGCTCGGCGAGCTTGCGCACTTCGGACGCCACCACCGCAAAGCCCTTGCCGTGCTCGCCGGCGCGGGCGGCCTCGACCGCCGCGTTGAGCGCGAGCAGGTCGGTCTGGCGCGCGATCTCCTGCACGATCGTGATCTTCTCGGCGATGGTCTGCATCGCCTCGACGGCGCGGCCGACGGCGGCACCGCTGGCCTCCGCGTCCTTGGCGGACTGCGCCGCGATCTTCTCGGTCTGGTTGGCGTTGTCGGCGTTCTGCTTCACGTTGGAGGCCATTTCCTCCATCGAGGAGGAGGCTTCCTCCGCGGACGAGGCCTGCTCGGTCGCGCCCTGCGAGAGCTGCTCGGCGCTGGCCGACAGCTCCTGGCTGCCGGCCGAGACGTTCTGCGCCGCCGTGAGCGCCTCCGATACGATCTGCCGAAGCTTCTCCACCATGCGTTGGAGCGCGAGACCGAGCGTGTCCTTGTCCGACAGCGGCTTGGCTTCGACCATCAGATTGCCTTGCGAGATCTCATTGGCGACGGCCGCGGTCTGGTTGAGGTTGACCGTCATCGCGTTCAGGGATTTGACGAGATCGCCGATCTCGTCGTTGCTAGAAGCATCGATCTTCTGGCTGAGATCACCGATCGCCACGGCGTCCGCCAGCCCGACGGCCTTGGCGAGAGACCGGCTGATATTGATCGAAATCCAGACTGCGCTGACCGCGGCAACGATGAGCGAGACGACGACGAGGACGATGAGAATCAACTGGGCGCGACGGCTCTCTTCATTGGACTGCACAGCCTGTTCGGCCATCTGCCTCTTCGTGTTCGTGACATAGGCTCCCATCGCCTCCGACGCGTCCGCGACCACCTTGCGCCCGTCACCCATCGAGCGCTCCGTTGCCTTGGTCTTGTCCGTCTTTGCCAGCCTGATCGTCTCTTCCTGGTAGACGTTCATCCTGGCGTAGACACTCGCAAAGTTGTCGAGCAGCTTCTTGCCGCCTTCGCTGGCCAGCGCATAGACCTCGTCCTTGATCTTCGTTGCCTCCTCACGGAGCTTGGCCGCGTTCATCGCGAATTCATCGGCTTCGCTAGGCGTTCCCAGAATTGCGTTCTTTTCCGCCCTGAGTTGCTGCCAGATGATCTTTTCGACTTCGGCCGCTTTTTCCATCCGCTTGGCGCGAAGCACCATGGAGTCCGCGGTCGCGGCCATGTCGGCCAACTTCATGTAGCTCACAGCGCCTGCCACAATGAACAGAAGGATGACGACGCCGAAGGCGCTGGCAAGCTTAGCTTTGACGGTGAATCTCATGATCGATCTCATTGGTTCAAATTGGGATTTCTACTCGGCAACGCTTTACGCTTCGCAATTCATGCGGCGCGAGATGCATCGGCATCGCGCCCCTCCGGGATCTCGTCATGCGCCATCAGCCTGGCGAGATCGAAGATGATGACAAACTTCTCGCCCTTGCGCCCGATGCCGGCCGCATAATCGGACTGCCATTTGCCGCCCACCTCGGGCACTGGCTCGATCGCCTGCTCGTCGATATCGGTGACCTCGAAGACGCAGTCGGCAACGAAGCCGACGCCAACCAGGCGATCCTTCATCGGCACGTCGAGGATGATGATGCGGGTCGCCTCGGTCGCCGCCACACTCGGCAGGCCGAGCTTGGTCCGGAGATCCACGATCGGATAGCCGCTGCCGCGGACGTCGATCATGCCGAGCAGGAAATCCGGCGCATGCGGCAGCCGCGAGATCGGCCGCATGTCGAGAATTTCGCGGACGTTGCGGATGCTGATGCCGAACGTCTCCCCGGCGAGCCCGAGCGTCAGATATTGCGAGGTTGCGGCCATGATGCTGTCCAGGGGTCGATGGGTTGCGATAGATGTGGTCCGGCGCGCGGCCGGACCGCTTGGTCAGCGTTGAAACTCGGCGTCGCGATCGTCCTCGCCGTCATGCATATCGAAAGCGAAGCCGCCGCCGCTGGCGACTTTCAACGCACGTGCCGGCTGGCGCGCAGGCGCAGGCTTCTTCTTGCCGCGATCGGCGGCCGTCATCTGCGCGGCCTTGGCACGGAGCTGGGTGACGGCGTGGTCGATCGGCGCAGCCGCCGCGTTCTCCTTGCGCTTGTCGTTCTCGATCCGGAAGAACGAGATCGTCGACTGCAGCTGCTCGGCCTGCGAAGCCAGCTCTTCCGAGGTCGAGGACACCTGCTCGGACGCGCTGGCGTTCTGCTGGCCGACCTTGTCGAGCTGCTGGATCGCCTGGTTGATTTGGGAGGAGCCGACGTCCTGTTCGCGGCAGGCGGCCGTGATTTCCTGCACCAGCTCCGCCGTCTTCTTGATGTCAGGGACGAGATTGGAGAGCATGCTTCCCGCCTCCTGAGCGACTTTCACGGTCTCGCTCGAGAGCGTGCCGATCTCTGCAGCGGCGGCCTGGCTGCGCTCGGCGAGCTTGCGCACCTCGGAGGCGACCACCGCAAAGCCCTTGCCGTGCTCGCCGGCGCGGGCGGCCTCAACTGCGGCGTTGAGGGCGAGAAGGTCGGTCTGCCGCGCGATCTCCTGCACGATCGTGATCTTCTCCGCGATGGTCTGCATCGCCTCGACGGCGCGACCGACGGCGGCGCCGCTGGCTTCGGCATCCTTGGCCGACTGAGCCGCGATCTTCTCGGTCTGGCTGGCGTTGTCGGCGTTCTGCTTCACGTTGGAGGCCATCTCCTCCATCGAGGAGGAGGCTTCTTCGGCGGACGATGCCTGCTCGGTCGCACCCTGCGAGAGCTGCTCGGCGCTCGCCGAGAGCTCCTGGCTGCCGGCCGAGACATTATTCGCTGCGGTCAGAGCTTCCGACACGATCTGCCGGAGCCTTTCAACCATCGCGTTCAGAGATTTTACCAGATCACCAATCTCGTCATTGCTGGACATGTTGATGGTCTGGGTGAGGTCGCCATTGGAAACCGCGGCGGCGAGGCCTACCGCCCGGCCAAGGGCGCGGCTAATTCCAAGCGCAATCCACGTTGCCGCGCCAGCGGCGACTATGAGCGATATAATGATGATGCTGAGCAGGATCGTCTGGGCGCGAGCTCCGTCTTCGTGAGCCTGTTCGGATCGATCAGCCACCAGCTTATTCACATACGCAATGTACTCGTCGCCAGCCGCAAGTGCCTCGCCTCCAGCCTTACGCACCTCCGTGGAAGAATGCGCGGCCGCTTTCGCCCGATCAATCTTGGCTAACTTGAGGCCCTCATCCTGGGCGGCCATCATCTTGACCTGAGCTGCAGAAAGCTTATCAATCAGCTTTCTGCCGTTCTCCGTAGCGATGGCATAGAGCTCGTCTCTCTTCCTTGTAAATGTGCTCCGAAGATTGCCGATCTCGCCTACGATGCGGTCGGTCTCCGCGTCGGATGATGCCAGGATCGCATTCTTTTCGGCACGAATCTGCAGCAAGATCTCCTTTTGCAAATCCGCCGCTTTCTGGATGCGCCCGGCCGCAGAGACCAGCGCGTCGCTCGCTCCGATCAGTTCGCTGAGCTTCACGTAGGCGACGCCACCAGCGATCATGGAAAGCACAATGACGACGCCGAATGCGCAGGCGAGTTTTGCTTTGACTGTAAATCTCATAAAATAGAGCCCCTACGATTAGAGCCTCGACTGGAGACCCGATCAATTCAGAATGCGTTCCATGTTCGGAACGATGACGAACTCTTCACGCCACTTGGTGATGAAACGGATGTACTCCGGCTTCCAGTGCATTCCGACGCGCGGCGTCTGCTGCACGTCAAACCCCTAACGCGGCGGTCCGTACAACTACGGGTCACATTCCGTCACGGTTCGCGCAGTGCATGCAATCGTGCATAGCGTTCAAAAATCTCATGCGACATGCGCATATCGCGACAATTTGGCTCAACCGGTGCATTTGCCTCGCGTTAAAGTTGATCGGGTTATGCCTTGGGTTCGTGCCTCCGCCAGCGAAGAGAGCTCCGGCCGCCGGTGCTGACCCAAGCGCTTCTGGTTGATGACAGCCGCTCCGTCCTCAACTTCCTGAAACGTCATATCGAGGCTGAAGGTCTGGTCGAGGCCACCACCTTCCTCGATCCCGTCGAAGCGCTGGCCTGCGCGCAAGAACGCGTCTTCGATCTCGCACTGGTCGACTACGAGATGCCGCATATGGACGGCATCAGCTTCATCCGCGTTTTCCGCAGCCTGCCCGGCTGCGCCGACATCCCGATCGCGATGATCACCTCGCGACAGACCGACGACGTCAAGATGGAAGCGCTAAAGGCCGGTGCGACCGATTTCCTGCCCAAGCAGCCGCAGAGTGTCGAGATGACGGTGCGCCTGCGGAATTTGATTCAGCTTGGTGCAGCCGTGCGCAAGCTCAGCGATCGTGCCGCGCATCTGGCCAGCGACGTCGCGGCAGCAACACGAAAGCTCGGCGAACGCGAGGAGGAGATCATCCTGCGGCTCGCGCTCGCGGTCGAATACCGCGACAACGACACCGGCGAGCACACCCTGAGAGTCGCCCGCTATAGCCGCATCATCGCCGAACAGCTCGACCTGCCGGCCCGGCTCTGCCGCGACATTTATCTGGCCGCGCCCCTGCACGACGTCGGCAAAGTCGCCATTCCCGACAATATCCTGCTCAAGCCCGGCAAGCTCACCGAGGAGGAGATGGCGGTGATCAGGACGCATGCAACGATCGGCGAGCGGATCGTGGCGGACTCCAGCTGCGAGCTGATCCGGCTCGGAGCACAAATTGCCGCAGGCCATCACGAGCGCTGGGACGGCGCGGGCTATCCGAACGGCCTCAGGGCCGACGCGATTCCGGTCGCCGCGCGCGTGGTCGCGGTCGCCGATGTCTTCGACGCCCTGACGACCCGTCGGCCCTATAAGGAGCCGATGCCGCTCGAGGTGGCGCGCAATTACCTGGTCGAGAACAAAGGTCGGCAGTTCGATCCGGCCTGCGTCGAGGCCTTCCTGTCGCGCTGGGACGAGGTGGTCGAGATCGCTGCCGGTCGGCTTGATACCCGATCGCCGATTTGAACCTGTTCCTGATAAGGTGCACCAATATCAAAGAGTGATTCTGGTCACACTTGCCTGGGCGCGCCGCTGCTAAGCATCGGACCGGGACGGGGACCGGCAAAGCATCGGTCGAACTGAATGAGAATACGCATGAGAAGCCTGATCGGCGCCCTTGTCGGCGCGTTCTGTGTTGCGGGCCCCGCCTTGGCGGAGACCCCGGCCGCAATCGTCGAAGATGTGCAAGGCAAGATCGACGGCGTCGAGTTCATGGACTATGTGGCGCCGGGCAAAATCATCAAGCTCGGGCCCAAGACCAGCATTACGCTCAGCTATCTCAAATCCTGCTTGCGCGAAACGATCAGTGAAGGCGTCGTCCTGGTCGGCAACGAGCAGAGCACCGTGCAGCTCGGCGACGTGCAGCGCGCCAAGGTGCCCTGTGATACCAAGGCGGCGCAGCTCTCCGAACGCGAGGCGAACCAGAGCGCCGCGACCACGTTCCGGACCATGCGATCCGATGCCAAGGGCGCTCCGTCCAAGCTGCCGACGATCTATGGCGTCGCGCCGCTGGTCCAGGCCAAGAGCGGCAGCACGCTGGTGATCGAGCGCACCGACGGCAAGGAGCCCACGATCAGCGTGCCGCTCAAGAACGACGTCATGATCCGCGGCAAGTTCTATGACTTTGCCAAGGCCGGAAAGTCACTGACCCCGGGCGGCAGCTATCTCGCCATTCTCGGCGCCAAGCGTTACGCCTTCCAGGTCGACGCCAGCGCCACCGCGTCGCCCACCCCGGTGATCGGCCGCTTGCTGCGGCTCGAATAGACGGCGTCGACAACACGATGCGGCGGATCGGCAGGCGGGACATCGTTGCGGCGATCCTGATTGCGCTCCTCGCGGGCGCGATCGTCACGTCCCCGCCGCTCATGCTGCAAGGTCTCTCGCTCGACATCCTCACGGCGATGCGCGGCAAGCTGGTCGGCGAGCGCCGCGAACCTGCGACGTCGCCAGTCGTCGTGGTGGCGATCGATGGAGAGACCTACGACACACCACCCTTCAAGGGATCGCCGACCCAGACCTGGACGCGCGAAATCGGCCGGGTGCTCGGCAGCATCACCGAGGGCGGCGCCAAGGTCATCGGCTTCGACGTGATCTTTCCGAGCTCGATCGAGCAGTCGGAGATTCCTTTCGGCGACATGTCGGTCGGCAGCCGCATGAAGGGATTTGACCGGGATTACCTGATCGCCCTGCGGCAAATCTCCGACAACGGCAAACTGGTGCTCGGCGAAATCCTGAGCATCGATCATCCGGAAGTGCCCTATCGCGCACAGCAAGTGGCAGTGCGCAACACCATCCGCGCGCTCAATGTCTACACCGATCCCGACGACGTGATCCGCCGAATGCCGTTGAGCTTTGCCATCGAAGGCAGGTCGGTCCCCGCGATGGCGGTCGAGCTCGCTGCGCGTGCGCTTGGCGCAAAGCCTGAAATTGCGTCGTCCGGCGCGACCGAATTGTCCGGCTATGCGATCCCGAGCGCGATGCCGAATACAATGACGCTCAACTTTCGCGGGCTGGGTCGCGACGTTCCGACCTTCTCCTTCGCCGACCTGCGCGCCTGCGTCGAGAAGGGCGATCGCGATTTCTTTCGCCGCGCCTTCGACGGCAAGGTCGTGCTGCTTGGCACGGTCCTGAATTTCGAGGACCGTAAGCTCACCTCGATGCGCCTGTCTGGCGGATATGACGGTACGCCGGCCGCGCGATGCGCCCTGCCCGCGCCGGAGCGTGGCGCGCAACGCCCGCGCAGCGATGTCGCCGGCGTGTTCGTGCACGCCACCGTCGTTCGCAACCTGATCGAACGCGATGCCGTGACCGAACTCGGCTTTCCCGCGCGAAGCATTCTCACGATCGCGTTCGCCCTCGTCATCGCTTGCGCCGCCGGCATGCTTGCGCCGAGCGGCGCGCTGATTGCATGGCTCGGCCTCACCGCCGTTTACGCCGCCGTGGCCGTCGGTGCGTTCGTTCACGCATTGGCACTGCCGCTGACCGAGCCTGCGCTCGCAAGCCTTGCGGCGCTCGCGATGATGATCGGCTACCGTTTCGTGCTGGCCGATCGCGACGAGCGCTTCCTGCGCAAGAGCTTTGCCCTCTATCTCGCCCCTGAAGTGATCAACACCATGGTTGCGTCCGGCAAGATGCCGGCGCTCGGCGGCGAGATGCGCAATGTCACCATGTTCTTCTCCGACCTCAGCGGCTTCTCCTCGATCGCGGAGAGGATGACACCTGGCGAGCTTGTGACCTTGATGAACGAGTATCTGTCCGCCATGACCGACATCATCGAGGGCCATGGCGGCTATGTCGACAAATATATCGGCGATTCCATCGTCGCCATGTTCGGCGCTCCGGCCGACGATCCCGCACATGCGCGCAATGCCGTCCATGCCGCGCTGGAGTGCCACCAGAAGCTGGCGGAGCTCAATGCCGACAATCCCGCCTTCGCCGGCCACGGCCTGTCGCACCGTATCGGCCTCAACAGCGGCGAAGCCGTGGTCGGCAATATCGGCTCGCGCCGCCGCTTCAATTACACCGTGATGAGCGACACCGTGAACGTCGCCTCGCGGCTCGAGGGCGCCAACAAATATTACGGCACCGCGATCATGGCCTCCGAAACCACGATGGCGCAGACCGGCGGCACCTTCGCCTGGCGCGAGCTCGATGCGATCAGGGTGATGGGACGCGGCGAAGCGATCAGGGTGTTCGAGCCGCTGGCGGAGAGGGGCGCGGAGAGCGCGGAGCAGACGAAGGTGGCCGCGGCGTATGCAGAAGGGCTGGCCTGCTGGCGGGCAAAGGATTTCGCCAAGGCGGCTGATGCGTTCGACGGCGTAGCGAAGATCGATCCGCCGTCATCCATGTTCGCGGAGCGCGCCAGAACTCTTATCGCAAATACCCCGCCGCCGGATTGGACTCCGGTCAATACGCTGGAAGGGAAGTAGCAGTTGTTCACCCTCCCCTGGAGGGTCCCTGGAGGGGGAGGGTGAGAAGAGGGCGTCTAAAACGGCAGCCCCACATAATTCTCCGCGAGCAGGCGCTGCGCGGTCTCCGACGAGAGCAGATAGTCCAGCTCAGTCTGCTGAAGCCGATCCTCGTATTCGAGCCGGTCGGGGAAGCGGTGCAGCAGCATCGTCATCCACCAGGAGAAGCATTGCGCCTTCCAGATTCGCGCCAGCGCCTTGGCGGAATAGCCCTCGAGGCCGGAATCGTCGCCGTGCTGATAGTGCGCGAGCATGGCGTGGTAGAGATAGTAGATGTCCGACGCAGCACTGTTCAGCCCGCGCGCGCCGGTCGGCGGCACGATGTGAGCGGCGTCGCCGGCGAGGAACAGGCGGCCATAGCTCATCGGCTCGGCGACGAAACTGCGCAAGGGCGCGATGCTCTTCTCGATCGACGGACCGGTGATCAGGCGGCCGGCGACCTCTTCCGGCAGGCGGCGCTTCAGCTCGGCCCAGAACGCATCGTCGCTCCAGTCTTCCACCTTGTCGGTCAAGGGCACCTGGACGTAGTAGCGGCTCAGCACCTGCGAGCGCAGCGAACAGAGCGCGAAGCCCCGCTCGTGTTTCACATAGATCAGCTCCGGCGACACCGGTTTCGTGCGCGACAGCACTCCTAACCAGCCGAACGGATAGACCTTCTCGTATTCGCGCAGCATGTCTTTCGGGATCGACTTGCGGCTGACGCCGTGAAAGCCGTCGGCGCCGACGATGTAGTCGCAATCGATACGAACGGTCTCGCCGTTCGAACGATAGGTCACGTAGGGACGGTCCGACGTCAGGTCATGTGGCGTCACGTCCTCGGCATTGTGCACGACCTTGCCGCCGAGCCGGTCGCGCGCTTCGTAGAGGTCGCGCGTCAGCTCGGTCTGGCCGTAGACCAGCACCGAATTGCCGCCGGAATGCTTGTGCAGGTCGATCTGGGACAGCATGCCGTCATGGGCGATCTCGAATCCCCGATGGATCTCGCCCTCGCGGTCCATCCGCTCGCCGCATTGAGCCTCGCGCATCAGTTTTGCAAAACCGTGCTCGAGCACGCCGGCGCGGATTCGGGCCAGCACGTGGTCGCGGCTGTATTTCTCCAGCACGACGGTCTCGATGCCCTTCAGATGCAGCAGCTGGGACAACAGCAGCCCGGACGGCCCGCCGCCGATGATACAGACCTGAACTTTCATTTTTGCGTCCTCCCGTCGGCGCTATTTTGCAGATTCAGAGCCGTAAACCGATGGAGGGTTTCGTCTTTATCTTGTACTATTCGAACATGAGAAGCACAGCCCCTGCCCCGGCGATCCGGGTCTACAATCTCTTTGGCGAATCCGGTGACCTACCCGACGTCGTGCATTGCGAGACCATCGCGTCCCGCTCGGTGCTGCACGACTGGACACTGGCCGTGCACCGCCACGCCCGGTTGCACCAGGTGCTCCTGATCGAGCGCGGTGGCGGCGAGGCAACGCTGGACGGCCGCGTGGTACCCTTGAGGCCGATGCAGATCGTCAACGTTCCGGTCGGACACGTCCACGGCTTCCGCTTCGAGCCCGATACCCAAGGATGGGTGCTGACCATCGCCGCGGAGATCCTGGACGAGGCGCTGCTTGCGGCCGAAGGTCTGCGCGGAGCCCTGTCGCAATCGGGCGTGGTGCGCGGCACGCCGCAGATCCGCGCCACCATGAAGCAGATCTTCGCCGAACACGCCGCCCGCGATTTCGGCCGCGCGCATGTGCTGCGCGCATTGTCGTCGGCCATGATCGGGCTCGTGGCGCGGGCGCTGACGAGCGAGAGCGGCGGTAACGGTTCTGCGGAAAGCGGATTGTTCCGCCGCTTCGAGGCGCTGCTGGAGCGGCATCATCTGGAGCGCTGGAGCGTCGCCGACTATGCCAATGCGCTGTCGGTGACGCCGACGCATCTCAACCGGATCACGCGGGCGGCGACCGGCGACACCGCCTCGCATCTGATCCTCAACCGGCTGATCCGCGAGGCGAGGCGCAACCTCGTCTACACCAACCTGCCGGTCTCGACGATTGCGTACGCGCTCGGCTTCGAGGATCCCGCCTATTTCAGCCGGGTTTATGCCGCTGCCACTGGGCTGTCGCCGCGCGCCTTCCGCGCGCAGCTCCATGGCAGCGAAAGCTGAGGCCCCGGATGCCAAACTTCCAAGCGTCGCATTCTACTCGCGCGCGCTTTCCTGCCTGCCATGGATCGGCTCTTCCTCGGGATGCCTCTTGTCGTAATGGAGGAAGAGATCGAGCAGCGCCAGAAGCACAATGACGATACCGAAGCCGATGCTGAGGTGCATCGCGCGTGTGTGCGGGAAGCCAAGCAACCAGGGCGACACGATGAGCCAAATGCCCATCAGAACGTTGAGCCACTCCTCCCAATCCCGATAGGCGATGATGGCAGCCAGCGACAGGATGCCGATGATCGCGCTCGTTACCCAGAGGTCGATCTTGCCTTGGCTGATCGTCAGCTTGAACAGCCACGGGGATATGAAGAGTACAGCGGCGAGAAACAGATTGTAGACGTCAGGGACAGTTTCGCGCTCTTGCAACCTGCTCATGACACACCTCTCAACGAGGATATGTTGGAGGAAGCATTCGCCAGCGCTTTGGTTCCCGATCAACGCGCTTTGCATGATAGACTTTGGTCGCAGGCCGTGGTTTGAGCCGACCTCCTCAATCCGGCGTCTTCGCAGCCACTTACCTTCGTATATAGGCCCTTTACCTCAGTACAATTGAGTGGGGCATGCGCGCGCTTTAGCGTGGCTGCATTCGGCGCCCTGGCGCTGGTGGCATGGAACCTCCCTGACCTT
This sequence comes from Bradyrhizobium sp. Rc2d, assembly GCF_900099855.1. Taxonomy (NCBI): domain Bacteria; kingdom Pseudomonadati; phylum Pseudomonadota; class Alphaproteobacteria; order Hyphomicrobiales; family Nitrobacteraceae; genus Bradyrhizobium; species Bradyrhizobium sp. Rc2d. The sequence continues at coordinate 140,561 of NZ_FNCU01000006.1, read as the reverse complement.
GGCGCAAGACGGCCACCCCTGTCTGGTCGTCTGCGCCGCCTTTTTCAGCAAGCCATCGGCGCCTTCAGTGTTTTTCCGGCTTTTTTGCGGAACTGGAGATTTGTGCACAATGTCTTCTCTCGAGAAGATCGCACTCTTTATCGATGGCTCCAATCTCTATGCCACCTCCAAGGCGCTCGGCTTCGACATCGATTTCAGGCGGTTGCTCGGCGAATTTCAAAGCCGAGGCGCATTGTTGCGCGCCTTTTACTACACGACCGTCATCGAGGATCAGGAATTTTCGTCAATCCGCCCGTTGATCGATTGGCTCGACTATAACGGATACACCGTCGTCACCAAGCTCACCAAGGAGTACGTCGACGCCACCACCGGCCGCCGCAAGGTGAAGGGCAGCATGGATGTCGACCTCGCCGTAACAGCGATGGAGCTCGCCGAGCACGTCGATCAGATCGTGTTGTTCTCGGGCGACGGGGATTTTCGTTCGCTGGTGGAAGCCCTGCAGCGCCGCGGTGTCCGCGTGACGGTCGTCTCCACGCTCTCCACTCAGCCGCCCATGATCGCGGACGACCTGCGCCGACAGACGGACGTATTCATTGATTTGGCGGAGCTGAAGCCAAAAGTGGGGCGCGATCCCGCCGACCGGCCGCGCGAGCTGCGGCAGCCACCGCAATTCCTCACGCGCGGATCGATCAATCGGGGCGACCGGGTGGAATGATCCCGGGACGGCCGCCGCCCGTCACACGTCGAAGAACACCGTCTCCTCCGGCCCCTGCAAATTGATCGTGAAGGAATACACGACCTTGCCGGCGCGTTCGCTGCGCGTGGCAACCAGCGTCTTGCGGCGCACCGGCGGCTCGACCAGGTTGAGCACGGGGTCGGCGCCATTGGCGGCCTCTTCATCCGAGAAATAGAGCCGCGTGTTCAAGCCGATGTTGATGCCGCGCGCGACGATCCAAACATTGACATGCGGCGCGCATTTGCGGCCGGTCTTGTCGATGATGGCACCGGGCTTGATGGTTTCGAAGGTGACGAGGCCGCTGTCGAAGTCGGAGCCGGCGCGGCCCCAACCGCGAAACTCCTGCTCCAGCGCACCCGCCGAACGGTCGGCTGGATGGTTGTAGCGGCCGGCGGCATTGGCCTGCCAGATCTCCAGCAGCACGTCGCGCAGCGGCGTGCCGGTACCATCGAGGACCCTGCCTTCCAGCGTGATGCGTTCGCCCTTGGTGTTCGGCGTCACCAGGACATTCGAAAAGTTCTTCTCGAAGATGTCGAAGCCGGCCATTGCCGGGATCAGACCGATATGAACGTAGGGACCGGCGGTTTGCGAGGCCGTTTCCTTGAGGTAGTTGAGCGGCTGTGGCATTGCTCAGTTTCCTTCGGAGCGATTTTCGAAATAGGTGGAGCGCTGGCCGCGCAGCACGATGTCGAAGCGGTAGGCGAGCGAGTCGAAGGGCGTGGAGGCGTTGAGATCGAGCGGCGCGATGAGGCGGTCGAGCGCGTCCTTGTCCGGGATCGTCGTCAGGATCGGGCAGACCGGGATCAAGGGATCACCCTCGAAATACATCTGCGTGATCAGCCGCTGCGCAAAGCCGGAGCCGAACACCGAGAAGTGGATGTGGGCGGGGCGCCAACTATTGACGTAGTTGCGCCAGGGATAGGGGCCCGGCTTCACGGTGCGGAAGTAGTAGTAGCCGGTGTCGTCGGTCAGCGCGCGGCCGCAGCCGCCGAAATTGGGATCGATCGGCGCCAGATAGGTGTCCTTCTTGTGCCGGTAGCGGCCTCCGGCATTGGCCTGCCAGAACTCGACCAGCGTGTTCGGCACGCCGTGGCCGGTCTCGTCCAGCACACGGCCGTGGACGATGATGCGTTCGCCGACGGGATCGCCGTCCTTGGCGTAGTTGCGGATCAAATCATTGTCGAGCGGGCCGAGATCGTTGTGGCCGAACACCGGCCCCGTGATCTCCGAGACCGAGTTCTCCAGCGACAGCAGCGCCTGGCGCGGCGAACGCAGCACCGAGGATTTGTAGCCGGGCGCATGCGCCGGCGGATGGATCGAACGGTCGCGCTGGAAGAAGCCGCCGTCGCGGGGCGTGAACGGCTCGGGGCGGTTGAGGCGGGGATCCTGCAAGGCTGCGAATGGAGCCTGGGCATTCATCGGCGTTGTCTCTCCCTTGGCGCCCCGGGGTCCGGGGGCGCGGCTTATCGGGAGATCATGAGCCGGTCTATTCCACAGATAAATAGATCGATTATAATATATTGCATGAAAGAAATCGATCATTTGGCCCTCGATGGCCACGCCCTCGAGCTGTTCCTGGCCGTGCTGGAGGAAGGCTCGGTGACGGCGGCCGCTACGCGGCTCGGCCTGACGCAATCCGCCGTCAGCCACGCCCTGAACAAGCTGCGGCGGATCGCGGGCGATCCGCTGTTCGCCAAATCCGGCCGCGGCATCGTCGCCACGGCGCACGCCCAGGCCCTCGCGGCGAAGGCGCGCGCGCTGATCGACGAGATGCGCAGCTTCGCCGGCGGCGTCGCTTTCGCGCCGGCGCAGGCCCAGCTATCGCTAACGATCGCCGCCAATGACTTCCAGCGCGACCTGCTGCTGCCACGGTTCTTCGATCATGTCGCCGCGCAAGTGAAGAGCTTGAACCTGCGCGTGATCCCCTCGCAGTCGCCCTCGCCTGCGATGCTGCGCGAAAACCGCTGCGATCTGCTGATCACGCCGTTGCCGCCCGCCGGCGTCGACATCGTGCAGAAGCGGCTACTGAGAGATCATTACGTCTGCTATTACGACGCCAAAGCGCGTGCCGCGCCAAGCGGCCGCAGCGCCTATCTTGCCGCGCGCCACATCACGGTCGTCTACACCGACAACGAGCGGCTCGACTTCGACCGTCGCCTGGCAGCCAATGGCTTCCACCGCGATATCGCCATCTCCGTCCCGAGCTTTTCGGGCGTGCCATCGTTCCTGCGCGGCTCGCAGATGCTCGCGAGCATGCCGAGCCTGCTGGCGCCTGGCGTCATGCTGGGCTTCGCCCACGTGCGAATTCCGCTGGCCTCGCGCACGCAGACACTGGCCGAGCTGCCGATGTTCATGGTCTGGCACCAGCGCTACCAGAAGGATCCGGCCCATCGCTGGATCAGGAATCAACTCGAGACTGTCGCGTCGACGGCCGCCGCCTGACCGACGGGCCGCAGCCTGCGAAAACCTGATTCCCGCCAAACCCACTGGTTGCGCAAGGGGAGCCACGCTAAAATCCCCTCATGACCGTGACCGACATTGCGAGCCGAACCTACAATCACAGCTGGCGGCTGGATCCCATCATCCGCAGCCTGCTTGATACTGATTTCTACAAGCTGTTGATGTTACAGTTGATTCGGGACGATTACCCGGATCAGCAGGTGACTTTCTCGGTCATCAACCGCTCGCGCCATGTGCGCCTCGCCGAGATCATCGACGAGGGCGAGCTGCGCGCCCAGCTCGACCATGCCCGCACCATCCGTTTCTCCAAGAAGGAGCTGATCTGGCTTGCCGGTAACACCTTCTACGGCAAGACCCACATGTTCTCGGCGGACTTCATCCGCTGGCTAGCCGAATTCCGCCTGCCCGAATACGAGCTGCGCAAGGTCGAAGGCCAGTACGAGCTGCATTTCCACGGCCCCTGGACCCACACCACCATGTGGGAGATTCCGGCACTTGCGATCCTCAACGAGCTGCGCTCGCGCGCAGCAATGAAGGACCGCGGCCGCTTCGAGCTCGACGTGCTCTACGCCCGCGCCAAGGCCAAGCTGTGGACCAAGGTGGAGCGGCTGCGCAAGCTGGAGAATTTGCGGCTGTCCGACTTCGGCACCCGCCGCCGCCACGGCTTCCTCTGGCAGCGCTGGTGCGTGGAGGCGGTGAAGGAAGGCCTCGGCTCGTCCTTCATCGGTACCTCCAACGTTCTGCTCGCGATGGACAACGATCTCGAAGCCATCGGCACCAACGCGCATGAGCTGCCGATGGTCGCGGCCGCGCTTGCCAGGGACGACGAGGAATTGCGCTGGGCGCCGTATCGCATCCTCGACCAGTGGCGCCAGACTTATGGCGGCAATCTCCTGATCGCACTGCCCGACGCCTTCGGCACGAAAGCCTTTCTGCGCGATGCGCCGGAATGGGTCGCCGACTGGACCGGCTTCCGCCCCGACAGCGCACCGCCGATCCAGGCCGGCGAGGAGATCGTCGCCTGGTGGAAGAAGAAGGGCCGCAATCCCAAGGACAAGCTGCTCGTCTTCTCCGACGCGATGGACGTCGGCTCGATCGAGGAGACCTATCACCACTTCGCCGGCCGTGTGCGGCTCTCGTTCGGCTGGGGCACCAATCTCACCAACGACTTCGTCGGCTGCGCGCCGGACGGCTCGTTCAATCTCGATCCCATCTCGCTGGTCTGCAAGGTGTCGTCGGTCGACGGCCAGCCGGCCGTCAAGCTCTCCGACAATCCGGAGAAAGCGACCGGCCTGCCCTCGGAGATCGAGCGTTACCTGCGCGTGTTCGGCGACGCCGGCCGCGTGCGCAAGCCGGTGCTGGTCTAAAGCGCGATAAGATCAGGATGAATCGTCATCGCGCTTTAGGTTATTGTTTGAGCATGATCTTTTCGCAAAACCGCTGCACACTTTTCCGGATCAATGCTCTAGCAGCGGACTGGACTCCTCTCGATCGGGTAAACGGCGCACGATGAATGCGAAGCATTGGTTCGCCGATGCCGCACCAGTTCCGATTGACCGGTATTTGACGCGATCTGCGCGCATCCACTTCACAGCGCCTTCACCGTGCGGCGCAGTCGCTCGCGTTTTCAGGTCGAGTTAAGCAACATTCTGCTCTACTTCGCGTTGTAGGCCGACGCTCCGCTGGGATCGTTGATCGGTTTGGGGAACGCAGGGTGTTTCGCAGAACAGCGACGTCGACGAAGGGACACAGTTTCCTTCACGTCATCAAGCTCGTCTCGCCTTTCGTGATGGTCGTCCTGCTCCAGGCGGCGATCGCGGGATTCAGCCTCGAGGTGATGTCATCGGTCCGCGCCTATGTTGCAGGGGAAGCGTTGTGGTCGCGCTCGCAGAAGAACGCCGTCTATTTCCTTCATCGCTACCTGCATTCGGGCGACGTCAGCCAGTTCGCGCAATACCGGGCCGCGCTCGCCGTTCCCATTGGCGACGAGTTCGCGCGCCGGGCGCTCGAGCGCGATCCGGTCGACGTCGAGGTCGCCCGCATCGGCTTCCTGCAAGGCGGCAACCATCCCGATGACGTTCCGGGACTGATCTGGCTGTTTCGCTACTTCAATCGCGTCAGTTTCCTCCAGGAAGCGATCCGCGAATGGGCTGCCACCGATCCGATGCTGCTGGAGCTCAGCGTGTTCGGCGAGGTGATCCGGTCCGAACTGGAGAACGGCCCCATTCAAGACGACGACCGCCTGCAATTCCTGTCGTCGCGCCTCTCGGATCTCAACACTCAATTCACGGTGCACGCCAAGCGGTTCTCCACTGTCCTCGGTGAAGGCTCCCGTGCCATCAAGCTGACGCTGACTTGCATCAACATCGTCACCGCCGCGACTCTGATCCTGCTCCTGATCTGGCATACGCGGCGATTGGTGTTGCAGCGACAGGCATTCGAGGATGCCTTGCACGCCGAGAAGGAGCGCCTGGCCTGGCAGGCGTCGCACGACTGGCTGACCGGCCTGTCCAACCGCCGCGCCTTCGAGGCGCGTCTGCAGAACGATTTGGAGAATACCGCGGCGGGTCCGCTGGGACTGATCCTGATCGACCTCGACCAGTTCAAGAGTGTCAACGATAGCTGCGGCCACCTCGCCGGCGACCGCCTGCTGTGCCAGGTGGCGCGCCTCCTGCAACAGGACCGGCATGCGCATGATCAGGTGGCCCGGCTCGGCGGTGACGAATTCGGCCTGATCCTGCCGCGGTGCCCGCCCTCGAAAGCCGTCGATATCGCCGAACGGCTGCGCCGATCGTTCGAACTGTTCAATTTCGCCTGGGACGACCGTTGCTTTGCGGTGACCGCCAGCATCGGCGTTGCCTGCATCGCCGACCGCAACACCACGCTCGAGGACGCGATGCGGCGTGCGGATGCAGCCTGCTATCGCGCCAAGGAAAAGGGACGTAACCGGGTTCAGGTCGACGGCGGGAGACCGGATGTCGTCGTCGTGACAGCCCGGCCACGCGAAGCTGCACGCGCTTGACGCTGCCCGCCCCCATCAACGCCGAGGCAAAATGCCGAGGCCGGCGAGATGGGCGTCAACAAATTGTTCGATCTGCTGGCGCAGCATCTGCGGTGGCACGGCCACCATGCGCTCCTCGAGGCCGAGCGAGATGATTCCATGAACCGCGGAAAACAGCGTGCGCGACAACAGCGCGATCTTCACGTCATCTGCATCCGGCAATAGCCGCACCAGGGGTGAATGCATCAGCGCGAAGGCATCCATGACCATCTGAAGGATGTCGTCGGGATAGGGACGATCGTCCTCCATCCGATGCTCGAACAGCGAGCGTAACAGGTTGGCGTGCTCGGCAAAGAAGTCGAGATAGGTCGCGGCGAGCCCATAGAGCTGGCGAACGGGATCCTCGGTGGGAACTCCGCGCAGCCGCGCCGTGAGCGCCTGAACCGTCTCCCGGTTGACGGTCAGGATCACCCCATCGAAGTCGCCGAACTCGTTATAGACGCTGCCAACCGAGCAGCCGGCAGCCTCCGCGACATCCCGAACCTTCAATGATATCAGCCCCTTAGCTGAAATGATGCCACGGGCGATCTCCACGATCTGAAGCCGTCGCCGATTTTTTTTCTGCCCGCGCAGCGATTCTTCTTGAACATTGTTCATTTTCAAGCTACTCATGTGAACATTGTTCAAATTAACCCGGAGACCTGCAAAATGCAAACCCTCGCTGTTGATATCGCCGCCACTTTCCTCGATGACGCCGCAGCTCTCGTGACCGGCTTTGGCCGGGCCCTGCTGCGGTTCGCCATGGCCCCGATCGATCGCATTGCAAATGCCTGCGACATCGCCGGCGTGCTCACCCAGCGGCGCGCGACCTTCCGGATGTGGCGGAAGAGCCGTGCCCGTGCGCGTCACGAGGGCCGCCGGTTCAGCCTGCTCGGCCGCCTCTCGCCCTTTCGCCACCTCGCCCATCTCACCTGAGACGGGCGCAGCCGGCACGTTCCGATCGGTTCGAATGCAATATCCGGTTGCAACAAAGGACTCACCATGTCCCGACATTCGCAACCGACACCGCGGCGCTAGACAATGCGGTTCAGCTTTTCCTCACCGCTGGGCCGATATCCCGACAAGGCGTCTCCGGCCGAACCTGGCCGCGATCAGATATTTGCGAACCTAACAAGACCACTTGGAGACCAACAGGATCGGAGGGATCGAGGGCACAAAGCAGGCCGGTAACCGTCGTCACCCTGCAATCGTTCGTCCCACACCCTTCCGGTCGTGATGCTTCACAGACAACGTAACGAACCTCAGGCTGCCTTTTTCAAAACAGGACTAGTCATGATCAGGGAATTGATGTCGTCACGCCGCTTCGCGCCACTTTTCTGGGCGCAATTCTTCTCGGCGCTCAATGACAACGTGCTCAAGAACGCACTCGTCATCATCCTGCTTTACAGTGCCGCGACCGGCCACGGCGATGCCCTGGTGACGGTGGCAGGCGCCGTCTTCATCTTCCCTTATTTCATCCTGTCCGGGCTCGGCGGCCAGCTTGCCGACAAATACGTCAAGTCCGTCGTCGCAAGGCGGCTCAAATTCGCCGAGATCTTCGCCGCTTGTTTTGCTGCCGCCGGCTTCTTCCTGCATTCGGTGCCGCTGCTGTTCGCAGCGCTCGCGCTGTTCGGCATCATCGCCGCCCTGTTCGGCCCGGTGAAATATTCCATGCTGCCGGACCAGCTCGAGCTCGGCGAGCTCGCGACCGGCAACGCGCTGGTCGAAGGCGCGACCTTCATGGCTATCCTGCTCGGCACCGTCGCCGGCGGCCAGTTCGTGGCCGGCTCCGCGCATATGGGCTGGGTCGCATCGGCCGTGGTCGTGCTGGCCCTGTTGTCCTGGGCCTTCGCCTCCCGCATTCCCGCGACCACGCCGTCTGCGCCCGAACTGCCCGTCACCGCCAATCCCTGGACCTCGACGCTCAGCCTCCTCAAAACGTTGCATGCCGACCACCGGCTGTGGGATGGCACCGTGATCGTCTCCTGGTTCTGGCTGGTCGGCGCCATTGTGCTGTCGCTGCTGCCGGCGCTGGTGAAGGACGTCGTGGGTGGCACCGAGGGCGTGGTGACGCTGTGTCTTGCGATCTTCGCGATCGGCATCGCCATCGGCTCGCTGTTCGCCGCCAGCCTGAGCCACGTTCGCCCGAACCTCGCACTGGTGCCGATCGGCGCCATCATCATGGGATGTTCGGGCCTCGATCTCGCCTGGGCCATCGCCGTGACCACCAAGGGTCAGGACATCACCGCGGCCGGTTTCGCGACCTCGTTCGCGGGCCTGCGCATGATGATCGACTTCGTCGCCTTTGCATTCGGCGGTGGCTTGTTTGTCGTTCCCTCATTTGCGGCTGTTCAAGCCTGGTCGGCTCCATCCGAGCGCGCCCGCATCATCGCCGCCGGCAATGTACTGCAGGCCGCCTTCATGGTGGTCGGCTCGCTGTTCGTCGCGCTGTTGCAGGCGGGCGGATTGCATGTCGGCTGGATCTTCTTCGGCCTCGGCGTCGCGAGCTTCGGCGCGGTGTGGTTCGTGCTGACCAAGTGGGGCAAGGAAGGCGTGCGCGACTTCGGCGGACTGCTGTTCCGTGCACTGTTCCGCACCGAGGTGCGCGGGCTCGAGAACCTGCCTCCATCAGGCACCCGCATGTTGATCGCGCCCAACCATGTCAGCCTGATCGACGGCCCGCTGCTGCATGCCGTGCTGCCGATCGACGCCAGCTTCGCGGTTGATACCGGCATCTCCAAGGCCTGGTGGGCCAAGCCGTTCCTGCGCGTGGTCAAGCACTACACCATGGATCCGACCAAGCCGCTGGCTGCGCGCGACCTGATCAAGCTCGTCGCTGCCGGCGAGCCGGTGGTCATTTTTCCGGAAGGACGCATCACCGTCTCCGGCTCGCTGATGAAGGTTTATGACGGCACCGCGATGATCGCGGACAAGGCCGACGCCGTGGTCGTGCCGGTCCGCATCGAAGGCGCGCAGCGCTCCCATCTCAGCTATCTCAACAGCAGCCAGATCAAGCGCTCCTGGTTCCCGCGGGTGACGGTCACCATCCTGCCGCCCGTCAAGCTTCCGGTCGATCCGGCTCTGAAGGGCAAGGCGCGCCGCAACGCCGCCGGCAGCGCGCTCCAGGACGTGATGATCGACGCCCTCGTCAAGAATGCCATGCTCGATCACACGCTGTTCGAAGCGCTCGGGCATGCCTATCGCGATCGCGACACCGGCAAGGTCATCATCGAAGACGCGCTCGGCACCAAGCTGACTTACCGCAAGCTGATCCTCGGCGCGCAGGTCCTGAGCCGCAAGCTCGAAGCCGGCACCACGGCCGGCGAGAATGTCGGCGTGCTGCTGCCGAACTCGGCGGGCGTCGCCGTCGTCTTCATGGCGCTGCAAAACATCGGCCGGGTGCCGGCGATGCTCAATTTCTCCGCCGGTCCGGTCAACGTCCTCGCCGCCATGAAGGCCGCGCAGGTCAAGACCGTTCTGACCTCGAAGGCGTTCATCGAAAAAGGCAAGCTTGACAAGCTGATGGCCGCGATCTCCACGGAGGCTCGAATCGTCTATCTCGAGGACGTTCGCGCCTCGATCAGTGCCGCCGACAAGATCAAGGGCCTGCTCGCCGGCACCGCGCCGCGCGTCACCCGCCAGGCGAATGATCCGGCCGTCGTGCTGTTCACGTCGGGCTCGGAAGGCACGCCCAAGGGCGTGGTGCTGTCCCATCGCAACATCCTCGCCAACGCGGCGCAGGCGCTGGCGCGGGTCGATGCCAATGCCAATGACAAGGTGTTCAACGTGCTGCCGGTGTTCCACTCCTTCGGCCTGACCGGCGGAATGATGATGCCGCTGCTGGCGGGCATTCCGATCTACATGTACCCCTCGCCGCTGCATTACCGGATCGTGCCTGAGCTGATCTATCAGACCGGCGCCACGATTCTGTTCGGCACCGACACGTTCCTCACCGGCTATGCGCGCTCGGCACATGCCTACGACTTCCGCACCCTGCGCCTCGTCATCGCCGGTGCCGAAGCGGTCAAGGATCGGACGCGTCAGGTGTTCATGGAGCGCTACGGCATCCGCATCCTCGAAGGCTATGGCGTCACCGAGACGGCGCCGGTGCTGGCGATGAACACGCCGATGGCCAATCGTCCCGGCACCGTCGGCCGCCTGTCGCCGCTGATGGAAGGCAGGCTCGATCCGGTGCCCGGCATCGAGGACGGCGGTCGCCTCTCGGTGCGCGGACCGAACGTGATGCTCGGATATTTGCGGGCCGAAAATCCCGGCGTGCTTGAGCCGCTCGCCGAGGGCTGGCACGACACCGGCGACATCGTGTCGATCGACGCGGCCGGCTTCATCACCATCAAGGGCCGCGCCAAGCGCTTTGCCAAGATCGCGGGCGAAATGGTCTCGCTGTCGGCGGTCGAGAGCATCGCGACGACGCTGTGGCCGCAGGCCGCATCGGTCGCCGTGTCGATCCCCGACCAGCGCAAGGGCGAGCGCATCGTACTGCTGACAACGGAGAAGAACGCCGAGCGCAGCGCGATGCAGGGCCAGGCCAAGGCGATCGGCGCGTCCGAGCTGACCGTTCCAGCGGCGATCATGGTGGTCGACAAGGTGCCGCTGCTCGGCACCGGCAAGACCGACTACGTCACGGCAACGACGATGGCCCGCGAGCAAGCGTCGGCACCGGAGCGCGAGGTGGCTTAACGAGAGATGCACGGGGCGCCCCAAACAGGCGAGGCGCGCTGCCCGGGAGTGGTTTTGCTTCATGGCATCGCGCGGACCTCTGCTTCCCTGAGGAAGCTGGAACGGGCGCTCCAGGCAAGCAGGTTCGCGACGCTCAACATCGACTATGCCAGCCGCAAGAAGCCAATCGCAGCGCTTGCGGACGATATCCACCCGGCAATCGCGCGCTTCACTGAACGAAGCGCGCCGCTGCACTTCGTCGCGCATTCAATGGGCGGTCTCGTCGCGCGAGCCTACATCGCAAGATACCGGCCGCCCCGCCTTGGCGGCATCGTGATGCTGGGCACGCCGAATGGCGGCAGCGAGGTCGCCGATCTCTTGAGCGGATCTCGGCTCTACCGCGCATTCTATGGGCCCGCCGGGCTGGAGCTCACCACGCCGGCGACCCAGCCGGGCGTGCTGCCGCCCGTGGACTATCCCGTCGGCGTCATCGCGGGAAACCGCTTCATTGATCCCGTCGCCGGCCTCTTCGTCCTGCCGAAGCCGAATGACGGGCGGGTGTCGGTGCAAAGCGCAATGCTCGCCGGCATGGCGGACCACATCGTCGTGAAGGCGTCCCATACCGGGCTTCCGCGCCACGCCGTTGCAATCGAACAGACGATCGCCTTCCTGCGCGACAGCCGCTTTCAGCCGGGGTAACGGTCACGCCGCCATCCGCCGCTCCTGCGCATAACGCACCAGCGCCGCAAAGCGATAGATGCCGTGCACGAACTTGCCATAGGGCATAGTGATGAACAGCGCGAACACCGCGCCGAGATGCAGCGCCAGCAGTGGCCCCATCGCAGAGGTCTCGCGCAGGAGCAGAAGTGCCATGCCTGTGATGCCGGTCAGAAACAGCATGGCGATGAAGCCGACATCCATGCCGTAGCGACTCTCGTCGAGCAACGCCGGATCGCGTCGCATCCTGGCCCAGAACAGGCCGATCGGCCCGATGATCAGGCCGATGCCGCCGAGCGTGCCCAGCACGACCGGCAGGTCCCACCACGGATATGGCGCCTCGCGCCCGAGCAGATAGTGATACAGCGTGGCGACCGAGGTCGCGGCAAAGCACAGCAGGAAGCCGTAGAAGGTCAGGTGGTGATAGAGCTTGCGCCGATCGGTTGGCTTGTCGTCTTCGTTGTAGCAGCCGACGCCGCCGCCATGGAGATAGCGCAGCTCGCCGGCATCGCGGATCGCCTGAAAGATCGAGCCGCCGTCGGCGCGGCCGCCAATCGGTGGACCGATGTCACGCCAGAAGGCGCGCACGCTCAGGACGAGAGCAAAGATCGCATAAAGGAAGGCGGCGCTGAACAGCGCGGCCATCGCATTGTGCGGCATCAGCCTGTAGAACGCGCCGGAGCCGGTGTGCACGCCGAACAGTACGCTGCGGTCGTTCAAGGCGGCGAAGCCGAGGATGAAGACGGCCATGCTGAGCGCGGCGATGATGCTGATGACGAGGCCGTTCCGGGCAAATGTGCCGGATAGCGCCCGCGGCCAGGCATAGGCCGCGTAGGACTCGGCGCGCGCAATTGCCAGCGTCTTCGGAACGTTGACGTTGAATTCATGCGGCGGCGAGAACTGGCAGTCGACATAGCAGGCGCCACAGGCATGGCAGAGATTGGCGAGATAGTTGAGATCACCGTCGGAGAAGGCGCGGCGCATCTCCATGGCCGGAAACACCGCGCACAGGCCCTCGCAGTAGCGGCAGGAATTGCAGACTGTCATCAGACGGTCGGCTTCGTCCAAAATTCTGGTTCCGTGCATGGCTTTACTTCGTCAGGCCCTTTGCTTCGAGCCATTTCTGGATCAGGCCTGCGACCTCGAGGTTGTTCTTGTCCATCATCACCATATGCGAATTGCCCTTGATGCCCGCCTGCGGGAGATCGACGACGTCGACGCTGCCGCCGGCCGCCTTGATGGCGTCTGCAAAGGCGATGCCGTTGGCACGGATCTTGGGCCAGCGCGAATCGCGCTCGATATAGTCGCCATAGATGATGAGGGTTGGAATGTTCTTCAGCACATCCGCCTTGGCGAGATCGCCGATGCCGGCCGGCTCGATCGCAATCAACGCTTTGACCTTGTCGGGCCGGGCTTGCGCGACCTTGAAGCCGAAGCTGCCGGCCTGGCTGTGGAATAGGATCACCGAGGGACCGACGCGATCGATCTCGGCGATATAGGCGGCGATGGCCGCATCGTCAGTCGTGGTCCAGCGCGGGACGTTCTGCTTGACGAAATTGTCGTAGCCCTCGACCGGAAACTGGTTGCCCGGCAACAGCTTTCGCTTGGCGGGATCGGGGTCGTAGGAGTTCGGACCATCGCCGATGCGGAAACGCTCGAACGGATTGGCCGTGGTGAGGAAGACCGGCTCGCCCTTGAAGATGTCGGGGTATTGCGCCCAGCCTGCGCGCCCGCGCTCCACCGCGTCGGAATTATAGACCGCCCACCCCTTGCGCAGAAAATAATTCAGCCAGCCTTCGCGTCCGTCAGGCGTGGTCTCGTAGGTGACGCCGGTCAGCCCGCCGCCGTGCCACATCAGCAGCGGATAGGCCCCCTTCTCGTTTGCCGGCAGGAAGTATTGCACATACATCTGTTCGACCTGATAGGTGCCGTTCGGATCGACCTTGGCCGGCACGCCGCCGGGCGTGAACACGACCTCCTTCACCGGCTTGCCGGAGATTTCGACGAGACGCCCACCGACATGGAACGAACCCATGTCGCGCAGGGTGATAGGCTCCGCTGCGCGGGCGTGGCCCAGGATCAGCAGAGCCGTGATCGAAGCGATGGCAATGCGTGACATGGTGTCTCCTTAAGTCTTTTCTTCATTCTAGTTCTTGGCCTGGCGTGCCGCTTCCCGTCCAGCGATCCGCCCGAACACGCTGCCGATGGTCATGCCCATGCCGGCGGCATAACCCTTGCCGAGCACGTTGCCGGCCATGATCTCGCCGGCCGCGAACATGTTGCCCGATGGCTTGCCGTCGGCCATCAGCATGCGCGCCTCCTTGTTCACGCGCGTGCCGAGATAGGTAAAGGTAATGCCGGGCCGCACCGGATAGGCGAGATAAGGCGGCGTCTCGATCCGCCGCGCCCAATGGGTCTTCTGCGGCGTGATGCCCTCGGTGCGGCAATCGTCCAGGATGGTGTGATCGAAGGTGCCGGGCCGCACCGCGGCATTGAACTCGGTGATGGTCTTCTCCAGCGCCGCCGGATCGAGCTCCAGCTTGCCGGCGAGCTCCGCCACGGTCTGCCCGGCGATCGGCGGAAACAGCGTCGGCATGAAACTCGTGACCACGGTCGAGTCGAAGATGATGTAGGCGATCTGGTCGGGCTGCGCCGCGACCAGCCGGCCCCAGATCGCGTAGCGCTTCGGCCAGATGTCCTCGCCCTCGTCATAGAAGCGCTGCGCATGCTTGTTGACGACGATCCCGAACACGACGGAGTCGTGGCGAGTGATGATGCCGCCGTCGAATTTTGGCGCGCGGGCGTCGATCGCAACCGCATGGCACTGGGTGGGATCGCCGACCTCCTGCACGCCTTTGTCGAGCAGCATCTTCAGGATCGAGCCGCGGTTGTAGGGCGTGCCCCGGATCAGGAAATTGTCGGCGGCCTCGCCCCAATATTGCTTCAGCCATTCGATGTTGGCCTCGAACCCGCCGGCCGCCGCGACCAGCGAGGTGGCGCGGATCTCGGTCTTGCCGTTGATCGGCCGCTTGAGGCGCGCGGCGAGGAACATGCCGTCCTCGATCACGAGGTCGATGACTTCGGCATCGTATTCGACCTCGACGCCCAGCTGCTCGGCCGTGAGATACAGCGCATTCAGCATCGCCCGGCCGCCGCCGAGAAAGAACGAGTTGGTGCGGCCGAGGCTCAGCGTGCCGCCGAGCGACGGCTGCCAGCGCACGCCCTGCTCCACGATCCAGTTCAAAATGTCCTTGGACTCCCGGATCATGTGACGGGCGAGCACCTCGTCGGTCTGCCCGCCGGTAACGCGCAGCAGATCCTCCCAGAACTCCTCCTCGGTGTAGGGGCCGGTCAGGATTTCGGTGGCCGCATCATGCGCGCAGCGCATGTTGCGGGTGTGGCGCGTGTTACCGCCGCGATAGAACTTTGGCGCACCCTCAAGCACCAGCACCGACGCTCCACCGCGCCGCGCGGCGATCGCTGCGCACAGAGCGGCGTTGCCGCCGCCGATCACCAGCACATCGTACTTGCTGCCCATACCGTCTGCCCGCTGGCACGCGAGATTAGAGACATTCTGTCCGTCAGCGACCATGCCCAACCAGGGCGCTGTTGCGTACCTTTGTATACAAAGATATACATAGACGACGCAAGCGGCGTCTTCGCATGGGCCGGATGCGCATTGGGGAACAATGGCCAGACGTCCGGCAAAGACAGGCGGAACGATCGCGCGCGGCGGCGGTGTCGCGCTCGGCGAAGCCGTGTTCCGCTCGCTCTGCGAGGCGCTTCAGGCCGGCAGCTACCGCGCCGGCGACCGCCTGCGCGAGGAAGAGGTTGCGCAGCGGTTGAAGGTCAGCCGCACCCCGGTTCGCGAAGCCCTCGGCCGGCTCGCGGCACGCGGCTTCGTCGAGCCGGCCGGCGGCCGCGGGCTGATCGTGCGCAGCCTCAACATATCAGAGGTGCTCGAGCTCTACGCCATGCGTGAGATCATGGAAGGCGCGGCTGCGCGCCTCGCCGCCGCACACGCCTCCGCCACGGAGATCGACGCACTCCGCGATATCGAGCAAGCCTTTGTCGAGGTGCCGGAGAGCGACGCGGCGGAGATGGCGAGGCTCAATCGCGCCTTCCACGAAGCCATCTGCCGCGCCGCGCGCAACCGCTATCTCGACAACGCTTCGCGGGAATTGCAGGACTGGATCGCCCTGCTCGGCCCGACCACCTTTACGGTGACCGGCCGTCCTTCAACCAGCCACGGCGAACATCGGGCCATCATCGAGGCCATCGCCGCGCGCGACGGCGACAGGGCCGAGCAGCTTGCGCGTGCACACATCCGTGAAGCGCTACGCTGCCGGCTCAAGCTGCTGCAGAAGCAGTAGCGCGGATCACGCCTCGAAGACGCGCGTCAGCAGCCAGTAGCCGCCGAGCAGGCTGATTGCCGCGGAGACAGCATAGACCAGCCTCGCAGCTCGCACTGGCTTCGTCCGGTCGGCTGCAAACAGCCGATCGACCAGGCCAAGCAGCGGCAGCACGATCGAAACGATCGCGACCTGCCCGATCTCGACGCCAATGTTGAAGGCGGCGAGCGCCGGCACCACCGCGTTCGGCGGCAGCCCGATCTCCTGAAGCGCACCGGCGAAACCAAAGCCGTGGATCAGCCCGAACAGAAAGGTCACGCGCCAGCGCTTGTCGATGTCGCGCGAAAAGAAATTCTCCACGGCAACGAAGACGATCGAGGCGGCGATCGCCGGCTCCACGATCCGGTTCGGAATGACAAGGACGTCGAGCGCGGCCAAGGACAGCGTGAGCGAATGGGCAATGGTGAAGGCGGTGACGATTTTGATGATGGGAATAAGCCGACGCGCCCACAGCACGACGGCAATCAGGAAGGCGACGTGATCGTAGCCGAGAAAGATGTGCTCGATGCCGGTGAGGAGATAGCGCTGCATCGTCGACCACAGCGGCGGCGCGGGGGTGGACAGCGTGACCGTGGTATTGCCAGAATCGAGCAGCGCCTGCGCCTCGGTCCCATTCTGCGCGACCAGCACCACCTGACGCGCGGTGGGATCCCTCTCGGTCAGGACGGTGGAGCGATAGACGATGTCACCGGCCACGGCGGCACAGTCGAAACTGTTGCGATAGATGATGCCGTCGCCGTCCGCCAGGATCGCGGCAGTCCCGGCCGAGCACGCCGTGCCGCCGGCGCCGGTTACCGCGAGATGTGATCGCACATAGGTCAGGATCGATGCCGCGGCCGTTTCGACCGCGGCCGGATCGACCGCATCTTGCTTCGGGTCATAGACCTTCGTACCGACAAGCCGGTCGACGTCGCTACCCTTGAGTGCCACCTCGATGGTCACGGCGCGAGCGGCGGTCAGTGCCACACGTGCGGTCGACAGATTGACCTGGTGTGCCCACGCCGGCATGCCGATGCCGAGCAGAATCATGCCGAGCAGCGCCAGGCGCGCTCGCATCATGATCCCGCTCCGACCGCGCGCAGCAGCTCCGTCAACCGGCGCATCTCGAACTCGGCCACCGTGACCACGGCGCCGTCGGGCGCGAGCCGCGCGTAACGATCGAGACTGTCGGCGGAGGCGCCGAATTCGAGCCTTGCGAGCGGCGCCGCCGCGTCGCGCGCGAAGACCAGAACGATCAGGCTCGGCAGATTGAGGCCGTACCGCGCCAATTGCGACGGATCGGCAGCGCCAATCCGCGTCTCGACCGCAGCGGCATCGAACGCACGCAGCGCTCCATCGATGATGCGGGCCTGCTCGGGATCGGCGACATGGACGACATTACCGGCGGCATGATTGTGCTGACCGAGATGGCGGAACCAATTGCCACCGGCATCGCGCTCGAAACGGGTGAGCTTGCCGGCGAAGACGATCTCGAGCGCCCAGACCTGCGCCATCGATACCGGCAGCAACAGGCTCTTGCCGCGGCTCGCCGCATCGGCGCCGGCCGGACCGCGCAGGCGGCGTATCATGTCGAAGGTGACGCGCCACTCCTCGCCGACATGGCGCGGCATCAGGTATACGGCGGGGCGGCCGCTGACCCGGACATAGTGCGACGTATTCGCCGGATTCAGCACGCCCACATTCACCGACGTCGCCGTACCGTCGACGGCCTCGATGACCGCGACGGTTGCGGGTGGGTCCAGACCGAAGCCCGCGAAGCTTGCCGGGCTGAGCTCGCCGGCGGGGATTTCGCGCGCCGGCTCGCTTACCGCGGCGAGCCGCAGCGCCGTCTCGAGATGCGTCCTGAGCTCAGCCGGCATGGTGCCATCCAGCCCCTCGATCGCCCATGCGCCTTCCCTGCGAAGCAGGACGACGCTGTCACCATCCGAACGGATCTCCACTCTCCGAACGTCGGCCGGCGTGAGAGTCAGGAGGCCCTTGGGTGCGAATGCGACCTTGCTGCGCAGCGCCGGCCATTCTCCGCTGAGGACCAGCAGCCCGAGGAGCGCCACCAGCACCGCAGCCAGGAGCGGCATCAGCCATCGGGCCGTCCCGCCTCCGGCCGCCCCGGCCCTCACCGCCGCCTCCACCACATCGCAACACCGAACAAGGCCGTGCTCAGCGGCAACAGCACTTCCAGCACAATGAAGGTGTCGCGCATCTGGCCGCTGGTCAACACGATCTCCGGCAGCTTGAAGGTCTGCGGCGCGACACTTGGCGAGTGATCATCCTCGGCGAGCCAGCGTAGCGTGGCGAGCGACAGCTCGCCGTTGGAGACATAGGGGAAATATTCGTTGCTCGCGAACTTGCTGGTCCCGGCCACGACCATGCGGAAGCGCTTGTCTGGCGCGCCGCCCGGCCAGGTCCCCTCGAGAGCAATCGCGAGCGGCTGGGCACTGCGGGTCCCTGTTGCCGCCCCATCGCTCGCAGCGGCAACAGTCCTGGGCGAACGCAGGTAGCTGTCCTGACTGCTGGCCGCGAGGACGATCGTGCTTACGCCGCTTGGCGGCTGCGCCACCCCGAGCGGCCGGACTTGCGGAAACACGGTCAACGCCAGGCGCCGGGTGATCGGATGCGGCGGATAATAGGGGACCGCGACCTTGTCCGCGTCGGTGCGGAAATGATTGAGGGGATCGATCACGATCGCCGCCTCGGTCGACAAGCCGACAGGCCTCAGCAGCAGGCGCTCGAAATCGCCGTTGACCTCCGACAGCGGATCAATCAGCAGCAGAAGCCGGCCCCCTCCTCCGACATAGTCGCCAAGCAGCGCCGCCTCGTCAGCGGAAAAGGCGGTGCGTGGGCCGACATCGGCGACGACCGAGCAGTCCGACGGGATCTTGGAGGCAGTCGCCGTGACGAGCTCGCGCATCTCGAAGCCGATCTGGTTCAACGCGAGTTGAAGCCTATCGAGCGCTTCGGGCGCCGCCTCCAGCACGTCGCCGGCGCCGGGCGTCTCGTGCCCCTTCAGCGTCTCGACATGGCTGAAATGGAAATGCGATGGCAGCGGCCGAAACGTCTCGCCGTGACCGGTGACGAAGCACACAGTCTCTACGCGCTTGCGCAGCACCCGTAACGCGGCATAGCCGATGCGGGCGGGATCAATGACGTTCTCGACCAGGACCTTGCGATCCTCGGCCTGGAGCACCGCGGTATTGTAGGCGCGAACGCCGAGATCGCGGGCAAGGCCTGGCTCCTTGTCGAGATCGATGGCGCGGAACGCGAACAGCGGATGATTGCGCGCGGCGGTCTGAACCAATTCCTTGACATTGACTGCATTTGCATCGCCCGCATTGTAGAAATAGGTCAGGGACAGCGGGACGCGCAATTGCGCGATCACATCGGTGAGCTGCTGCGGCGGCGTGTTGCGCCCTTCGCGGCTGACGTCGAAGTGCAAATCATGGCGATAGAGCGCAACGTTGGCGCCGATCACGACGGCGATGGCGGCAAGGACGATCGACGTGTTCGCGAGCCAGGCCGAACCGCCGCTGCGCAACGGCAGCCTGATCGCGACGATGAAGAGTGCGAGCAAGGTGAGACCGCAGGCCATGAACAGCAAGATGTTCGTGGACGTCTCGCCGAGTCCGGCAAAGCCGAGTGCGCCACAGATGATCGCTCCGGCCGCCAGGACGAGCAGCGCGACGTTCGATCTGGCTGGGCCGGTCATTCGGTTGCCTCTCACCGCCGCGCCAGCGCGCGGACCGTCAACAGCAGCGTCAGCAGCGTGACGCTGAGGAAGAAGCCCACGTCGGACAGGTAGACCGAGCCGACGGCAAAGGGACGGAAATGGACCGAGAGCGACAGGTTCACCACCAGCGTGTCGAACGGGCTCGGCAGCAGCCAGCCGAAATTGTCGATGATCCAGAGCAGGAGGAACACACTGAGCGAGATCAGCGCTGCGATCACCTGGTTTGCCGTCAACGCCGAGGCCAACAGCCCCGCGCCGATCAGCGCCGAGCCGAACAGCAAGAGGCCGAAATAGCCGCTGTAGATCGGGCCGAAATCCGGATCGCCGAACCAGGCGAGCGCGGCCGCGTAGGCCCCCGACAGCACAAGCATGACCACGATCAGGCTCATCGCGGCGAGAAATTTCGCAAGCACGATGGCGACCTCGGAGACAGGGGCGGTCAGCAGCACCTCCAGCGTCTTGAGCTTCCGCTCCTCCGCGAACAGGCGCATGGTGATCAGCGGCGCGGTCAGCATGAACAGCACGAACATCTGGAAAAAGACGTGCACCATGCTCGGCTGATGGCTGAGGAACAGCGTCAGCGTGAAGCTATAGCCCATGATCAGCAGGAACACGGTCATCAGCACGTAGGCGATCGGCGAAGAGAACAGCGCCGTCGCTTCCTTGCCCAGCAGCACGGCGAAGCTTCTCATGCGGCCGCCTCCGGCTGGCGGGTGAGGTCGAGAAACACCCGCTCGAGGTCGGGCCGCAGCTCGGTCAGCTCACGCACCGCAATTTGCGCACCGACCAGCGCGGACAGGAGGTCGGCGGCAAGTGCAGGACGCCGATCCGCCACAACGAGAAAGCGCCCACCTCCATCGGCAGCGGCGACGATGTCGCGCACGCCGGCGACCGCAGCAGCCGCAGCGCGAATGGATTCGAGCGACGCATCCGCCGACAAGCGAAGCCGGAGATCGGGCGCGGCATCCTTCAATGCATCGGATGCCAGCAGCACGCCATCGAGCAGGATCATCACCCGCGAAGCAATCTTCTCGATCTCGGGCAGGATGTGCGAGGCCATGAGCACGGTGTGCCGTCCGGCCAGCGACTGGATCAGGTCGCGTACGGCGATCACCTGATGAGGATCGAGCCCGCTGGTCGGCTCGTCCAGCACCAGAACGTCTGGATCGCCCAAGAGTGCTTGCGCGATCGAGACACGCTGGCGGAAGCCGCGCGATAATTTGCCGGCCGTCAGCTTCATGACGCGCACAAGGTCGAGCCGCTCGGCCGCCTCGTCGACCGCGGCCCTCGCCTTCGCCCCGTGCAGGCCTTTGAGCCCCGCCATAAAATGCAGGAATTCGCCGACCCGCATGTGGTCGTAGAGCGGCGCATCTTCCGGCACGTAGCTGATGGCGCGGCGCACACCGATGGAATCCTCAACCACGTCGTGGCCGGCGACCGCAATGCGCCCGCTCGTCGGAACCAGATAGCCCGTAAGTATACGGAAGATCGTGCTCTTGCCGGATCCATTCGGCCCGAGCAGTCCGACGATCTCGCCCGGCGCGATGGAAAACGAGACGTCGGCGACAGCGCGCCGCGGCCCGTACCATTTTGTTACGCGCTCGGCGACAACGACCGGAGAGACAGCCGGAAGCATGGAGAGTTTAGACACCCCTCTGGCGGGCACTCCCTCGGAGTACCGAACGGAATCCCGGGCACAGGGACCCGGGATAACGACTTGCACGAGATGACCCGATGTCGCGACCGATCACTCGTAGAATTCGGGCGAGTGCTTGTGCGCCTTGAACACGTCGGGATCGTGGGCGTAGATGATGTCGGCGCCCTCTGTGTCGCGCACCCGCTTCACCCAGGCATAGGCATCGAGCATGCCGACCGGATCATAGACGCTGCCGATGCTCGGCAGGATGTTCTTATCCAGATTCTCCTGGAGATAGATGGCGTCGCTGGTCAGCACCACTGTTCCGGTCTTCGGCAGCCGCACCACCAGGATCTGGCTTCCGGGCGTGTGCGAGACGGTGCGATGGATGAAGACGCTGTTGTCGCCGAACAGATCGAGATCGCCGTCGAGCTCGATTGTCTTGTACTTGGCCGGCATGCCGCCGCCGACGCTGTTGCGCAGCATGGCGAAGTCGTCCGAGATGAAGAAGGTTGCATAGCCCGGCGCCGGCCAGAACGCGTTCCTGATCTCGTCACGCTGGAACACGAAGGTCGAGTCCAGGAATTTTCCAATGTTGCCGGCGTGATCGACGTGGAAATGGCCGAGCACGACATATTTGATATCGGACGGCTTGACGTTGATCTTGGCAAGCTGGGCGTCGATGGCGATGTCGGGCGAACGGCCGGGGTCAAGCGCCTTCACGAACGGGCCCCAATAGTCGGGATCCTTGATGATGCGGTCGTTGTTGCCGCAGTCGAACAGCACGTCGCCCTTTGGATGCCGGATCAGAAAGAAGCCGACCGGGATCTGGACCTTGCCACTACTGCCATTCTGAATGATCGACTTGTCGAGATTGAGCGCCCCCGACGAGAAGACGTAGAGCTTCATCTCCTTCGGCGGCTCCGCGGACATCACGGCACCGGACATAAAAAAAAGTCCTGCGGCCAGCGAGCCAAGGACCTTCGACGCAATCACCCGCATGTCGTCCTCCCTGTTTTCGACGCACTTTTTTTCCGCGGATGTCGTACCCTACCATAGTCTAATGATGCTGTGCAGGCTCAATGCACGCGAGCCCGCAACAAATTCAACCTGCAAGACGCCGCGTTTGTGCACCGCAACTGATGGCGCGTGCGACCGCCTGCGTGGTCAGGCGATCACGTCGGCCACGACTGCCTTGAGGACCTCGCGCGCATCGTCCGGCTTGAGCCGCACCTGTAACCCGCGCTGGCCCCCGTTGAGATACATCTGTTCCTGCGTCATGGCCCGCCGGTCGATCACAGTGCGCACCGGCTTGCGCTGCCCGAACGGGCTGATGCCGCCGACCTTGTAGCCGGTGACGCGCTCGGCCTCGAGCGGCTTCATCATCTGCGCCGACTTGCCGCTCACGACTGCGGCGAGCTTCTTCATGGAGACTTCCTGGTCGGACGGGACGACCACGCAGACCGGCTTGCCGTCCACCAAGGCCATCAGCGTCTTCAACACGCGCGCCGGGTCTTCACCCAGCGCGGCGGCAGCCTGAAGGCCGATGCTCGCAGCGTCGGGATCGTAGTCATAAGTGTGAACGGTGAAGGCAACTCCGGCGGCTTCAAGCGCGCGCGTGGCGGGGGTGACTTTGGACATGAGTCACGTTTACCACCGTCATTGCGAGGAGCGAAGCGACGAAGCAATCCAGAATCCCGCCGGAGAGACGGTCTGGATTGCTTCGCTGCGCTTGCAATGACGATGCGGGCACTCTTGCACGCCACAGCCTCGGTGTCATCGCCCGGCTTGACCGGGCGATCCAGTATCCCAGAGGCCGGCATTGGAGAACTCGCTCTTACCACATCCGCCGCGGCGTACTGGATGCCCCGGTCAAGCCGGGGCATGACAGCGGTTTTTGTGGCAAGCCTCGTGCGCGATGACGACAGCGGAGCGGCGCTACGCCGCCAAACTCCACAGGGAGGAGGTCGCCCCTACTCCGCCGCGTCGCGCATCTCCACGCGCTCCGCCCTAGCCGCGCAGAACTTGAACTCCGGGATCTTGCCGAAGGGATCGAGCGCCGGGTTGGTCAACAGGTTCGCCGCCGCCTCTGCGTAGCAGAACGGCATGAACACCATGTTCTCTGGCACGTCGCGGTCGGAGCGCACCTTGACCTCGACGGCGCCGCGGCGGGTCTCCAGGCGAATGAAGTCGCCTGGCGCGAGCCTCTTCTTGCGCATGTCCTTCGGCGACATGAACGCGACCGCCTCGGGCTCGATCTGGTCGAGCACTTGCGCGCGGCGCGTCATCGAGCCGGTGTGCCAGTGCTCGAGCACGCGGCCGGTCGACAGCACCATCGGATATTCGTCGTCCGGCAATTCGTCCGGCGGGACGACCTTGGCCGGCACGATCTTGCCGCGGCCGCTCGCGGTCGGGAAGCCAGTGGTGAAGATAATCTCGTTGCCGGGCTTATCGGGAGCGTCGGCCGGATAGGTGACCGCGCCTTCGCGCACCAGCCGTTCCCAGCTGATGTTTTTCAGCGACGGCATCAGCTCCGCCATCTCGGTGTAGACGTCGCCGGGGCCGGAATAATTCCACGGCAGGCCCATGCGCTTGCCGATCTCCTGGATGATCCAGAGATCCTGCCGCGCATCGCCGGGCGGCTTGATCACCTGGCGCGCGAGCTGCACGCGGCGATCGGTGTTGGTGAAGGAGCCTTCCTTCTCGGCAAAGGCCGAGGCCGGCAGGATCACGTCGGCGTGGAACGCGGTCTCGGTGACGAAGAGATCCTGCACTACGAGATGATCGAGCATGGCCAGCGCATGGCGTGCATGCTGGAGATCAGGATCGGACATCGCGGGGTTCTCGCCCTCGATGTACATGCCCTTGATCTCGCCGGCATGGATCGCGTTCATGATCTCGACCACGGTCAATCCGCGGACCGGGTCGAGATCCTGCTGCCACAGCTTCTCGAAAGCGCCGCGCATGTCATCGCGGCCGACCGGCTGATAGTCCGGCAGGAACATCGGGATCAGGCCGGCATCGGAGGCGCCCTGCACGTTGTTCTGGCCGCGCAGCGGATGCAGGCCCGTGCCGGGACGGCCGACCTGGCCGGTGATCAGCGCCAGCGCAATCAGGCAGCGCGCATTGTCGGTGCCGTGGACGTGCTGGCTGATGCCCATGCCCCAGAAGATGATGGAGGATTTAGCGCGCGCATAGGTGCGCGCGACCTCGCGCAGGGTCTGCGCCGGGATGCCACAGATCGGCTCCATCTTCTCCGGCGTGAAATCCTTGATCTTCTCCTTGAGCTCCTCGAAGCCTTCGGTGTAGCCGGCAATGTACTGGTCGTCGGTCAGCCCCTCGGTGATGATCGTGTTGATCATCGCGTTCAGCATGGCGACGTCGGAGCCCGGCTTGAACTGCAGATGCTTGGTCGCGTGGCGCGACAGCGACTGCCGGCGCGGGTCCATCACGAACAGCTTGGCGCCGTTCTGCTTGACCGCGTTCTTGATGTAGGTCGCCGCGACCGGGTGGTTCACGGTCGGATTGGCGCCGATCACCCAGATGACCTCGGCATCCATCGCTGCAGCAAACGGCGCCGACACCGCGCCCGAGCTCAGGCCTTCGAAAAGTGCGGCCACCGACGAGGCGTGGCACAGCCGGGTGCAGTGGTCGACATTGTTCGAGCCAAAACCGGTACGCACCAGCTTCTGGAACAGATAGGCCTCTTCGTTCGAACCCTTGGCCGAGCCGAAGCCGGCCAGCGCCTTCACGCCCTTCTCGTCGCGGATCTTGACGAGGCCCTTGGCGGCGATGTCGAGTGCCTCTTCCCAGCTCGCCTCGCGGAAATGCGTGAACGGATTGGCCGGATCGACCTGGTCGTTGGCGTCCTTCCTCGCATTCGGCAGCCGCACCAGCGGTTTTGTCAGGCGATGCGGATGGTGGATGTAGTCGAAGCCGAAGCGGCCCTTCACGCAGAGGCGATTGTGGTTGGCGGGGCCGTCGCGCCCCTCCGCATAGATCACCTTCTCGTCCTTGACCTCGTAGGTCACCTGGCAGCCGACACCGCAGAACGGACAGAGCGAGTCGACCTTCCTGTCGGCATAGGTGACACGGGTCTGCTTCTCGTCGAGCATCACGGCCGGCATCAACGCGCCGGTCGGACAGGCCTGCACGCATTCGCCGCAGGCAACGCAGGTCGACTCGCCCATGGGATCGTCGAAGTCGAACACGATCTTGGCGCCGGCATTGCGGTAGGCCATGCCGATGACGTCGTTGACCTGGACCTCGCGGCAGGCGCGCACGCACAGGCCGCACTGGATGCAGGCATCGAGATTGACCCGCATCGCCGGATGGCTGGCATCTGTCGCCCAGCGCTCGGCGGCGGGGAAGCGGCTCTCGGTGACGCCCGTCGTCTCGGCCCAATGCCAGAACTTCGAATCCGGATCGTGCGAGGTCTCGCGCGCCGGCTGGTCGGCGACGAGCAGCTCCATCACCATTTTTTGGGCGGCAACGGCGCGCGCGCTCTCGGTCTTCACCTTCATGCCGACCGACGGCGTGCGCTTGCAGGACGCCGCCAGCACGCGCTCGCCCTCGATCTCGACCATGCAGGCACGGCAGTTGCCGTCGGGGCGATAATCGGGCGCGGGCGAATAGCAGAGGTGCGGAATCTCGCGGCCCTGGCGCTGGGCCACCTGCCAGATCGTCTCGCCGGGTTTGGCCTCGACCTGCTTGCCGTCGAGCTCGAACGTAATCTTGGTCATTCGGCCGCGTCCTTGAACTCGTCAGGGAAATATTTGATCACGGTGGTCAGCGGATTCGATGCCGCCTGTCCGAGCCCGCAGATCGAGGCATCGCGCATCGCTTGGCTCAATTCTTCCAGCAAGGCCCGGTTCCAGACCGGCTTCTGCATCAGCAGCGCTGCTTTCTGGGTTCCGACGCGGCACGGTGTGCACTGACCGCAGCTCTCGTCCTCGAAGAACTTCATCAGGTTCAGCGCCGCCGCGCGCACGCTGTCCTTTTGCGACAGGATCACGATCGCGGCCGAACCGATGAAGCAGCCATATTTCTCCAGTGTGCCGAAATCGAGCGGGATGTCATCCATCGATGCCGGCAGGATGCCGCCGGACGCGCCGCCCGGCAGGTAGGCATAGAACTGATGGCCGTCGACCATGCCGCCGCAATATTCGTCGATCAACTCGCGCACGGTGATGCCCGCGGGCGCGAGCTTCATGCCGGGATTCTTGACGCGGCCCGAGACCGAGAAGCTGCGCAGGCCATGACGCTCATGGCGGCCATTGCCCTTCCACCAGTCGGCGCCCTTCTCGACGATGTCGCGCACCCACCACAGCGTCTCGATGTTGTTGATCAGCGTCGGCAGCCCGAACAGGCCGACCTGGAACGGGTAAGGCGGCTTGTGCCGGGGCAGGCCGCGCTTGCCCTCGATGCTCTCCAGCAGCGAGGATTCCTCGCCGCAGATATAGGCACCGGCGCCGCGGCGCATATGCAGCGTCGGACCGCCCGGCGGGAGCTTGGCGATCTCGCGTTCGAGGATCTCGCGTGAGGCCGGATATTCGTCGCGCAGATAGATGTAGACGTCGGAGGCCTGCACCACATGCGCGCCGATCAGCATGCCCTCGATGAAGCGATGCGGATCGCTTTCGAGATAGAAACGGTCCTTGAACGTGCCGGGCTCGCCCTCGTCGCCGTTGATCGCCATCAGCCGCGGCCCGGGCTCGCCGAGCACCGCGCGCCATTTGCGTCCCGTCGGGAAGCCTGCGCCGCCGAGACCGCGGAGCGAAGCGTCATCGAGCGCCTTCAGCAGCTCGTCCGTCGGTAATTCGCCGGAGCGGAGGCGATTGAGCAGCTTATAGCCGCCGCCGGCGACGTAGGCCTCGTAATCGATATATTTCGGCAGATGCGCGTGGGTGTCGCCAGCCTTCGCAGCCGCCATCACATTGGCGACGGTCGCATGGTCGACGAAGTTGTGGCCGACCTCGGCGGCAGGCGCGGTATCGCAGCGGCCGACGCAGGGCGCGCGCACGACGCGGATGCCGGGACCTGACGCGCTCTGCAGATCCTCGAGCAGCTTCTCGCCGCCGAGCATCGCGCAGGTCAGCGAATCGCAGACGCGGATCGTCAGCGGCGGAATGTCGGGCTGACCTTCCTTCACCACGTCGAAATGCGCGTAGAAGGTCGCGGTCTCGAACACCTCGGCGAAGGCGAGCTTCATCTCGTCGGCGAGCGCGGCGAGATGCGCGGCCGAAATCTGGTGGTATTTGTCCTGGATCAGGTGCAGATATTCGATCAGCAAATCGCGCCGCCGCGGCCTGTCGCCGAGCAGTTGCTCGATCTCGTGCGCGGCCGTAGGGTCGACCTGGCGCCCCTTGGGCGTCGCCTTGGCTCGCTTCCGTCCCTCGCCCGGATGTTCGAACGAGCGGACCTGTTGCACGTCGTGGCTCATCGCTGCGTCTCGTAGCCCTTCTTTAGAACAAGTCCAACTCTAATCATTGGCATACCAGATGCCAAGAGAATTCGTGCGTTGCAATAAGTATTTAGGGGGCATGCGGCCAAAAAGCCGCATGCCCCGCTCGGATCGATCTGGCGCCGCCCTCATGCACCTTGGAGTGGAGATTCCCGCTGCGAGAGGACCCTGCACGATCAGAAGATCTTCACCGCGCTCTCGAGCGTCTTCAACACGCCCCATGCGATCGGAATAGCCACGAAGGCCCAGAACAGCGCGGCCGAGACATCGAGCCCACCCTTCCCGATACCGAAGGAGCCGTGCTGGACCGCCGCTTCGCTCTTGGCGCTCGCTGCCTGCAACTTGGCGACCTCTTCCGCGCTCATGTTCCACTTCGGATTGACCGGCTTGATCAAATAGTTGCAGATCAGGCCCGCGATCAGCATCGCACAGAGGATGTACATTGTGGTGTCATAAAGTTTGTCCCGCGGCACGCCGGCCGCAAGCTGGAACTCGCGGATATAGTTCACCACCACCGGGCCGATGATGCCCGCGGTCGACCAAGCCGTCAGCAGCCGGCCGTGAATGGCGCCGACGAACTGAGTGCCGAACATGTCGGCGAGATAGGCCGGCACGGTCGCGAAGCCGCCGCCATACATCGACAGGATGATGCAGAAGGCGAGCACGAAGAACAGCTTCGAGCCCATCGCCGCAAAGGTCGGCGCCAGCGCGTAGAGAACGATGCCGAGGATGAAGAACGTGTAGTAGGTGTTCTTGCGACCCATGAGGTCCGACATCGACGCCCAGAAGAACCGGCCGCCGATGTTGAACAACGACAACAGACCGGCGAAGCCGGCGGCGATCGCTGCGATCGCAGCTTTCTGTTCAACCGAAAGCTGGCCGAAGGTCAACTCGGGATGCCCAATCAGCTTGCCGGCGAAGATCTCCTGGAGCATCGGCGAGGCCATGCCGATCACGCCGATACCCGCCGAGACGTTCAAGCAGAGCACCCACCAGATCAGCCAGAATTGCGGCGTCTTGTGCGCGTTGTCGAGGTGCACATGGTGCTCGGTGATCATCGACTTCTTCTCACTCGGCGGGGTCCAGCCTTCGGGTTGCCAGCCGGTCGGAATCACGCGATAGGCGAAGGCGCCGATCATCATGAAGACGAAGTAGATCATCCCCATCAAGAGAAAGGTCTGCCAGACGCCGACGTCGGCAGCCGACTTGAACCCAGGAAAGAAACCGGGTGCGCCCAATTCAAAATGGAAGGAACCGAGATCGAAGCTGAGGAATTTGCCGCCGTTCACCAGAATGTTTGCTAGCGGCGCGCCAATCATGGCACCGCCGCCGAATCCCATGATGGCCATGCCGGTCGCCATGCCGCGACGATCCGGAAACCATTTGATCAAGGTCGACACCGGAGAGATGTAGCCAAGGCCAAGCCCGATGCCGCCGATCACGCCGGCGCCCAGCCACATGATCCAGAGCTGGTGGACGTAGACGCCGAAAGCACCGATCAGAAGACCACCGCCCCAACAGCAGGCGGCGACAACGCCCGCCTTGCGCGGACCGGCGCGCTCGAGCCAGCCGCCCCAAATCGCGGCGGAGACGCCGAGCAAGACAAAGAACAGCGTGTACATCCACCCCAGGCTTGCGACCTTCCAGTCGCAGGTGGTGGTGAAGAGCTCTTGCCACAGCGACATATCCGGACAGGCTTTCGGTGCGGTCAACCCGATCGCGCGCGAGAGCGGCAGCCAGAACACCGAGAAGCCATAGGCCATGCCGATGCACAAATGGATGCACAGCGCTGCCGGCGGCACCAGCCAGCGATTGAAGCCGGCGGTCGCGATCGTGCGTTCACGATCGAGGAAGCCGGAAGCACCAATTGGTGCAAGAACGGTATCGGCAGTCGTCATAAGCATTACCTCCAAAGCGTGGCCTTGCCGGCACATCGGTTTGAGACCGGTCCTGCGCGAGCTTGGCAGCCGCGCATGACAGGTCGGACTTCATGCCGAAGCGGAATCGTCTGGTGCGCATCGCGTCATATGCGCCGAGCAAGCAGCTGATCGCGGGTGATGTCCCTTCGCCTCGCAAGCAGCGTTGCTGTGACGGCTATCGCGCCCTCATCCCCCTCAACACCCTGTCCTGAGATGAGCAACGTACGTGCCAGAAGTCGCATCGTGACAATTCAACGACTTCCCGCAGCGCAATGTGCTGCGCCGGACAGAATGTCCCGAGATCCTCGGACAAAATGTCCAATCAGGTCGCTTCCGGCAGCCACACCGTGAATGTACTCCCGGAACCGACGCGGCTTTCGGCCGTGATCTGTCCGCCCTGGCGCTTGATCAGCGTCTGGCTGATGGAGAGGCCAAGCCCCGTGCCTTGCCGCCGTTTCGTGGTGTAGAAGGGGTCGAATATCTTTTCGATCACCTCAGTGCTCATGCCGATGCCGGTGTCGGCGACCTCGATGGCGACGCCTTGATGGCCATCGCGCTCCGCATCGAAGGAGCGGAGCGTCAGGGTTCCGCCTTCCGGCATGGCATGGATCGCGTTGACGATGAGATTGACCAGGACCTGCTGCAGCTCGTTGCGGTTCATCAGCACGAGCCGGTTAGCGCGGTCGTCCCTGACCACGGCGATCTCGGTCTTGTTCAGAAGATGCTGCACCAGCGGCAGACAGTCGGAGATGACGCTCGCCGGCGCATGGCGCTCGACATAGCCGGCATATTCCTCCGGCCTTGCAAACTGCAACAGCTTGGTCACGATCTGGCTAATGCGGTGAATCTGCTCGTCGAGCAGGCGAAACTCGACCTTCGCCTTGTCGGCATCGGCCCCGAACACGCTGCGGATAACGTCGAGATTGCCCTGCATCACTGCGATCGGATTGTTGATCTCGTGCGCAACGCCGGCGGTGATCTCGCCGATCGCAGCCAGCTTCTCCGACATGATGAGCTGCTTGGTGGTTGCCTCGAGCTTGAGATTGGCGTGCTCGAGGTCCCGGGTGCGCTCCCGCACGCGGACGTTCAGTTCCTCATTCCATTCCCGGAGCTGTCGGTCGCGTTCCTGGATCTGATCGAGCAGGCTATCGAGATGAACCGCGACGCGGCCGATCTCGTCACCCAACACCGGCATCTTGGTGCGGGCGGAGAGGTTCCCGCGCTCCACCTCAGTGATCGTCGCCGTGACGCGCTCCAGCGGCATGAAGATGGAGCTCGCCCAGCGCAGGAAGATTGGTACGGTCGCTGCGGTGATCGCGATGAACGCTACGATGATGATCATCAATGTCTGGTATTTGGCTTCACTGAACGGCTTCTCCAGAAAGCCGACATAGAGCATGCCGACCCGCTTGCCGTAACTGTCGACCAGCGGCTCGTAGGCGGAGATGTACCAGTCATTGACCACGAAAGCGCTGTCGAGCCAGGTTCGCCCCTCGCCCAGCACGGCCGAGCGCACCGCCGCCGACACGCGCGTGCCGAGCGCGCGCCGTCCCTCGAACAGACGGACGTTGGTCGATATCCGCACGTCGTCCAGGAACAGCGTCGCAGTGCCCTGGCTGCCCTCCGGCAGGCTCGCCGCGCGATAGACGAGATCGTTGATCGTGTCGATGAATTCGAGATTCTGGTTGAGCAGCGTGCCGCCGACCACCGCAGCGGCGCCACCGTCAGGTAGCATCGCCCGGCTCGCCGCATGCACGACCATGCCGCGCGTCTCGGTGCTGCGGTCGGTCGGCACCGCGTTCGGGGTCGGCACGAGGTCTAATCGCGCGCGTTCGGCCAGGGCCGGCGAAATTGCGGCGAGCTCGTCATTGCCGAAAATGTCGACGCCCGTCGCAGGGACCTGTCCCGACAGCGCCGACCTGATGATCGGCCAGTCACTTCTCGGTCGATGCTGCAGCGGCGGCGATGAGGCCAGGACGTCGCCGCGATCGTTGGTCAGATACAGGAAATCGAGACCGATTTCCTTGCGGGTCTCGTCGAGCAGATCCTGCAGGGAGCCGCGCGCATCCGGCGCCAGCACCTCATGGAAGCGGGCCGACAGGCTGAGCGCCCGGAGCTGGACGCCGGTCTTTTCCAGGATGCGGGCGAGATATTGGTGGGCGATGGTGAGATCGCCGTTGACCTTGGAGATCAGGGTCGCGTCGAACTTCGCGTTCCAGCGATAGATCGCAACGCCGAGCAGGAGCGGCAGGATGACCAGCATCGGCAGCAGCGCGATGGCGAGCAGCCGGAAGCGGACGGAGCGTCCCCGCACGGGCTCGCCGCTGCGGCCGGCAGCATCAGACATCCCACAACGCGCATTTGCGGTCGATGGTCTTGCGCGAGATACCGAGGCGACGCGCCGCCTCCTCGCGATTGCCATTGACCTCCTTCAGCACGCCAAGAATGTGACGGCGCTCGAGCTCCGCGAGACTGTCGGCAGGCGCCGACTGACCGTTGTTGCGGGGACCGGCGAAATCGTCGGGGAAGGCGCCGAGGATCAGCGTGCGCTCGATCAAATTGCGCAGCTCGCGCACATTGCCCGGCCAGTCATAGCTTGCGAGCGCCGCCCGCACCGAGGCGTCGATCGGCACCGGCGGCATGCCGAGCTGAGCCGACAGCTTGCTCATGAAGATGGCGGCAAGCTCCTGCACGTCATCGCCGCGATCCTTCAGGAGCGGCAGGCGGATCTGCATCACGTTGAGCCGGTAGAACAGATCGGCTCGGAAACGGCCCTTCTCGACCTCCTTCTGAAGCTCGGCATTGGTTGCGAAGATGAAGCGAAGGTCGACCGGAACTTCACGCTCGGAGCCAACCGGACGGACGCGGCGGTCTTCGAGCACGCGGAGCAGCTTGCTCTGCATCGGCAGCGGCAGCTCCCCGATCTCGTCGAGGAACAGCGTGCCGCCATGCGCATACAGGAATAAGCCCTCGCGCCCCGAATCGGCGCCGGTGAAGGCGCCCTTGATGTGTCCGAACAGCTCGGCCTCGATCATCTCGGGCGGGATCGCCGCGCAATTCACGGGCACGAAGGGCTTGTCGGCGCGGTCGGACAGCGAGTGGATCGAGCGCGCTGCCACTTCCTTGCCGGTGCCGGATTCGCCGGTGAGGAGAACCGAGGTCGGCAGGCGCGCGACCCGCGCGATGGTCTCGCGTACGCGCAGCGTCGCTGCCGATTGTCCAATCAGATTGTCGCGCAGAAAGGTGCGGTCGGACGAGGCACGCAGAGCATAGCGCAGGACATAATTCTCACGCTGGAGGCGGACACGGTCGAGGCATCGTGCCACCGCGTTGAGGATCTGGTTGGAGCGGAACGGCTTGAGCACGAAATCGGCCGCACCGGCGCGCAAGGCCTGAATCGCGGTGTCGAGGTCGGCATAGGCGGTGATCAGGATGGCGTCGGCGAAAAAGCCGACGGCGCGCTGCTCGGCGAGCCAATCGACGCCATTCTTGCCTGGCATGATGTTATCGAGAATGACGACGTCGTAGCGGTTGGAATCGAGCTTGCGCGAGGCCTGGTCGGTATCGGCTGCCTCGTCCACCAACTTGCAGCGCGGCGCAAGCGTGCGCACCAGGAAATTGCGCATGCCCGGCTCGTCGTCGACGATCAGGATGGAGGCCTGCGCCAGCGCGCCGAACTCCGGCCCTGCAGCCGTCTTGCCGAGCTTGACGGCAGGCTCGCGGCCCACCGCGGGACTCGCGGCTGCGCTTGCCCTCGGCGTTGAGAAAGTCATGCCCGATGTCTTAGGTTTGAGATCATCCACCGCAATATTCGGCGCCTTTCGCACTGCAGCGAAGCTTCGGCCGTCCCCCGCAGGCGCAGCATAGTCAAACGTCGCCGCCGTGAACATTCGCCTTTCTACGGGGCGTCGCTCTTTTCGACCAGGAATACGATGCGCGCCTCGTTGCGCTCGGTGATCTCGACCTTGTCGCCGGTCTCGCGAATCAGATTCGGAATGTCAATCACCGACAAGGGATCGGTGCAGTGCACTTCGAGTTGATCGCCAGGCTGCAACGGCTTTAGCGCCTTGCGCGTCTTCAGAGCAGGTAACGGGCATTTCAGCCCGGTGAGATCGAGCGTCGTTCGGGTCATGGGCGCAACATGGCGGGATGAGGCGATGGCGTCAACGCAGCCGCATCAGAGCAGATCGGCGTAGGGTAGGAAACCTACGCTGTGCCCCGGCTCGACATTCGTGATGTCCTCGCCGAGTTCGACCAAGCCGTCGGTCTCGATCAGCGACGACAACAGCCCAGCGCCTTCCCGCGGGAACTTGATGACCTCGAGCATGCCATCCTCTCCGCGCCGCAAGGAGACGCGAACATATTCGCGCCGGCCCGCCTTCTTCTTGTAGGTGAACGCGGCGCGCACAGGGATCGGCGTCAGCGGCTCCGGCAGGCTGCCGGCGAGCGCCAGCACCGTCGGCCGCACCACATGGACGAAGGTGACGAAGCTCGCAACGGGATTGCCGGGCAATCCGATCAGTGGCGTGCCGTCGATGATGCCCATTGCGACCGGCCGGCCGGGCTTGATCGCCATCCGCCACAGCACCAGCGAGCCGATGCTCTCGACCGCCGCCTTGACGTGATCCTCTTCGCCGGTCGAAACGCCACCGGTGGTAAGGATAAGGTCGTGGCTACCTGCGACCTGCTTCAGGCCGTTCGCAAGCGACGTCCGTTCGTCGCGCAAGATGCCGAGATCGCTGACCTCGCAGCCGAGCCGGCGCAGCATCGCCATCAGCATGAAGCGGTTGGAATCGAACAGTTGCGAGGCCGCGCGCGGCTCGCCGGGCGAGGCCAGCTCGTCACCGGTCGAGAACACCGCGACGCGGATGCGCCTGACGACGTCGAGGCTGGTCAGGCCGAAGGCGGCGGCGAGGGCAACGTGCTGCGGCCGCAAGCGCTGGCCGGCGCGCAGCGCGACGTACCCTTCGGGAATGTCCTCGCCCGCAGGGCGGACATTGGCACCCGGCTTCAGCCCGGGCGGCAGCACCACTTTGCCGGACTTATCGATGCGGACATCTTCCTGCATGAAGACCGTCTCGGCATCCGGCGGCATCGGCGCGCCCGTGAAGATGCGCGCGGTGTGGCCGGGCTTGATCGGCGCCTGCGCAAGGCCGCCGGCCTGGATGCGGCCGTCGAGCGGCAACGCCTGCTCCGTGCCTTGCGGAAGATCCGCGCTGCGGACGGCGTAACCATCGACGGCGGAGTTGGTGAAGGGCGGCAGCGGCAAAGGTGCCGCGATATCGTGCGCCAGCACGCGCCCATCCGCTTCGACGAGCGCCACGGTTTCGAGATCGGCGATCGCATTGACGCGCGTGGTGATCAGGCCAACGGCCTCGTCCACCGACATCATCGGGCCGCCGAAGGCAAAGCAATCGTCCGATAGTTGCGCCATGGTGCCTCGTCAGCGCATCGCGGCGCTTTTCGCCACCGCTTCCTCAACCGGCATCGCCGCGCGCAGCAACAATGCCGCCGCGGCCGGAATATCGTCGAGATGGACAGTCGGCAGCCGGGTGTCAACCGCGACGTCGGCGACAATACCGGCAATGCCGGGATCGTCTGGAAACAGCAGTGGCTTGCCATTGGCGCCGCGAAACACCTCGATCTTGCGATGTGGCTCGCGCTTGAAGCCCTCGACCACGACCAGATCGACCGCGGACAGCTTGCCCAAGAGTTCCGGCAGCCGCGGCTCCGCCGCGCCGCGCAATTCGTGCATCAAGGCCCAGCGGTTGGACGAAGCAACCAACACCTCGGCCGCGCCGGCCTCGCGATGGCGCCAGGAATCCTTGCCGGGCACGTCGACGTCGAACTGGTGATGCGCGTGCTTGATCACGGAAACGCGCAGGCCCTGCGCGTTGAAATGCGGGATCAGCCGCGTCAACAGCGTGGTCTTGCCCGCCCCACTCCAGCCTGCAAGGCCGATGACTTTCATAACCTTTCGATCTCCGCCAACGGCTCGCCAGCCGATGGAACTTCCGGCCTCTCCCCGCCATGCTTATATCGGCTTGACCCGAATGTCATGCTAACGTCGCAACCATGATGAAGATCGACAAGACCCCGGTGCCCCTGATCGTCCCTGACACGGACGACCCGCGCCTGACCCAAAGCGTGACCGGGACCGACCAGACCGGCGCCAGGGTCGAGATCAAGGTGCCGATGGAGCGGCCGCTGACGCTCTACCTGAATTCGCAGGAGATCGTCACCATGATGACGATCGGCGACTATCCGGAATATCTGGCGCTCGGCTACCTGCTGAACCAGAACATGCTGAAATATAATGATGCGGTCACCGAGGTCGAATACGACGACGACCTCCAGGTGGTCGTGGTGCGCACCTCACACCACACCAATTTCGAGGCCAAGCTGAAGAAGCGCACCCAGACCTCGGGCTGCGCACAGGGCACCGCCTTCGGCGACCTGTTAGAGGCGGTCGAGAGCGTCGCACTCCCCAAGGCGGAGCTGTGCACCTCCTGGCTCTACCAGATGACCCAGACCATCAACACCATGCCCTCGCTGTACCTCGAGGCCGGCGCGATCCATGGCTGCGTGCTGTGCAAGGAGGGCACCCCGCTCTGCTACACCGAGGATGTCGGCCGCCACAACGCGGTCGACAAGATCGCAGGCTGGATGTACCGCCACGGCGTCGAGCCTGGCGACAAGATCCTCTACACCACGGGACGCCTCACCTCGGAGATGGTGATCAAGACTGTGCGCATGGGCATTCCGATCCTGGTGTCGCGCTCCGGCTTCACCGCCTGGGGCGTCGATCTCGCAAGGCAGGTCGGGCTGACGCTGATCGGCCGCACCCGCGGCAAGCGCTTCATCGCACTCGCGGGCGAGGACCGCATCGTCTACGACCAGAACCTCGCTTACGTCGAGGAGGAATCGGCGAAGCACAAGCGCAAGGGTGAAGGTGGTGACGACTAGTTTTCCGGCCACGAGCATTCCGCCGACTCTTGGCGTGCTGCTCGCCGGCGGTCTCGCCCGCCGCATGGGCGGCGGCGACAAGCCAATGCGCAGCATCGGCGGCCGCACCATCCTGGAGCGCGTGATCGCGCGTCTTTCACCTCAGTGTAGCGGGCTCATCCTCAATGCCAACGGCGATCCCGCGCGCTTCGCCGCGTTCGGTTTGCAGGTGGTCGCCGACGACGTGCCCGGCTTTCCCGGTCCGCTCGCCGGCATTCTCGCGGCGCTCGACTGGACCGCGGCAAACCGGCCGGAGATCGAGTGGGTGCTCAGCGCCGCCGGCGACTGCCCGTTCCTGCCACGCGATCTGGTCGCGCGACTGCATGAGGCGCGGGCGCGCGAAAACGCGCAGCTCGCGGTCGCCGCATCGGGCGATCAGTCGCATCCGGTGATCGGCCTTTGGCGCGTGGACCTGCGTGAGGAGCTCCGCCACGCACTCGTCGTCGAAGATCTCCGCAAGATCGACCGCTGGACCGCGCGCTATCCGCTGGCGACGGTGACATGGCCGACCGAGCCGCTCGACCCGTTCTTCAATGCCAATACCGTCAAGGACATCGCCGAGGCCGAGCGGTTGGCGGCGCTGGATGACGCCTCGTAAGGCGGTGTGCTCCGGTTAGGTTGGATCATTGAGAAGCGCCGCTTCGTCAATCTACGCGGGCCGGAACCCCGCCCGCTCCAGCGCAGCGCGTGCCTCATTCGAGCCGAGTGCGTCGAGAAAGGCTTGCACTGCCGGCCGCGCTTTGCGCGCCGTCACCAGCGCGAAGTCATAATGCTCCTCCGCAAGCGGAATGAAACCGAGGCCGACGGCATGGGCGACCGGCGCAATGGTCATGCCCCAGTCGGCGCGGTGCTGCGCCACCGCCGCGGCCACCGCGTTGTGCGAGCGCGGCTGGTTCCAATAACCTTCCGGACGCGCCCCGCCGAGCAGCCGATCGATCAGGATGCGCGTGCCGGCGCCCTGGTTGCGGTTGACCATGATGCAGGCGGGGTCAGCGAGCGCAGCCGCGACGGCGGCC
Source organism: Bradyrhizobium sp. Rc2d (assembly GCF_900099855.1). NCBI lineage: Bacteria > Pseudomonadati > Pseudomonadota > Alphaproteobacteria > Hyphomicrobiales > Nitrobacteraceae > Bradyrhizobium > Bradyrhizobium sp. Rc2d. The sequence continues at coordinate 102,756 of NZ_FNCU01000006.1, read as the reverse complement.
TTTGCACTGAGGCCTTCGAAACGCTTGTCGCCCTTGCGGAAGACGATGCCCTGCATCCGCCGCCAGCCCGGAACGAGCTCAAGCCCGTCGACGAGATAGGGCGTGTTGTAGGTCTCGCTTTTGTCGTCGAACAGATGGATCGGCGCGAGATCGCACTCGCCGCGCTTCGCCGCGGCGAGCCCGCCGAGGCTGCCGACCGCGATCGAGCGCACGGTGAGGCCGGCATGTGCGAGCTGTGCCGTGACGAGATCGAGGCCGGTGCAATGGCTGCCGACGATGACGAGATCGGGCACGCGCACATGCGGCGTGAACAGCGTCACCTCGGCTTCGGTCCCGGCCGGCATCTGATCGGCGAGCGCGTCAATGCGCAGAAAGCCGTCAGCCTGCGCGAATGACGTGATCGCGCCAGACCCCTTGCCGGAGGGATAGGCGATCAGGCCGCCCCGACCTTCAACCAGCGAGACCATGACGAATTCGGTGCGGCCGAGCTCGGAGGCGATGCGCACCGGCACGGTCGCGTTGACCTTGGCCTCGGAGCGCGGCGGCAGCCCGGCCATCCTGCGCAGCACCGGCACGATCAAGTCATGGAAGGTGAACATCGCCGAGGTCGGAAAGCCCGGCAGGATCACCACCGGCTTGCCGTCGCAGACTGCAAGGCACAGCGGCTTGCCGGGCTTCAGCGCAACGCCATGCGCGATGATGCCGGGTTGGCCGAGCCGGCCGATGATACGATGGGATAGGTCGCCCGCGCCTTTCGACGTGCCGCCCGACAGCACCAGCATGTCGGCATCCGCCAGCGCGCGGCGCATGGCGGCTTCGAGCTTGGCTTCATCGTCGGGAATGGCGCCAAGAAAGATCGCCTTGCCGCCATTCTCGTCGATCGCAGCAGCGACGATCGCACCGTTGGTGTCGTAGATCTCGGCGGGCGCGAGCAGCTCTCCGGGCTGCACCAGTTCGTCGCCGGTGGAGACGACGGCCACAATCGGCTTGCGCGCGACATTCACCTCGGCGATGCCGCAAGCGGCCAGCATGCCGATCTCGCGCGAGCCGATGATCGTCCCCGCACGCAGCAGCGCTTCGCCGCGCGCGATGTCGGATCCGGCATAGGAGACGAATTGCCCAGGAGACGTGGCGCGACGAACCTCGATCGCATCCGACCCGGCCGGCTGCGTGTGCTCGACCATGACGACAGCGTCGGCCCCGCGCGGCAGCGGACCGCCGGTGGCGATCGCCGTTGCGGATCCAGGCGCCACTTGCAGCGTCGGGGCTGTGCCGCAGTGGATGGTTTCAGCGTTCAGCGCGAGACGAACGGGTGCACCTTCCCCCGCCGCCACGACATCGGCTGAACGAACCGCAAAGCCGTCGACATTGGAGCGGTCGAACGGCGGAACGTCGATCGGTGCCGTGACGTCTTCGGCGAGCGCCGCACCGAGTGCATCGGCGAGTTTGCACACTGCACTCGGAATCGGACGCGGGAACAGCGCCGCCTCGAAACGTGCCAGCGCTTCCTCCCGCGACAGGATCTTGAGGAACTGCTCCTGTTCGAGCGGGCTGCGCTCTTGCGATCGCGGAATCATCGTCATGCCGGAACCCATATCATTCCCGCATCAGATAAGCACCGACCGGCGTGCCCGCCGCAAATCCCTCGTGGCTGGCGGGGACGAGCAGCCATGCATCGGCACGGGCGATGGCCTGGAGCGACCATTCGCCCACGGCAAGCGGCATCCACGCATGATGTTCCTCGGCCAAGAGGACGATTTCGGCGATGCCGACGCCGGATGCGATCTTGCGTGCGAGCGGCAAGCTCACCTGTCGGCGTGGCCGGCGCGCCGACAGGTGGCCGATGAGCGGCAGCACGAGCGCGAGCCAGGCCGCGAGCGCATGATCGGGCGAGCCGGGCAAGGCGACAACGGGAATCCGCCCGAGCCGGCCGACGGCGGCGGTGCGTCCAGGCTGCAGCGCAAGGCCATGGGCAAGCACCTCGCCCCGCCGGGCCAGCGCCGTGACGGCTGCATCCCGGCGGCCGACGCCACTGCCGCCCATGGTCAGCAGCAGATCGCTGGATGACGCATCGAGCGCCTCGGCAATCGATGCTTCGTCGCGCGCGCTGGCGTCAAACGTCCTCACATCCAGTCCCGCTGCGCGCGCGATCTCGGCGATCATCCGCGCCGTCGTCGTTGCACCCGGCACATTGACGACGCGCAGCCGCGGCCGCCGCACGAAAAGCTTTGCCAAGCCCGCAACGCGCGCGATCAGCAGATCAGCCGGACCGATGGGATATCCCTCGGCGCCGGCGGGCGTGCGCACGGCGACGTCGCTTCCGGCGCGCCGGACGCCCTGCCCCGGCACGGCCTCTGCCAGCACCTGGGCCAGCGGACCTGATACCTCGACCGCGCCGGCATCGAGCACGCAGTCGCATCCCTCTGGCATTACGTCACCGGCATCGACCCACGCAGGAGCCATCGCCAGCGGCAGCGGCGCGTACGCGGACGCACCGACGAGATCATTGGCCGAGAGCGCCCAGCCGTCTGCGGCGGCAATGTCGCGCGGGGGATAGGCGGCAAGCAGCGGAGTGCCCACCGCAATGCAACCGATCGCTTCCGCCAGCGGCAACTCCACCGGCGCAACAGCATCGACGCCTCGCAGCAACGCGGCGAGCGCAGTGTCGAGCGGCGTGAGCGAGGACGGCAGGCGTTGGGTCATGCGCCATGATGGACCATGCATCGCCCGGTTTGGCAACCGCCAGCGCCGCGGACGTCAGCCGCCCGATCTGTCCGAATTGGGGAAGAACAGCTGCTGCCCGTCGACCTTGTAGCCGGCGATCACCGTCTGCCCCTCCGGCGAGGTCAGCCAATCGATGAAGATCTGCGCGAGGTCCTTCTTCACGTTCGGAAACTTCTCGGGGTTCACCAGCATCACGCCGTACTGATTGAGCAGCCGCCTGTCGCCTTCGACGACGATGTCGAGATCGCCGCGATCCCTGAACGAGATCCAGCTGCCGCGGTCCGACAGCACATAGGCGTTCGCCGCGCGCGCGGCGTCGAGGGCTCTCGTCATGCCCGCCCCGGCCTCGCGATACCAGGCGCCCTTGGCGCTCGCGATGTCGATGCCGGCGACGATCCAGAGCGCGAGCTCCGCGGCATGGGTGCCCGAGCGGTCACCGCGCGTCACGAATGGCGCCCCCTTGGCCTCGATCGCCTTCAGCGCGGTCGCGATGTCCTTGCCCTTCACCGCGGCGGGATCGCTCTTCGGCCCGATCAGCACATAGTCGTTGTACATCACGTCGAGGCGCTTCACGCCGAAACCATCGACGACGAATTTCTCTTCCTGCGGTCGCGCATGCATCAGCACGACGTCGACCTCGCCCCTTCGCGCCCCGTCGAGCACTTCATCGGCGCGCCGCGCGATCACCGTCACGTCGATGCCGGTCTTCGCGCGGAAGATCGGCAGCAGATAATCGAGCAGGCCGGACTCCTGGGTCGCTGTCGTCGTGGCGAGGACGATGCCACGCTCCTCCGCGGCTGACGCCGCAACGCCCGCGGCAAGGCCGCAAAGAAGCGCGAATGCAACGGCGAGGCGGCGGACGGCCATGATAAGGGTTCCCATTAGCTGTGACGGGATCATGATGATGATCGATTGCGCCGCACTCGTGACGCCATCTGCTCCTCGCGCTGCCCACTCGGGAAATTTCGGCAAAGCGCGAGCGCTTTCGGATCGTTCACCAAAGCAGAAATCGCGCGCGCGGATGTGTTGCAAAGCAGCGAGATGATCGGGCATGGTTCCCGCCGATACGAATTGAAATGCAGAATTCCACCTGCGTCGAACATCAAAAAGAAGCAAGAATTTGCATAGGAATGCAGGATGGAATTCCTGACGACCAGCGAAGCCGCCGACTATCTTCGGCTCGGCGAACGCAAGCTTTACGAACTCGTCACCACCGGTGCGATCCCCTGCACCAAGGTGACCGGGAAGTGGCTCTTCCCGCGGCACGAGCTCGATCTCTGGGTGCTGTCGGGACTGGCGCGCCCGGCCGGCATGCTGATCGCGGAGCCGCCGCCGGTCGTGGGCGGCGGCCAGGACGAGCTCTTGGCTTGGAGCCTGCGCGAATCCGGCTCTGGGCTGGGATCGATGAGCGAGGGCAGCGCGCGCGGACTCGAGCGCTTGCAGCGCAACGAGGTGATGGCTGCGGCGGTGCACTTCCATGCCTTGGACGCCTCCGACAATCTCGCCAGCGATGCCAGTGTCGAGGCGCTGCGGGCAGCTCCCGATCTGCACGACGCGGTGCTGGTCGCGTTCGTGCGCCGCGAGCAGGGTCTCGTGCTGCCGCACGGCAATCCCAAGCAGCTGCACGGCCTGTCCGACGTGCTCGCACGCGGCGCCAGGATGGCGATGCGACCACAGGGCACGGGCGCGCAGATGCTGCTCGACGGGCTGCTCAAGCGCGCGGGCGCCTCGACGCGGGATTTGCGCCGCATTGAGACGCCAGCTCTGACCGGCCCGGACCTCGTCGAGATCGTCCGCGCCGGCCAGGCCGATTGCGGGATCGCAACGCGCGCGGCGGCGCGCTCGGCCGCCCTCGATTTCGTGCCGCTGGTCTGGGAAAACTTTGACCTCGCGATGCGGCAGCGCAGCTATTTCCGCCCTGCCATGCAGTCCGTGCTCCGGCTGCTCGGCGAAAGGCGGCTGCACCAGCGCGCCGAGGAGCTGACCGGCTACGACCCCTCGCCGGCGGGACAGATCCGCTTCGCGGCCTGACATTGACGCCCGCCCCCAAATAGTTGCAAAAGAAACCAATTCAGCCGGGCATACCCGGGCAACACCGGCCAACGAGCCGGATCAGGGGAGGAGAGGCATGAATCCAAACAGATTTGGACTGCCGGTCGCGGCCGCCTTGGCGGCGCTGCTGCCGGGTGTGGCGTCGGCGCAGGTGTCGGACAACGTCGTCAAGATCGGCGTGCTCACCGACATGAACGGCCCGGCCTCGGCGCCGACCGGCCAGGGCTCGGTGACGGCGGCGCAGATGGCGATCGACGATTTCGGCGGCACCGTGCTCGGCAAGCCGATCAGCGTCGTGATCGGCGACCACCAGCTCAAGGCCGATGTCGGCGGCGCGATCGCGCGGCGGTGGTACGACGTCGACCAGGTCGATCTGATCGTCGACGTGCCGGTCTCCGCGGTCGGGCTCGCGGTGCAGAACATCGCCAACGAGAAGAAGCGGCTGTTCATCACGCACTCCACCGGCACCGCGGATTTCCACGGCAAATTCTGCTCTCCTTACGCGATCCAATGGGTGTTCGACACCCGCGCGCTCGCGGTCGGCACGGCGGATGCGGTGGTCAAGCGCGGCGGCGACAGCTGGTTCTTCATCACCGACGACTACGCCTTCGGCCATTCGCTGGAGCGCGACGCCTCCGCCGTCGTCACCGCCAATGGCGGCAAGGTGCTGGGCTCGGTGCGGCCGCCGCTGGCAACGCCGGATCTCTCCTCCTTCGTGCTGCAGGCGCAGGCCTCCAAGGCCAAGATCATCGGCATTGCAGCCGGCCCCCCCAACAACATGAACGAGATCAAGACCGGCTCGGAGTTCGGCGTGTTCAAGGGCGGCCAGCAGATGGCGGCGCTGCTGGCGCTGATCACCGACATCCACGGCCTCGGCCTGCAGGCAGCCCAAGGCCTGCTCCTGACCACGTCGTTCTATTGGGACATGGACGACAAGACCCGCGAATGGTCGAAGCGCTATTTCGCCAAGATGAACAAGATGCCGTCGATGTGGCAGGCCGGCGTCTATTCCAGCGTGATGCACTATCTCAACGCCATCAAGGAGACCGGCACCGACGATCCGCTTAAAGTGGCCGCCAAGATGCGCGAGAAGCCGATCGAGGATTTCTTCGCCCGCAACGGCAGACTGCGCGAGGACAATCTGATGGTGCACGACCTCTGGCTGGTTCAGGTGAAGACGCCGGAGGAGAGCAAATATCCGTGGGACTATTACAAGATCCTCACGACGATCTCCGGCGACAAGGCGTTCGGGCCGCCGGACCCGGCATGTGCGCTGGTGAAGAAGTGACGGTGGAGCCGTGCTGACGGTGCACCCTCTCCCCTTGTGGGAGAGGGTGGCTGCGCGAAGCGCGGCCGGGTGAGGGGTTTCTCTCCGCTAGAACCAGCTCTCATTGGATGCGCGGAGAGACTCGCTATTTCACCACGCCGATCTCGCGAAAATACTTCATCACGCCCGGATGGATCAGCTCCACCTTTGGCGCTGCCGCGACCGTGTTCGCGGCCGTCGTCTCGCAGGCCTGCGCGAGCTTCTTGCAGAACATCACTTCTGCGCCGTGCAGCGTCTTTGCCAGGCGATAGGCGACGTCAGCCGGCAAATCCTCGCGCGTCAGGACAAAACTCCACGATCCCAGCGAAGCGATCGGCTCCGTCTGCTTCGGATAGCTATTGGCCGGCACGGTGAGCGGCTTCAGGAACGCATGCTTGGCGCGGATGCGCGTGATCTCTTCTGCGCTGGGCGCGATGAAGCGTGCGCCTGACGCACTCGATGCGACTGCGGCAAAGCCGGGCCAGCCGATGCCGGCGCCCCACAGCGCGGCGACGCGACCATCCTCGACCATCGCGGGGCCATCGCCGGCGCGATCGAGATAGACCGCCTTGAAATCCTCGTCCTGCTTGAGGCCGAGTCCATCGAGCACGTAGCGCGCCAGGATCGGCAGGCCCGAGCCTTTGGCGCCGAACGCGACGGGCTGACCGACCAGATCGCGAATGGTTTTGTAGGGGCTGTCCGCCCGCACCACGAACATGCCGGGGTTGGAATAGATCGCGGTGAGAATCTTCAGCCGCACAGGCGCACGGCCGACACCGGCAAAGGCTTCATAGGCCGGCTCGCCTGCGACCAACGCGAGATCGAGCTCGCCTTTCTCCAGTAGCGGGATGTTCTCGTTGCTGCCCTTGGTGTTGCGCGGGATGATGCTGGTTTGCGGATCGGCCGCGTTCATCACCTCCGCGAAGGCGTTGCCGTAGAGCGGAAAGCCGCCGCCGGGCGTCGCAGTGCCGAGGCTGAGTGTCGTGGTCGGAATGGCGTTGCCTCCGGTTTGAGCAGCGGCGGAGCTGGCGAGCAGCGCCGCGGCGAGCAGAATAGTCGCGAATCTCATGGTCATTTCCGCCGAGCCTGCGTCAACACCGACTTGCGACGATGTAGGCAGCAGCCCGATTTTGTGAAAGCATGCCCCCAACGACAATAGAACAATGGGAGGCGTCATGTTGCGAATTTTGCGTCACGGTGTTTTTGGGCTCGCAGTCTTTTTAGGTCTTTTCAACGCCACACTTCCCGCCTCCGCCGCCTATCCCGACCGCCCCGTGCACTGGCTGATCGGCTTTTCCGCCGGCGGCCCGGTCGACATCGTGGCAAGGATCATGGCGCAGTGGCTGTCGGACCGTCTCGGCCAGCAATTCATCGTCGAGAACCGCACCGGCTCCGGCGGCAACATCGCGGCCGCCGCCGCGATCAACTCGCCGCCGGACGGCTACACGCTGCTGTTCGTCGCGCCCAACAACGCGATCTCGACCTCGCTCTACAAGAAGCTGCCGTTCGACTTCCTGCGCGATACCGTGCCGGTCGCGAGCATCATGCAGCTCACCAACATGCTGGTCGTCTCCAACGCGTTCCCGGCCAAGACGGTTCAGGAGTTCATCGACTACTGCAAGGCCAATCCCGGAAAAGTCTCCTTTGCCTCCTCCGGCAACGGCACCTCGGTGCACATGTCGGCCGAGCTGTTCAAGGTGATGACCAAATGCGACATGGTGCACGTGCCCTATCGCGGCTCGGCCATCGCCTTCCCCGACATCATCTCCAACAAGGTGCAGCTGATCTTCGACAACCTGCCCTCCGCCATGGAGCAGGCGAAGGGCGGCAATGTCCGCGCGATTGGGGTGACCTCGCCGCAGCGCTGGCCCAGCGTGCCCGACGTGCCCGCGATCGCCGAGACCGTGCCGGGCTTCGAGTCCGTCGGCTTCTACGGCATCTCCGCGCCGAAGGGCACGCCGCCCGAGGTGATCGAGGTCCTCAACAAGGCCGTCGGCGAAGCCCTGAAGGACCCGAAGCTGGTCGCCCGCCTCGCGGAGACCGGCGGCATCGCCAAGCCGATGACCCCGGCCGAGTTCGGCAAGCTGGTGGCGGACGAGACCGAGAAGTGGCGCAAGGTGGTCGAGTTCGCCGGGGTTTCGGTGGACTAGGCGGCGCCCCGCCGCGGGGGTGCGTCGCGTGCCGGCAAGACGTTTGAGGGGACCGACAGGCCCTCTCAACAAAAAGTGCGAAAACAACCCCATGCACAGTAGAAGACGTGAGCAATCACAGCGGGTTAAGGAAACGCAAGAGCAGGAACCGGCCGGATGACCGCATGGCCATTGACTCGTCGGGCAAAACACTGGCAAAATGCGATTATTCCGAATCCAGCAATCATCCGACGAGCAGTGCTTGCCGCGCAGCCCCGGCTTTCCGTTGACCAGAGCCGGCATTGCACCCCCGCCTCAGGCCCTGTAAACGAACCGCGCACCGTTGCCGGCCGCGCGAAGCGGCCGCCTCGCGGCGGGGCCTGTAGCTCAATGGTTAGAGCCGGCCGCTCATAACGGTCTGGTTGCAGGTTCGAGTCCTGCCGGGCCCACCAGCCTTCGCTCGCTTCGCGAGCTACGGCTCGGCAAGCCAGCTCAGGCGGCTATGGCGCGAAGTGTGCGAAGGCTGCCACGCCGGAGCCCGAAGGGCGAAGGCGGGCGCTGCCATGAAAGACTTCGGAACAGCCCATAACGCGCGGCAGGCTGAGATCGTTTGCAACTAGGGGTTTCGATGGCCAAGCCTACGAAAAGGAAAGCGCCGCGCTCAGCGGCCAAGCTGAGCACGCTCGACGACCTTCTCAAGGAAGACGGCAAGCTCGAAGAATTTCAAGCCGTAGCCATCAACGTCTTCAGTCCCACGCGGCTCGTAGGCTCTTTGGACGATACGTACGCGACGACTTGTGCATAACTGACCTGTTCCGCTTCCGGCGCGGATCATCGCGGGCATAGCCCGCTTGGCTAGCATCGTCGTCCCCTGTCAAATATACTACTTTTTTGCCCAGCACAGTAACGGCCGCATTTGCATTGCATTGTCGAATACGGTGACATGCACTCAAATGACCCTCGTCAATTTCACGGATTCGGAGGCTCACGATTTAAGTGCGTCACCGTAATGCGAGGGGGCGGGGGAAGTTCCGGCGTCGGTCCCTCGGATTTTTCTGCATTTGTCGGTGGCCTCATTAAGGTGCTGCACATTGAGTCCAACTAAGGGGACAGCCTAATGTCGGAGATCGACCCGCATACGCTGGAAGGCCATCTCTCGAAGCTGGTAGAGGACTGCGAATCCTTGACGATTGTGTTCGGCGTGCAGAATGCATGCACCATGTACCCGCCCTACATCGTGGGGAGCGATTTCATCGCTGGGAGCGATCATACGGACCACGCAAAAGCTAGGCCTCTCATGGCGCCGTTCAACAGCATCCAACAGATCATCTGTCACCCGACGAAGAGCTAGATGATCAAGCCCCGCACATGGCAGGGGGTTTTACGTCACTACACGTATTGCCCCGCAGCAGCTCGACGCGCCGTGATGGGCGCCCCGGATTTGAGGATTTGGAAACGCCGCCTGCGGCATGGCGAGAGGAGCGCGATTTGACGGCGCGGAAGCTATTACGCTGACAGTGGATTCAATTGACCCGCCTCGACACGCATCATCGCGGGCATGGCCCGCTTGGCTCGCATCGTCGCCCCCTTTGTCAACCGCACCACTTCGCCTAGCGCGGGACCAGCCGCACTCGTTGCCAATTGAGTGCAGTGTCATCGTAATCTCAGAAACAACCTGGACGAAACGCTGCAGACGCGGTCGAAAGCAAACGAGAACACAGCAAACTCAACGAAGGCGACCGTTATCCCGTCGCTCATAACGGTCTGGTTGCAGGTTCGAGTCCTGCCGGGCCCACCAGCCTTCGCTCGCTTCGCGAGCTTCGGCTAGGCAAGCCAGAGCCAGACATCAGAAGCGAAGCGGGTGAAGACTGCCACGCCGAAGCCCAAAGGGCGAAGGCGGGTTCGTGCTTGCAACTGCAGGGACCTGTTCGATAAATTTGGGACCATGACCTCCTTTGCTCAGGCCCTCGATAAACAGGCTCGTACGCTACGGTGGCTGCCCCTTGTTGCCGCCATTGCCGCGGTCACGACTGCGGCTCCACTCGCGTGGGATGGTAAGAACTTTAGTACGTTTCTGCTTCTCATCTCACTCTACCTGCCAGCGGTAGCATTAGTCTGCATCGGACTCTGCATCTGGGCAATACTCGAGAGGAAATCGCCCCGAGCGCGTTCGATAGTCGTCTCGCTCGTGGTGATGCTCACGTTGATCGTCGGAACATTCTGGGCACTGCCGGCAGCGAAGGATGAACTTCGGTTTCTAGCTTGGTCTTTCACGCACAACGACGCACTGGAAGGGTTCGCAGACAGGGACTCGGTTATGCTGGATTGGGAAAGCTGGGGGTTAGCAGGCATGGAAAACGACGCTTACCTCGTCTCGAACCCGAGTGACAACCTCACGCAAAACGGCGGAGCTTCGGAGTGGCTCCGCCACGTCGGATCAAGTTGCGAAATCGTTGCTTCGAAACGGATGCGTCGTGGAATCTATATCGTCACGACTTACAACTGTCCGCTGCGATAAGGAACGTACGGCCGTAGAGCGGAGAGCATCGGTCGGTCATGGGGATGCTTCTGTTCTTGAGTCAAGCTTGCGCTTCCTCGTCCGCCACAGCATTTATCGTGCAAGTGGTTCAGTCCCCAGGCTCCAACGAGAGATAGGGCCCTTGTCGAACACAGCGACTTTGTCCGAGTTTAAATCCAGCCTTTCGGAGAGCCTATCTTCGTCGTACGATGGCTCCCCCCCGAAAAGTCGGGTGAACGCGAGACGGCGCGAATTCCTCCGGGCGCAACGGCGGCCTGTTCGTCTCCCACTGGTGCTGAGGCGAGGGATGGACCGCAAGTCGGCCAGATGTTCCTCCAGCGCACGCGTCGTCTCTTTAAATTAAAAGTCAGTCATGGTGAACGACCCAATTGCCTAGTCCAGGCGCGGACGATGTCCGATCGACGATCATTAGTGTCCGACATGGATTCATACCGCAGCGTCAGCTACGTCGGCGGTCTGGTCGTGATTGGAGTGATCTATTTCGCCTCGGCAAAGGGTGGCCTTGCCCTCGCCTCCATTCATCCCAGCGCAACGCCGATTTGGCCGCCGACAGGCGTCGCGCTGGCGGCGGTGCTGTTGCGGGGATATCGAACTTGGCCCGCAATTTTTGCGGCGGCGCTGATCGCCAATGCGACGACGGCAGGCTCCGTTGCCACTGCAACTGCGATTGCAACCGGTAACTCTCTTGAAGCGATCGCCGGCGCGTATCTCATTAATCAGTGGTCAGGCGGGTGTGAAACGTTCTCAACGCCAAATTCCGTCGCAAAGTTTACCCTGATCTGCGTCGTGATCGCGACGCCGATCAGCGCCAGCATCGGACTGACCAGCCTGGCACTCTTCGGGTACATCGAGCCGGAGAATTTCGCGGACGCGTGGATCACCTGGTGGCTGGGCGACGTGACCGGCGCACTGGTCATTGCCCCGGTGATCGTGCTGTGGGCATCAAACCACCATCATGCCTTCAACCGGCACGATTTTGCGGAGACGGCAGCGGTCCTCGCAACAGCGGCGGCTGTTGGCCTCATTGCCTTCAGCCCCCTGATCGAACAGACGCCCGGCCGAGATCCACTCGGCTTTCTGGCGATCCTGCCCATGTTATGGGCGGCGCTGCGTCGCGGTCCACGCGATACCGCAACGGTTGCCCTCGTGCTCGCGGGCATCACGATTTGGGGAACGCACACGGGCGGCGGCCCCTTCGCGACGCCAGATCCCAATGCGTCGTTCCTGCTCGTGTTGATGTTCTTGAACAGCATTACCGTTCCAAGCTTGCTGCTGAGCGCGGATGTCGAGGTCCGCAAGAGCGCTGAAGGAAGCCTGCGCCGCGCGCACGTCGAACTCGAGCAGAAGGTCGCAGAGCGTACGCAGGAACTGGAGCTCGCCAACGCAGCGAAATCGCGCTTTCTCGCCATGGCAAGCCATGATTTGCGGCAACCCTTACATGCGTTGGGGTTGTTCGTCGCCCAGCTGCGCACGCCGCTCAACCCGGATGAAAGGACAAAGACGATCGAACGGATCGACGCAACCCGCAAGGAAATGGATGAAATGTTCAATTCGCTCCTGGACATGTCCAGGCTGGATGCCGGGATACTTACGCCCAAAATGACCGAGTTCCCGATCGGGCGCCTGTTGCAAAAAATCGAGACGGCGTTTGACCAGGCGACGCAAAAAAAGGGTCTGCGGCTACGCGTCAGGCCAAGTGATGCCTGGGTGCGAAGCGACGCGATGCTGCTCGAACGCATCATGCTGAATCTTGTATCAAATGCGGTGCGCTATACGTTGCAGGGCGGTATCCTGGTCGGATGTCGTCGTCGCGGTGAAATGTTGCGTATCGAAGTATGCGATACCGGTCCTGGCATTCCCGACGATCAAAAGCACAATATCTTTGGCGAGTTTTTTCAAGTTCCCACCTCAGAACAGAACCGGTCCGGCGGACTGGGGCTCGGCCTCGCCATCGTCGACAAGCTTCGCGTGCTTCTCAACCATCAAATCGACCTGGCTTCGACTGTGGGCCGAGGTTCGCGATTTGCGATTCTGGTTCCGAAAGTCGATCAATGCGTCAGGTCCGCGGCGCCCGCCGACTTACCCCACCCCGGCGCCTTCGCGGTCGACGGCAAGGCAATTCTCGTTATTGCCGATACTCCGATCGTGCAGGAGGGAACGGGCGAATTGCTCAGCAAATGGGGATACTCGGTTCTTGCCGCCGGATCCGACGAAGCTGCACTAGTCCGACTTGCCGAGCGCGAACAGTGCCCAGATCTCATAATCTCGGACTATCATCTCGCAAGCGGGAAGACCGGAATCCGGGCAATTGAACAAATCAATGCGGCGTTTGGCGCGTCAATTCCCGCCATTCTCATCAGCGGCGATACTGGAGCTGAACCTCTGCGGGACGCTAGGGACAGAGGTTACATTTTGCTGCACAAGCCCGTCGACCCGATGCGGCTCCGCGCTGTCATGCATGAGCTCCTTAGGAATCATGATGGTGGAGGCACCGGGGCAGTTTCATGATTCAGATTTCGGCGGCCATTCCCAGCCCATTTTTCCGACCTTTATGACGGCCTCAGTGCGTGTCGCTACGCCGAGCGCCTTGAGAACGACCGTGATGTGATTCTTCACTGTCGGCACTGCCATATTGAGCGTCCTGGCAATGACCTTGTTGCTTTTTCCCTTCATCAGCAGCGCAAGTACGTCGATCTGACGATCGGTCAATCCGCGCCCCTTGAGCGAGTCGCGAGCCAATGGTTTATCTGCAAGCCGCGGACCCGCCGTTTCCTCCAGAATCTCCGAGGGAATGTAAACTCCGCCGGAGAACACCAACTCAATAGCGTTGAGCATCACGTCACGTTCCGTGGTTTTCGGGATGAAACCCAGCGCGCCAAGTTTGAAAGCGCGCCTGACCGTGTCCTGATCATCGGTGGACGAGAGAATGATGATAGCAATCGTCGCATAGCGATGGCGCAGTTCGCAAAGGACAGAGAAGCCGTCGCGGTCAGGCAAATTGATATCGAGCAAAATGAGGCTGATATCGGGATTCTCCTCGACGATGTGCATGGCCTCTCGACTGCTCGACGCTTCGAATATCACGGCCTCTCGCTTCAATTGCTTCAGGACGCCGTGCAACGCCTCGCGGATCAATGTGTGATCGTCAACGACAAGAACCTTCATAAAAATGCTCTCCGTTCTCTGAGCGCCCGGAGATCAATGAAAAATCATACACCCACCTTCGAAACCGTCCACCTTCTATCTCTGGTCCAGTGGTTCCGCCGTCAGGCACTCAGAGTAGGAGCCGAGCGCTGCTGTGTGCAATGGTTGCAATCGGCACTCAAATAGATACCGCGGCCCGGACGGTACCTTGGTCATAGGACCTAGGCACCTCTCTGTACCGACCTGCGGCCGATTTACACACTGCGCCACTTGAACGATGATGTCGACAGTCCGCCTCTCCACCAGCGTTTTACTCGGCGCGGCCATATGATCATTGTCGCAATTGCTGTCGTGGCCTGGTCGATGTGAAGCAACCCTGAACTGCGGCGCTGTCACGACCCGCAGCGCCGTGTTTTTTCAAATTCGATCCGTCTCGATCGTTCCTCTTTAAGCGTGCGCGCACGCTGGACGAGGCAAGCCAATGCATGACCGAACCGCCACCTTGAAGCCATCCGCGGATGCGGCGCCGGAGCTGAAAGCCAACGGCGGCCGCGACCTGCGCATTGACGCCTGCCGCGGCATCGCGCTCTGGTGCATCTTTCTTGATCATGTCCCCAATAACATTGGAAGTTGGCTGACGCTGCGAAACTACGGCTTCAGCGATGCCGCGGAAGTGTTCATGTTCGTATCGGGCGTCACCTGCGCACTGGCCTACGGAAAGGTATGGAGGTGCGAGGGATGGACCAGCGTGATCCGCCGGACGCTGCGGCGAAGCCGGGACATTTATGTCGCATTTCTGCTGCTCACGCTCGCCTGCGCCCTCCTGGTCCACATCGCTGGCGTGGAACGCCTTGCTGACGAGAGCAATACGCGCATTCTGCTGGACCAGCCGGGCGCGACGCTCGCGCATGCGGCGATTCTGCAGTACCGCCCGGTCAATACCGACGTGTTGCCGATCTTCGTGCTTCTCCACCTCCTGTTCGCGCCGTTGCTGTGGTTGCTGCTCCGACTGCCGAACGTGACACTTGGCGCCTCGCTGGCGCTTTATACGCTGGTGCATATGTTCGGCTGGTCCTTGCCGGCGTGGCCGAGCGGCCACTGGGCTTTCAATCCACTGGCCTGGCAGCTGCTGGTGGTGCTTGGCGCGTGGATGATAATCGAGGGCGAAAGAGTGCGCCCCTGGCTAACGTCACGCATCGCGCTTGCGCCTGCCGTTCTCTATCTGGTCTTCAGCCTCGTCATCGCATTGAGCTGGAGAATCAAGCCGCTGGAAGTGTTGATCCCGCAGGGGCTGACGAAGTTGGCTTATCCGATGGATAAATCGAATCTCGATCCGTTACGTCTATTGCATTTCCTGGCTCTTGCAGTTGTAGCGGTATGGTTCGTGCCGCCCAATCGCCAAGCATTGACGACTGCGGTGATGCGCGGCGCCATCCTCTGTGGCAGGCACTCGTTGCCAATCTTCTGCCTCGGCGTTCTGCTTACGCTCGTCAGCCTCCTGGCGCTGCTCGACATATCTGCAGGGCTTGTGATGCAGATCACGCTCAGCGTTGGTGGCGTCCTAACGATGATCGTGGCGGCGACGCTGCTGAACTTGATCAAGATCAAACCCAGGCCGCAGCCGATCATTGCACTGCCGATGGGTGTGCGCGCCCCGCAGGACGCCTGGGGCACCGTTGGCTGGCGCACCCTGGAGGCGTTTCGCCGAGGACTGCGCGAGTTCGGGTGGGCCGGCGGCCAGAAGCGCCTCATCGATGGCCGGTTCGCGGAGCGGCAATCCCACCAGGGGCCTCGCCTCGCAGGCGAATTGGCGCGGCTCAAGGCGGATGCCATCGCGGCCTCGTCATGCCCACCAAGTCAGTCCCCTTCCGTATCCGTCTGACCTGACTTCTATCACTCGAGCGGAATGTCTGTGGCCTCCGCGACGGGCTCGGCGAAAAGGCCAGCATGATCGTCGCGGAGTCGAGGCGGACGCCCGGATCAGATCTTGGGGATCTTCGCACGCTCAACCACGCCCGACCACTTCGCGATTTCGGACTGGATCAGCTTCTGCATCTCGTCGGGAGAGCTGCCACGGACTTCGCCTCCGACAGCCGTTTCCAGCCGCTGCTTGATCTCGGGATTCTTGAGGATGTCGAGTGTCGCTGAGTTGAGTGCGGCGACGACGGCAGGCGGGGTTCCCTTGGGAGCGAGAAGGCCCGCCCAGGTCCGCACGTCATATCCCTTGACGCCGGCTTCTTCGACCGTTGGAACATCCGGCAACAGCGCGGTCCGCGTCGGCGAAGTGACTGCCAAGCCCCGAATGGCCCCACTCTGGATTTGCGGAGCAAGCAGGACGGGCGTGCCGACGATCACGGGCACTTCTCCGCCCAGAAGCGCGGTGACCGATTGGGAATCCCCGCGATAGGGTACATGTACCATGTCGATGCCGGCCATCGCGTCGAGCAGCTCTCCCGCAAGATGATGCGTGCTGCCGAAACCGACCGAGCCGAAGCTGAGCGCGCCGGGCTTCTGCTTTGCCGCCGCGATCAATTCGCCGAGCGATTTGGCCGGGTAGTCGTTACGCACCGCAATGACCAGCGCGTAGTAGACCAGCGTCGAGATCATGTCGAAACTCTCGGCCGGCTGGTAGCTCAGACTCTTGTAGGTCGCGGCCGATATGGCGTGGGCGCCCGTGACGAGTCCGATCGTGTAGCCGTCGGGCTCGGCCTTGGCGATCGCGTCCGCCGCAATGTTGCCGCCGGCGCCGGGCTTGGCCTCGACGACGATCGGCTGCCCGAGCTTCTTGGACAGCCCGTCGGCGATGATGCGTGACAGCGTATCGGCCGCACCGCCGGCGGCAAAGCCGTGAATCAAGCGTATCGGGCGCGACGGATAGTTGTCCGCCGACTGGGCCGGGCCGGCCGCCACAAAGCTGCCAAGCAGAAATCCGGTCGCAGCAAGTCGCTTCATCCATCGCATGGATGCATCCTCCCTTTGACTGTTGATTATGCTCTAGCGGGCGAACTCGACGCATTCCGGTGATGGCGGCAGACCCCAGACGTCGCGCGGCAGTCCGACCCAGACTTTCGGGTGCTGCGGACGATCGCGATGCCAGGGACGCGGATCGAAATAGCCGAGCTCCTCATCGATCATGCGGTCGAGATCGTGGAACAGCTCGACCAGATGACCATCGGGATTGCGGTGATAGACGGCTGTGTTGTGGCCGGGACCGTGACGGACCGGTCCCCAAAGGATGGGGAGCTTGTGGCGGGCGAGATGATCGCAGGCCTGCTGCATGTGGGAAGGGCCGCGCAGTTCGAATGCAAGATGATGCAGGCTGCGCACGGGAGCACGGGCGAAGTTCAGCGTGTGATGTTCGTAGCCGCTGCGCATGAAGACGAAGCGGTCCTCGACCCAGTCGGAGACTCGGAAACCCATGACGTTCGCATAGAACTCCGAGGCCGCAAGCGGATCGGGCGTGCGAAGCGCGACATGGCCGAGCTTGGTGACGGCGAGCGCACCGATCCGCTCCTGCGCCGGCGTCGGCGTCCAGCCCTGGATCAATTCGAACTGCGTTCCCTCGGGATCGATGAACGACAGCAGCCTGGAGACGCCGGGCAGAGGATCACTCCGCAGTTCGGGACGCAAATCCGCGCGTTTCAGGGCGGCGCTCAGCGACTCGATCTCGACATTCGGAGAAATCTCGAAAGCGATGCTCTTCAGCGCCGCCTCGCCGGGCTCGATCACGAGCGAAAGCTGCTCGGAATCGCTGGCGAGAAAAATGCGATGTCCATCGCGACCGACCAGGCCGAGGCCAATCACTTCGCGGTAATAGTCGAGCAGTCGCTCGCAATCCGGCGAGGCGAAAGTGGCGTGTCTCAGCCGTGTGAATCGAGCAATGGGCGCTTGGATCGTCATTGTGTTGGTTCACTCTCTCATGGCGTCATGATGATCTTGCCGAGCGCGGAGCCCTGCTCGAGCAGTGTGTGAGCTTGCCTGACCTGGTCGAGCTTCAGTGTCGCCGAGATCGCCGGCTTGATCGCGTTGCGGCTCAGGGCCTCGATCACATTGCGCATCAGGGCACGACGCCCTTCGCGATCATGGTCATAGATGTGGAAGGAGAAGCAACGCACGGCCGGGCAGATGTCGAGATGATTGCGCATCGCCGCCATTAGATTCTCTTCCGGCAACCCGGCGAAGGCGTTGTATGACAGTAGCGTGCCCCATTTGCCGAGCGCGCCAAGATAGGAGGTGAACTCGGGTCCGCAGACGTGGTCGAGAACGAGGCCGACGCCGTCGCCATTGCTCAGCTCGCGGGCCCGTGCCACGACATCTTCGCTACGGTAGAAGATGACGTGGTCGGCACCGTTGCTTCGCGCAAAGGCGGCCTTCTCCTCGGTGGAGACCGTGCCGATCACGGTCATCTGTGCCAGCTTGGCCAGCTGCACCAGCGCAGTACCGACGCCGCCGGCCGCGCCGATCACCAGCACACTTTTTGGCGCGCGCGGATGCCGGCACTCGTGCAGCAGCGCGTAGGCGACCTGGTAGTTCGACAGGCACACCGCTGCTTGCAGATCGACATTGTCGGGAAGTGCATGAACGGCGTCTGCCGGTGCGACGACGTATTCGGCGTAACAGCCACCGCGCTGCGACAGGTCACGCGCGCTCAGCAGGACCTTCTGGCCGACCTGCAAGCCTTCAACGCCGGACCCGAGCGCGGCAATACGACCAGCAACATCATTGCCGGGATTGGCCGGCAGCGGCGGCATCCATTTGTAGACACCGCGGCGGATCAGCACGTCGGGTTGCCCGACCCCGAACGCCTCGGCACGGATTTGAACCTGTCCGGCACCGGGCGCTGGCACCGGCGCCTCGACCAGTTCGAGTGCATCCGGCCCGCCCGGCTGTCGTACCAGAACCGCTCTCATGAGTGCATTCCCCCTCCTCGGATCTTGATTTTCGAAAATACTAGCGGTTACGAAAATTATTGCAAGATGGTCCTTGGCGCGGCATCTTGGGCCATCCATTCATGGGCAGGACCATGCCTGACAGCGCCATTCGCCCCCGCAAGGAATTCGGCAAGACGATCGCTGCCGATATCACCCATCGGCTGCGCGAGGAGATCGTGACCTGCGGTCTGGCGCCGGGCGCGCCGCTGCGCTTCGACGTGTTGCGCGAGCGCTTCGGCGCGAGCTTCACCACTTTGCGCGAGGCGCTGACCGCCCTTGCCGCCGAGGGCCTGGTCGACGCGCAGGAGCAGCGTGGCTTTCGCGCGGCGCCGGTCAGCCGCCAGGATCTGGTGGAGGTCACCGACGCCCGGGTGCTGATCGAGGTGGAATTGATCCGCCGCGCGATCGAACGAGGCGACGACGACTGGGAAATTGCCGTCATCTCGACACTGCACAGGCTGAAGCGCATCGAGCAGCGCGATCCCGAGCATCCGCTGCGCGATCCCGAATGGAAGATCGCGCACCGGCAATTCCATCAGGCGCTGGTCTCCGCCTGCGGCTCTGCGACCCTGCTGGCGATCCGCGCCGAGCTGTTCGATCGCGCCGAGCGTTACCGGCATCTGTCGGCCAATTTCCGGCCGCGCCCGCGCGACAAGGCCGGCGAGCACCAGGCGATCATGCAGGCGGCCATATCGCGCAATGCCGATCTCGCCGTGCAACTGATCGAGACCCATATCCGCACCACCGCGGACAATGTCGCGAAATACGCCGGGCACCTGCTCGACGCCGAATAGATGGCGCGGCTTTTTCAGGCGCGGTGGGCTTGCGTCTCGCATAATTTTCGAAAATACTAGAGATCATCGAAAAATGCCAACTCGCGGGTCGTAATCATGAAGCTGCTGTCGTTCTTGGATGGAAATCGGGAAAGCTGGGGCGCCGTTGTCGAAAACGGGGTCGTGGATCTGGGCCGCGCCCTGCCTCAGTATCCGACGCTGGCGGACTTCATCGGCAGCGGCGACTACGCGCGACGCGATGCCATCGTCGCCCAGCACAAGCCGACGATGGCGCTGAGCGCCATCAAATATCTGCCCGTCATTCCGCGCCCGGAGAAGATCGTCTGCGCCGTGCGCAACTATCTCGACCACCACAATGAAGCGGTCGCCTTCGGCATGAAGCGCGAGATCACGGAATTCCCGCCGATCTTCCTGCGGGTCTGGCGCTCCCAGGTCGGCCACAACGCACCTGTGATCCGGCCGAAGGTCTCCGACAATTTCGACTGGGAGGGCGAGCTCGCCGTCGTCATCGGCAAGGGCGGCCGTCACATCAGCCAGGCCGACGCCTGGAATCATGTCGCCGGCTACTCGATCTACAACGATGTCAGCGTGCGCGACTGGCAGCGTCATGCGCAGCAGATCGCCTCGGGCAAGAACTTCGTCGGCACGGGTCCGTTCGGACCGTGGCTGGTCACGCCGGACGAGATCGGCGATCCCACCAAGCTGAAGCTCGAGACGCGCGTCAACGGCGCGACGGTGCAGTCCTCGGACACTTCGATGCTGATCTTCTCGATCCCGCGGCTGATCGAATATTGCTCGACCATTTTCGACCTCGTCCCCGGCGACGTGATCGCCACCGGCACGCCGGCCGGCGTCGGCTTCACCCGCAAGCCGCCGATCTTCCTCAAGCCCGGCGACGTGGTCGAGGTCGAGATCGAGAACATCGGCGTGCTCAGTAATCCGGTCGTGGACGAGGCATAGGTTCGCATGCCGTCCTATGACATTCGCAAGACCGCGCTCAGTGTCGAGACGGTCTGGCACGAGCGCGGTCCGCGGCTGGAAAAGCCGCTCCTGGTCGGGACGGCCGTTGCGGTCGTCGCCAATCCCTTCGCGGGCCGCTACGAGCCGAACCTGATGCCGTTTCAAGCGTCGTTGCGTGAGCTCGGACGCGAACTCGCGAGCGCGCTGATCGCGCAACTTGGCGGCGCGCCGCACATCGAAGCCTATGGCAAGGGCATCATCATCGGCGAGGACGGCGAGCTCGAGCACGGCGCCGTCTGGCACGAAGCCGGCGGCCAGGGCATGCGCGAAGTGCTCGGGCAACCCAAGGCGATCGTTCCGGCGGCAAAGACGATCGGCGGTCCCGGCACGCGCCTGATGGTCCCGCTTGGGCACATCCATGCGTGTTATGTGCGCAGTCATTTCGGGACGGCAGAGATGACGCTCTGGGATGCACCGAGACGTGACGAGATTGCTTTCGGCCTGGTGATGGCGACCGGCGGCAGGCCGCATGCGCGGATCGGCGGGCTCGCCGCATCGGATATCTCGGTGCACGATGGGCAGCGCTGAGGATTGACGGCATCGCTGCTCAGCGCTCGCGGCGAAACCTGTACCTAGGCGTGGACCGGTTTACCAACTCAAGCCTTTCTGGATTGTTTGGATTGTGGATGAGCGTTGCCTCGGGATCGCGAACGGCCCGCAGGATGAGCCTTGCTCTTATCAGCAGGCATCAGATGCCCGAGCGGCAATTGGGAAGTTTGCTTCAACCGATTGAGAACGATGGACGAGCGCACGTGCGCAACGCTGTCGTGCGGTAGGAATACGTCATTCAGCAGGCGTGACAGTGCCCTCAGGTCGGTGATCGTGGCCTTGATAAGGTAGTCGGCTTCGCCCGTGAGCGCATACGCCTCCTGCACTTCCTCCAGGCTCTCGATGAGCTTGAGGAAGCGTCTCGAATTGTCCGGCGAGTGCGTTGCGAGCGTCACCTGTACGAAGACGACGATGCCGAGCCCGAGCGATTCGCGATCGAGATGAGCATGGTAGCTTGCGATCGTGCCGGCATTTTCGAGCGCCGCGCGACGGCGCGAACATTGAGATGCCGACAAGCCGACAACATCGGCCAGTTCAAAATTCGACAAGCGTCCATCTGACTGGAGCGCTTGCAGCAATTTCACGTCAAATTGGTCCATGCGCGATCCTTGCACGATAATTGGGATGTGCGCATGTTTCACGCATAATCTGATTTTGTCGAGCATATTATGCGAAGATCGTGCAACGGAGCCGCGGTATTTTGATCTAAATCAAATACCATTCCAGGAGCGCGATATGGGCCCCTTCCCTCACGATGCCCCACCCGCCACGATTTCGACGGCCAATCCGGCCGGCACCGACGGATTCGAGTTTGTCGAGTTCGCCCATCCGGAGCCGCAGAAGCTCGCAAAGCTCTTCGAGCAAATGGGCTACACCGAGGTTGCCCGGCACAAGACCAAGGACATCTCCGTTTGGCGCCAGGGAAAGATCAATTGCGTCCTGAACCGCGAGCCGAACTCCCATGCCGCCCGCTTTGTCGCCGAACATGGACCTTGCGCGCCGGCGATGGCCTGGCGCGTCGTCGATGCCAAACACGCCCTAAAGCGCGTCCTCGAACTCGGCGGAACGGAATACACCGGCAGCGACAAGTCACTCGACGTGCCCGCCGTTGTCGGGATCGGCGGATCCCTGCTGTACCTGGTCGAGACCTATGGCGCCAAGGGCTCCCCTTATTCAGCCGAATATGACTGGACCGGCGAAGTCGATCCAACCCCGAAAGGCGTCGGGTTCTATTATCTCGATCACCTCACGCACAACGTCATGCGCGGCAACATGGACACCTGGTACAAGTTCTACAGCCAGACGTTCAATTTCCGCGAGATCCGCTACTTCGACATTTCCGGCAAGCTGACTGGCCTGACCTCGCGCGCTCTGACGTCCCCCTGCGGCAAGATTCGGATCCCGATCAACGAAAGCGCCGACGACAAGAGCCAGATCGAGGAATATCTGCGCCAGTACAAGGGCGAAGGCATTCAGCACATCGCCGTCGGCACCGACGACATCTATGCGGCGACCGACGCCATCGCCGGTCGCGGGCTCGAATTCATGCCGGGGCCGCCCTCGATCTACTACGACAAGTCGTTTGACCGCGTGAAGGGCCACACCGAGCCGCTCGATCGCATGCGCAAGCACGGAATCCTTATCGACGGCGAAGGTGTCGTCAATGGCGGTCTGACCCGCATCCTGCTTCAGATCTTCTCCAAGACCGTGATCGGCCCGATCTTCTTCGAGTTCATCCAGAGGAAGGGAGATGACGGTTTTGGCGAGGGCAACTTCAAGGCCCTGTTTGAGAGTATCGAGGCCGATCAGATTCAGCGCGGCGTGCTCAAGGCATCCTGATGGAGGCAGCCATACCTGACGCATGGAAGAACTATCGCGGCGCGCCGGCCGAAGGAACCATCCTGTGCGACGCCCATGACGTTGGCGAAGGGAGCCTCAAGTCCATCAAGTTCGGTCCCGCAGATTTTCCGATCCTGATCGTCAGGTCGGCGGGCACTCTCGCAGCCTATGTCAATGCATGTCCGCATCAGTACCTGCCCCTCGATCATCGCGGCGAGAACGTGCTGAGCGCGGACGGCACGGTTCTTCGGTGCACCAACCACAGTGCCGGATTTCGCGTTCAGGATGGCACCGGCGTCGAGGGACTGGGCCTGGATTGCGCCCTCGATGCCATTCCGATCGTCGTGGATGACGACGGTCGGATTCGCGTGCATGCCGCATCAGCGGCTTGAGCAATCCAAAGTCCACTGCCCGACCTTGGCAGTCGACAAGGATCATGCCTCATCTGCGATCGTGTTGCGGAGGATACCGATGCCCTCTGCTTCCACCTCGACGACGTCGCCGGGCTTCAGCCAGATCGGTGGCTCGAAGCGCGCGCCGGCACCCGTCGGCGTACCGGTCACGATGATATCGCCAGGAACCAGCGTCGTGAACGTCGAGATATAGTTGATGATCTTGCGGAAGGAGAAGATCATGCGGCTCGTGCGGTCCTGCTGGCGGACCTCGCCGTTGACCCGGGTTTCCAGCTTGACGTCGGCAAGCTGGCTCTCATCGGTATAGGGGATGAGCCAGGGTCCCATCGAACCGGTGCGATCGAAGTTTTTCCCCTGCGTCACGTTGAATTTGGCGTGCCGCACCCAATCGCGGATCGTGCCTTCGTTGCACAGCGATATTGCGGCGATATGGTCGAGCGCTGCGCTCTGTGGAATCCGGCGACCGCCCTTGCCGATCACGATGACGATTTCGCCTTCATAGTCGAGCTGCGGGCTCTCCGGGGGACGCAGCAGAGCCTGTTCATGGCCCGTGAACGAGCGCGGAAAACGGATGAAGAGCGAGGGATTTGAGGGGGCCGCCTGCCCGTCCTTGTATTCCTCGTTTCGGTCCGGGAAGTTCACGCCGACGCAGATGATTTTTTCCGGTGCCGGAATCGGAATCTCGTAGCGGATATCAGTGACCGGAAAATCCGCCGGCAACCCGGCGCTCTCCTCGGCCAGGGACACCAGCGCGCCGGCTTCGATCACCTCACGCAACGTACGCCAACGCTTGCCATGGCGGCCGGACAGGTCGACGACGCCCTGATCGCCCAGGAGACCATAGCCGGGTGTGCCGTTGCGGGTGAAGCTGACGAACCTCGGACGAGACATGTGGTGCCTTTCCCTCGTTTCAGGCGATATGCGAATGCCCGGTCACGGGGCGATGATCGGCTGGGCGGCCAGATCGGCGTCGCGCGGTTCAGCTCCGGCAAAGAGGCTGCCATGCTCGAACCAGGATTTCGGCGCGGGCGCTCCCCAAAGCGTCTGACGTTGCGGATCCTTCAGGTCCCACTTGATCGGCTCGAGATCGGGATCGACCGTCTGGTAATCCGAGCAGTAGATCTCGATCCGATGACCGTCCGGATCAAGGACATAGAGGAAGAAGGCATTCGAGATGCCATGCCGGCCGGGACCGCGTTCGATGTTGGACACCCATCCGGTGGTGGCCATGAGGTCGAGAAGATCGATGATGTTGAGCGGGGTCGGCACCCAGAATGCGGTGTGGTGCAGGCGCGGGCCGTGGCCATTGGTGAAGGCCAGATCGTGAACGCCGCCCTTGCGGTGAGTCCAGGCAGCCCACAGCCGCCCAGTCTCCTCATCCGCCGTGTACTCCGTCACGCGAAAGCCGATCTCGTTGTAGAAGGCAACGGATTCATCGACGTTCGGCGAGAAGCAATTGAAGTGATCGATGCGGAGCGGCTTCACGCCCTTGTAGAGCGCGTATTTCTGATGAATCGGCGGCAGCCGGTCCATCTTGGAATAGAACTCGAGGGGAATGCCGTGGGGATCGCGGGTGCGGAACGTGCGGGATTGATAGGGACGCTCGACCCACTCAACCGGCAGATCCCTGCTGCTGAAGAAGCTGGCGGCCTTGTCGAGATCTTCCTCGCTGAACACCTTGAAGCCGAGGTCACGGGCTTCGATCTTTTCGGACTTCCGCAGCACGATGCAGTGATGGCCGCGCTCTTCCATCGCGCGAAGATAGATCTCATCGGAGCTCTCGTCCGTCACCTGCAAACCAAGCGTGTCGACATAGAAGGCCCGTGACCTCGCAAGATCGCTCACGCCGAGTTCGACATGACTGAGACGCACGATGTTGAATGGTGGATAAAGGTTGGGCTTGGGCAATGCCATGATTTCCTCCGTTGGTCTGCTGCGGACCGCTTAGCCGCCCAATTTTTGGATATTGTGCGCGGTGGTGGCAAACGCGACGTTCTTTGTCTCCATATAGAAATCGAACGACCAATCTCCTCCGTCGCGTCCGATGCCCGAGCTCTTCACACCGCCAAAAGGCGTCGGCAGGTGACGAACATTCTCCGAATTGACCCAGATCATGCCGGCTTGCAGCCGGTCGGTGAAACGGAAGGCACGGGTGACGTCGGCAGTCCAGAGGTAGCCTGTGAGGCCATACTGGACGTCGTTGGCGAGCGCGAGGGCATCGGCCTCGTCCCTGAACGGGATCGCCGTCAGCACCGGCCCGAAGATCTCTTCCTGCGCGATGCGCATTTGGTTGTTGGCGCCGGTAAAGAGCGTCGGCGCAACGTAGCAACCGCCGCCGGGACCGTCGATCTTGCGGCCGCCGGTCGCAATCTTGGCGCCCTCCGTTCTACCAATCTCGACGTATTCGAGCACCTTCTTCTCGTGAACCGGATGGATCAACGGACCGATGACGGTCTCGGGATCGAGCGGATGCCCCACTTTGATCCGGCTGGCCTTCTCTGCAACCATCGCCGTGAATTTATCATAGATGCTCGCCTCGACGAGAAGACGCGAGGACGAGGTGCAGCGTTCGCCGTTGAGAGAGTAGATCATGAACACCGCCGCATCCGCGGCGCGCTCGAGGTCGGCATCCGCGAATACGATCACCGGATTCTTACCGCCCAGTTCGAAATGAACACGCTTCAGCGTATCGGCGCCCTGTTTCATGATCATCGATCCGGTGCGGCTTTCGCCAACGAAGCCGATCGCCTTGATGAGCGGGTGCTCGGTCAGCGCCTTGCCGGCGTCCTCGCCAAGACCGTTGACGAGATTCCAGACGCCCTTGGGCAGCCCGGCCTCCTCCGCAATCTCGATCAGCAGACGTGCAGTCAACGGCGAGAATTCGGCGGGCTTGTGAACGATGGTGCAGCCCGCCGCGAGCGCCGGCGCGATCTTCCACGTCGACAGCATGAAGGGCGTATTCCAGGGCGTGATGATGCCCACCGGGCCGATCGGCACGCGGGTGGTCATGTTCACCTGACCGGCGGTGCGAAGTGACTTGCCGTCGCGCGCCTCGGGCGCGCGGTCGGCGAAGAAGCGGAAATTCTCGGCTCCCCGCAGCGCGGCCTTGGCCATGAACTTCAGCGACTGTCCCGTATCCATGCACTCGACGAACGCAATCTCTTCAGCGCGGGCGACGATAGCGTCAGCGACCTTGTGCAACAGCTCCTTTCGCGCATCGCCGGATGTTTCGGCCCATTGCGGAAAGGCCGCCTGCGCCGCCCTCGCGGTGCGATCGATGTCCGCGGCCTTGCCATGCGATACCTTGGCGAGCGGCTTCAGGTCGACCGGAGAGATCGTTTCAAAAGTCGCATTGTCTGCAGCCGGGACGTCTTCACCGCCGATACGGTTGAGCACGCCCGTCTCTCTGAAGCGGGCGAGGTGGCGCTCGGCCTTGGCGATATTTTCCTGCAGCTTGGACATGACGGTTCACTCCCTTTTGCAGCGCCGCACGCGGGCAGCGACCCTCCACCTGTTTTCGCGATTCCAGAGACGAATGGCATCGCCCTTCCGACGCATCAATCCTGGGCACCGGTGGATATACTTAACATGTTAAGTATTTCGTCGACTGTCAAGCGTTTTCGCACCCACTTCAGGGCGAAATGCCCCGCCGGCTTGGGTACGAGACGCGAGCCCCTGCCGGGCATATTCTCCTCGGCCAAGGCACGGGTCGTATCCATGGTTCCATAGATCGCGTTGAAGAAGTCGACGGCACCGGCTTCCTTCAGGGATCAGCGCGTGCGCGTGCTCCAATGGCCGCCGTTGCAACCGGAGGCGCGGCGTCGGAACTAAAATACCAGCAACAGGCCCGAAACCAGCAAGATGCTGAGAATAATCCGCCGGAACAGCGCGTCATTGACGCAGCGAAAGACATAAATACCGAGCGCCGTTCCTGCGAGGAGCGCCGGGATGCTGACTGCGAAGTCAACCAGGACCTTTGTCGACAGATCTTTTCGGATCAGCATAAGAACAAGGGCGAATATCTGCATGGCGGCGATGAAGGGTTGAACCATTCCGCGCTGCTCGGTTTTTGGCACCCCGTGGATGTCACACCATATGGTCGGTATTGCACCCGGCATTGCCGTCAACCCGCCGATAAAGCCTCCGCCGAAGCCGATTAATGCATTGCGTCCCGCATTCATCTGCAAGCGATGAGAAAGCACCGGCCGGAATAACGTGTAGGCCGCATAGCAAGCGACCGCGAGACCAAAGCTTTCCCTGAAGATTCGTGCGTCAGCGGCTTGCAGCAACCACACGGCGATCGGAACGCCAAGCAATCCGCCAACGACGAGTACCGAGCTCTGTTTCCAGCGGATGCTCTTTCTCAAGGCCCAAAGACCCGTGGCCTGCACGGTGATGCTGCAGGCCATCATCAGCGGGACCGCCTCCAGTGGCGGGAGAACGTGAAGGAGAATAGCGCCGGCCACCGCCGAAAAAGCAAAGCCCGCGAGGCCCGAGACGAACGCGCCGCAAAACACTGCGATACTGAGCAGGCAAAACGACGCAAGGTCGCCCATGAGCTAATCTTTCATCCTGGAGTGGCGACCTTGCGATTAGTCCTCCGACGACAGTCCGGGCGGCTCGGGCGCTGCTCCGGCATCGCTCTGGCGAGTCGACGTCAACATCGTGGCTGCAAGGACGTGCAAAATGACAAAGCAGATGGCGATCGTTGCAAGCAGCGCATTCTCGCTCGGTGCCGAAATCAGAAGCTTGCGTTCGAACGACTCTTCACTGGCCGACATTGTCACCTCCGCCAATATCTGACCGAGAGGCAAACTGGTGCCACGTATTGTCGATCAGACGATGATAGTGTCGAAGGGTGCGTTCTGCCTGCAGCCGTCGCGAATGGTGGAGCGTCCGAAGGAGACGCCCAAACCGGTCTTCTTTTCGAGAAGAACTCGTAGAGGCGACAAACGAATTCGCTAAAAATGGCGCATCGCTTCTGGTTGAAGCTCTGCTGTTGAATAGTGGTACGGAGGGTGCGCTGATCGACTGACACATCTTGTGAAGCAACGCTCCATAGAACACGCGAGTGAGACGCGGCGCCCTTTTTTCCAAGCGCATGACACGAACACCTTGTGTGAGTGGCTGGATACGGCTGGAAGTATCGAACGGGACGCCGCGCCGCGCTTTAAGGCGAGCTTAATTTGTTCTTATCGTTTCCTTGATTTTGCAGGGTGTGCTTGATTTCGACCCCGTGTACCGGTTGAATATCCGCCTCGCGCGCACCTCCGAAGGCATTGTTTTGCTGTATCTATTTGACGAATTTGTTCTCGACACCGACCAGCGGGAATTGCGCCGCGACGGACGTGCGATTCCGTTGCAGCCTCAGGTTTTCGACCTCCTCGAATATCTGATCCGCCACCGTGCCCGGGTGGTGACCAAGGACGATCTGATCAGTGCAATTTGGGGCGGGCGCATCGTCTCGGACTCAGCGCTTACCACCCGCATCAACGCCGCTCGTACGGGAATAGGCGATTCCGGCGAGGCGCAACGGCTGATCAAGACTTTACCGCGCAAAGGCGTCCGCTTTGTCGGCACGGTGCGCGAAGCACCGAGGGAGGCCGAGAGCGCAGTCGCACCTCTGAAGCTCGAAACCTCCGCCCTGGTGGTCGGCCGGACTGCCCCCCTCGGGATGATCGACCAGATGGCCCGGCACGTATTGTCCGGCAAACGGCAGATGGCTTTTGTCACGGGCGAAGCCGGAATTGGCAAGACGGCGTTCATCGCCAAAGCCATCGAGCGGCTGACGGAACAGGGCTTCGATCTGCTTTATGGGCGCTGTACCGAACGGTTCGGAACAGATGAGGTGTTTCTGCCGCTCATCGATGCCCTGGTGAACAGGTATCGAACGAACGGTCCCGAGCTGATTTCGGCTGTTCGCACCCACGCGCCCACCTGGCTGCTGCAATTGCCAGGCGCGATCGACGCATCGGAACGCGCGGCTTTTCAGAATGAAGTGTTCGGCGCGACGCGTGAGCGGATGCTGCGCGAGTTTTGCGATCTCCTCGAAGCGCTGAGCGCCGGCCGCCCCTGGGTGATTGTTCTCGAAGACTTGCATTGGAGCGACTTCGCGACACTCGACGTGCTGTCTCGTTTCGCGCGCGGGAACGGTGAGGCACACGTGCTGGTCCTCTGCTCTTATCGGCCGGCCGACAGCGTCATCGGCGGGCATCCGATCCGTCGCCTGCACCAGGATCTCCAGATTCATGGGTGCTGCAGCGAATTGCTCCTCGATCGATTGTCGCCCCAGGAGGTCGGACACTATCTCGCATTGCGCTTCCATGACGCCGAATTGGCCTCGACCCTATCAAAGCCGGTATTCGAGCGAACGTTGGGGCACCCGCTGTTCGTTGCGTCACTGCTCAAGCATCTGATCGACCAGGAATGGATCGTCGAGGTGGACGGCAGATGGCGCCTGTCTTCGCAAGACGCGTTTGCTCGAGACGGCATTCCAGACAGCCTCTTGAAGATGATCGGCCATGAACTCGAACGCCTTACTGACAACGAACGGCGCCTGCTCGATGTCGCCAGCGTTGCCGGCGAAGAATTTTCTGCAGCTCTCGTTGCAGCCGGCCTCTCCGATGATGCCATCGATGTTGAACGGGACATCGAAGCGTTGATGCGGAAGGATCATATCCTTGTTCGTTCAGGTGTTGCCGAATGGCCCGATGGAACTTATTCGGGTACTTACGCCTTCCGTCACATTCTCTATCAGAACATCATTTATCAGAATCTACCGCCCGGACATCGCGCGCAGACACACAAGCGCTTGGGCAAAAGGCTGGAGGAGGCCTATGCGGGCCGCACCGGCGAAATAGCGCCAGAGCTTGCCCTTCATTTCGAGCAGGGTCGCGACTTCCCGAGCGCGTTGCGCTATCTCGGAGAAGCGGCACAGAGCTCGATGAAGCGCCTCGGCCATGCCGAGGCCGCGAGCTATCTCACCCGCGCGCTTGGCATACTCGACCGCTTCGATGCTGCCGACAAACTCTCAACCCGCATCGCGCTTCTGCGGCAACGAAGCTTGGCTCTCCGTTCGGGAGGCGACCTCGTCGGCTCGATCCGTGATCTCCAGGATGTGATTGCGTGCGCCGAACAGGTGGGTGAAATCAAGCAGCAGCTCAACGGTCTCATGGCCGTGAGCTCTTTATGGCTGCGGGTCGATCGCCACGCCTGTCTCGAGGCAGCCGATGATGTATTGTCACGGAGCCAGGCGCTTGCGGACGACACATTCAAGGCTCTGGCCCAGGGCAGCAGCGCGAGCATCAACCTGTTCCTCAACGGCTGGCGGGATCAGGACGCCACGCTCTGCGACAGGGCGATCGAATTGAGCGCCAGCGCGACCAATTATGGCATCCTCATCCGGCGTCATGGAATATCGGGGATCGTTGACTGCTGGAGATCGCGGTACCAGCAGTGCCGCCGCGCCGGCACGGAAGGAAAGCGGCTGGCGCGCATGGTTGGCGACGTTTACACGTTCGTCCTGTTCAATGTCCTTGAGTCGATCGCGCTCATTCATCTCGGCGAGTGGCGCGAATTACAGCGCGAAATCACGGCCGGCCTCGAACTGGCTGTCAGGAACGCGAACGATCCCAGCAGCGCATTGTGCCGGCTGACGCTTGCGTGGTTGCATGTCGAAGCGATGGATTTCGAGGGAGCCCGGGAGCTCTGTGAAAGCGTCGACGATAGTCTGCTGGTGGGCGATCAGTCCACATATTTCCACAAGCGGGCCGTGCTTGCGAAGGCGTTTGTCGGTCTGAATGATCCGTTGGGAGCTCGCAAGCAATTCGATGATATTGAGCGCCGCAGGCGTGAAGAAGGCATCGACATCGAATTTACCGCCGCAACGCAGGTGTATCATTGTCTCGGCGAATATTGTCTGCTGATCGGCGACTTTACCCAGGCTCGGAGATGGGCACGCCAGCTGCACGACTATGTCGCATCGGCGCCCGATCTCAATCACCTGGCCAAGGCCCACGAGCTGCTCGCGCGCATCGCATTTGGCCTCGGCGATTCGGGGAACGCTCTACCGCACCTCTCCCGCGCGCTGGAGATCGTTGACGACGCCGATTTCCCGATTGCTTCGTGGCGGGTGTACGGCACGGCCGCCGAGATCTTCGCGAGGTACGGAGATGTCGACAGGGCGGCGACTTATCGCTTGCGATTTGTCGAGACCGTCCGAAGGCTCGCACGAAATTTCGAACCCGAGGATCGGCTGCACAAGAGCTTGCTCGCTGGGTTAGCAACGCGAACAGCGCAACTGGAAGCGATGACGTCGCTGCCTCTGCGGCCCGCTTAGCCGACGGGGCTTGCCGAACCCGTTTGAGAACTCACCCCTCCACCCGCCACAGCCTCCACCGCTCCGGCACGCCCTTCAGCTGATGCACGCCGTGATCCCTGAACCGGATCTCGGGCTGCGAAACCAGCTCCTTGACCGCACTCGACACCAAAACCTCCCCCGCCCGCGCCTTCGCGGCGACGCGGGTGCCGATGTGGAAGGCGAGACCGACCATTTCGCCGCCGCTGATCGTGTATTCGCCGGCGTGCAAGCCCACCCTGATCTCGAGCCCGAGCGTGCGCACGGCCTTCTGGATCGCGGTCGCGCAATTGATGCCGGCGGCGGGCTTCTTGAACGTCGCCAAAACGCCGTCGCCGGTGGTCACGACTTCCTTGCCGCGCGAGCTCTTCAGCTCCTTGCGGACGGCAGCGTAATAATGGCCCATCACCTTGGTCCAGCGCGCATCGCCGAGCTTGGCAGCCTTCGCGGTGGAGCCGACGATATCGACGATCAGGATGGTGGCGAGCGCCTGCTTGAGTTCGGTGCTACGCATCGTGGATCGGCGCCGGAGCGCGATGGGTCCGGTCAGCGGCTCGTAGCGATGGTTGCGCCGCCGCGCGATCGCCGCCGTTGCGTAATCAATGGCACGTTGCGCCGTGCCACAACGAACGGTCTTCTGCTGCGGCGATCGCGACCAGTAGACTTTGCGCCCGTCGCCGGCGCCCTGCACCTCGACGGCGCCCCACTTCAGGAAGACTGCCGAGCCGACGCGCCTGACACACCACGCCTTCGACGTGTATCCGGAAACGTTGGACTGATGGACTCCGATGCGAAGGAATTTTGGCATGAACGAGCGGCCAAAGACCGTTTGGGCGGACCTTCGGCAAAACGTAGCCCTACAATCCAACGTTGGCAACAAGACTCCCGCCACTCCGCCCTCAGGGATCTAAGCCCGCATCCTAGGCTCCTCTGCCGCCGCCCTGCCTGCCGATCGTGCAGCGCCATGCGGCCAGACGTTCGGCCGGATGCTGCGTCATCCATTCGGCGAGCTGCGGCGCGCCCATCAGGCAGGACTGCATCGTCACGTCGGCGAAGTCCGAAGTCGTGACGATCTGTTCATGACAGTCCGTCGGAGAGGAGAGACGACAGAGCACGGCAATGATCCTGATCATGCCAGCTCCTTCGACCAGTCGTATTCGGCTCTGGCGGCCGAGCGCGCCAACGCCCTCGCCGCATCGACGCTCGAAGCCTTTTCGGCGCGCCGCTGATAGTCCTCAGCCAGCATCTTCAACCGCGCCGCAACCACCTCGTCCGTCATGCTCCGCGCCGCGCGCAGCAGGCTCTGCGCGGTTTCGATATATTGCTTGCCTCGTCGTGACATCTGAAGCGTCATAGCGCCCTCGCGCGGTTCCGATGAAGCGGGCGGCATTCGTGGTCTGGGCCGCCAACGAAACCAGCCTACGGGTCTTGCGCGGGAATCTCTTTCAACAAGGCGCTCTCGATTGCCCATCCGCACGACGAGCGGCCCCGCGCATGAGGGCGGCCAAACGTCCCGTTTGCGCAACCGATGCGCCAGGCCAGAACGCGCGAGATCGCGGGGGCCGAATTTTCGTTCGATCTCGGAAACGCAACGACCAGGCAGGCGCAATCGCGATCACGGCCGTTGCGGGCGCGACCATTCAGGCCAGCCCGCCCCCGAAACGACATGGAGATCTATGACGACGACGTCGCCGGTCTTCCGCGCGCCGTTACCCCTGATACGCAAACAGTTCGATGGGGTCGCTGAAGCCGCGCACCTCGTGTTGGCCGACGTGCTCCAGCTCGAACTCCCGCTCCACCAGCTCGGCGAAGGCGCGCGACAGCAGCACCGTTCGTCCCAGCTGCTTGGTCAGAGCCTCCAGGCGGGAAGCCATGTTGACGGCGGGGCCGATGACGGTGAAGTCGAGCCGGCTGGTCGAGCCGATATTGCCGTACATGACGTCGCCGACATGGACGCCGATGCCGTAATTCAGCGGCGCGCGGCCGGTCCCGTTGTTGCGCTCGTTCAGCGCGGCCATGGCCTTGCGGGCTTCGGTCACGGCATGCAGCAGGTTGGCGCAGGCATCGGGCTGACTGAGCGGGAAGATGGCGAGCAGGCCATCGCCGATGAATTTGAGGATCTCGCCGCCATGTCGCGCGATCGGTTCGGACATCGCATCGAAATAGTCGTTGAGCAGATCGATGACGTCATCGCGCGGCCAGTTGTCGGAGATTTTTGTGAAATCCCTGAGATCGCAGATCATGATCGCGGCGCGGACCGTCGTGCCGGTGCCGCGCCTGGTGGCACCGGCCAGGATCAGTTCGCCGGCATGGGAGCCGACATAGGTCTCGAGCAGCGTGCGCGCCAGCCGGTTCTTGACGCGGATCTCGCTGACCAGCGCTAGCACCGGCAGCAGCTTCTTCAGGCCCGCGATGTGCGCATCGTCGAACCCGCCGGGACGATCGGTGGCGAAGGTGACGAGATGGCGCTTCCCGAGTGTGTGGTAGAGCGGCCAGGCCACATAGTCGGTCAGGCCTCGTGCCCGCATCTCGTCATAGAGGGCGTGCTTGCGGCCGAGCGAGGAATCCTGCTCGAGCCGCTCGCGCACCTCGGCGGCGCCGTCATGGATTTCGTTGGCGGCGCTGCCGATATATTCCGACCGCTCGCGCACGTCATAGTCGACCAATGCAATCTCCGCCTCCCGCATCCCGTCGGACCACATCATCCGGGCCCCCAGCCATTGCGGGTGATGGATCAGGATGTGAAGCGTCGACCGCTTGAGCGGGATGCCCGCCTGCTGGAGGCGGATGCACATCTGGGCGAAGATATTGTCGACGAAGCGCTCATCGCGCGTGCCGTTGGTCAGCCAGTCGACGACGCGGTCGGCTTGCGTGGGGGCGTTGTTGTCTGTCGGCGCGTTCATATCCTGCCCCTTTGAGCGGCGGTCTGCATCGAGCACATATCGTGCTCCGACGGGGCGGCGTCAACCTGGCCAGTTGCCCGGTTTGTGCGCAGCGGCTTGGCAGGGCAGTCGCCGTCTAGGCGAGGATCCGGATCGATCCCAGCACCGCCAGACCCGATGTGAGCGCAAGGCGCGATGGCTCGGTGAGTTCGATCTTCAGCGTGCCGCCGCCAGGAATGGCAAAATGCTCGTCGCCAAGACGGATGCTGCAATCGCCCCGAACCGCGTAAACCAGATGCGTGCCGGCAAACAACGATCGATTGCCGGGCTCCCTGAGCGCTTCGAGCTCGATCTCCGCCGCACCCCGCCGCGCCATCAGGTTCACGACCTCGACCGGACCCGCCTCGAGCTCGGTGACGATCGCGAGCTCGCCGGCAAAACGCACGATGGTGAACGGCTCGCGCTCGTCGAATTCCTGCGTGGGCGACTTCAGCACCAGCCCGCGCCCGCCTACGACCATCTGGAGCCGGTCGATGCCGAGCATATGGGAGAACGGACCGGGCGCCACGATCGGTGTGCTGGCAAAGCGCCAGAGCAGGGTGTCCCAGTCCTTCACGGGCGCGCCAGCGCGATGGGCATCCGCGATATCGGTGAAAATGCCGCCGCCATTCTTCCAGGGCGAGCGGGTGTAGTGTTCGGGCTTGAGCAGCGTGGTTTTCATGTCCGCATCATGCCCGTGATGGGTCGACTTTGCCAACTGGTTTGGCAAATGACGCGCGCCGATTCCGCGCGCCTGCCACCAGACCTTCGCGTCGCAGTCCGCCGGTCGGCTCGTTGAGCAATGCTTTTGCTACTTCGTCGTCAACGCTGCGACCGGACGCCAGGAGGCATCGGGTGCAGCGGCGGACAATTTCCGGCAGCGCTCGCGCATCAGCTCGGCTGGACCATCGCGGCCGCGCTCAGACAGCACGGCTTCGAAATCGGCGAGCGCGGCAGTAAACCGGCGTGCGCGGTAATGGGCAAGGCCCCGCGCGTAGTGACCGACCCAGGCGGGGGGTTCGTTGCCGACGCCATCCTCCCCGACGAGCCCGATCAGCTCGTAGACAGAAAATCCCTCCTCGCGTCCGTACACGGCAATGCTGTCGATCTCGCGCGTGATAATGGCGCCGCGGGCCAGACGTTCGGTTGCCTCGCCGATCAGGATTTGCGTGCCGTAGGATTTGTTGGCACCCTCGAGACGGCTGGCAACGTTCACGGCGTCGCCAATCACGGTGTAGTTCAGGCGCAGCTCCGAACCGATATTGCCGACCAGCATACGGCCGGAATTGATGCCGATCCGGATCTGGAGCGGCTGGCCGAGATCGTCGGCGAGGCCAGAGGCGTCGATTGCTCTCCGGCAGCCGAGTGCCGCGCGGCAGCATCGCAGCGCGTGATCGGACTGCGGCTGCGGCGCGCCCCAGAATGCCATCACGGCATCGCCGATGAACTTGTCGATGGTGCCGCCATTGGCGACGATGACCTCGGAGGCGAGGTCGAGGTAGCGCGACAACAGCGGAACCACGCGATCACCGAGCCGCTCCGACAATCCGGTGAAACCGGCGATATCGATGAACATCACGCTGAGCACCTGAATGCTGCCGCCGGGTTTGGCCTCGACGCCTTGACGCAGGAGCGAACGGACGAGATCGGCCGGAATGAACTTGCGGAACGCGGAGAGGCCGGCTGCCATTTCGGCGATCGCGCCCGAGAGGCTCGCGATTTCCTTGAGACGCGACGGATGGCGGCGGACCTGCTCAAGCGCGAAAGCCTCGACGTGGCGGAGCTCGCCCACGACACGCGACAGCGGCGCGGCAATGACGGAGCGAGCCAACATTGCCGATGCCAGCGCCGCGAGCACGGCGCCGATTGCGAGGCCGAGGATCAGGCGCCGCAGCGTCGCCTCGACCGGCCCGAGAAACTCGGCCTCCGGGATCACCGTGGCGAGCGACCAGCCGTGAAAAGGCAGCGGCGCGAGCGCGACTTCATAGGCCGCGCCAGCGGACGTCAGCCGGCTGCGCGAGGCCCGCTTGCGGCCCTCGTCGCCTGCCGCCGCGAGCGCCAGCCGCGCCAATGGGAGCAGCTTGGTATCGCCCTTGGCGGGATGCAGCTCGTCGGCTTCCTTATCCGGTGCGGCGACCAGCTCACCGCTATCATCGATGATGAAGGCCGTTCCCGTCCGCCCGACCTCGAGCTGCGACAGGAAGCGCGCGAGCCGCGTATATTCGATCATGATCGCGAGCACGCCCTGCCGCTCCTGATAGACGTCGATCGGTCCTGCGAAGGCAATCGACGGCCGCTCGCCGGTGGGATGGTCCATCACCCTGAACCATTGCGGCTCCTCGGCGGCGAGCCCGGCCTTGAACCAGGCGCGGTCGGCGACGCGAAACTCGGTCGGCTCGAAACGACGATTGGCGAACTCGATATCGCCGGGCACCACGTCATACTCGTCGACGCGCCGCTGGCCCGCATGGTCGGTCAGCGATATCTCCATCATCTCCAGACGGCGATCGCCGAGCTTATGCGCGGCGAAGAAGGAGCCGTCCGGCCAGCCGAAGGCGACCCAGGAGATCGTCGCCTGCGACTGCAACTGCGAGAGGAACACGAATTCCCGCTTGTCGGCCTCGCGGGTGTCGAGCACGTTCTGGAGGAACAGGGTGCGGATTGCCGTGTGCGCGGCGCGCGCCTCGTCGACGATAGCCGAGACCTCCTTGCGGACCGCCGCGACGATCTGCTCGTTGATAGTCGAGGCAAGCTGCCGACTGGTCGCCTCCGCCGTTCGCCACCACAACAGGCTCGAAAGCGCCGCGGTCAGCAGGATCGCGGCCAGGACCAGGGCCGAGACGGCCAGGCGAATGCTGACCGTCAGCCTGGCGATCGCGCGAAGCTGCCGTCCGGGATCGACGTTCATGGTTGTTTCCGCCTTCGGCCGGGCAAGGCTCCTATCATTGCTCTACGCAGGCTTCCGCCGTTCATTACCTCTGGCAGGCCCAATCGATCGCAGCCAATGCTCTCCCGCTAATGTCTCGATAGCGCCAAGGCATTGGATTTGAACGGCCGCATGCCCGCTAATCCTGACCCAAGCGCACCTGTGGTGCGCCAGATCCAAACGGTCTCACGGATTCGTGAGCAGCTTCGCGGTAACGCGAGCTGCGCGCGGAGCGAAGCAGACCATGCGCCTTCGCCTGCCCGGGCGATGCTATCTCGAACAGGAGAAACTCCGATGTCTGCCAAGCATGTCGTCACGTCGATCGTTCTCGCCGGCGCGGTATCAACCGCCCTCGCCACCCTTGCCGCCGCCGGCCCGCTGACCAAGGCGGAGGGCGATGCGGCCATCGCCGCCAAGAAGGAAAAATGCTTCGGCGTCGCGCTGAAGGGCCAGAACGATTGCGCGGCGGGGCCGGGCACGACTTGCCAGGGCACCTCGACCGTCGACTTCCAGGGCAACGCCTGGAAGTTCGTGCAGGGCGGCACCTGCTCCAGCATCGAGCTGCCGAACGGCAAGAAGGGTTCGCTCAAGCCGGTCTAACGCGCTGCGTCGCACCCACGACAACATGGAAAAGCGGAGGAGACCATGACGACGGCAATCGTGCCCGACGTGTCTGCGGTGCCACTCCGCTACTCCGCTCCCATCGGCGGCGTTGCCGGGACAAGCTTCAAGCCGGAGCACCTCCAGGCCATCCTGAGCGCGGACCGGCAACGCGGCTTCTTCGAGGTGCACGCCGAGAACTACATGGGCGCGGGCGGCCCGCCCCATCGCGCGCTGGAGGCGATCCGCCGCGACCATCCGCTGTCGCTGCACGGCGTGTGCATGTCGATCGGTGCACCCCAGCCGCTCGACAAGGCGCATCTGGCCCGCTTTCGAGGCTTGGTAGCTCGCTACCAGCCGGCGCTGGTCTCCGAGCATCTTGCCTGGTCGACGCATGAGACCAGCTTCTTCAACGATCTTCTGCCACTGCCTTACACCGAAGCGACGCTGGCTTGCGTCTGCGACCACATCGACCAGGTGCAGGACGCGATCCGCCGTCCGCTGCTATTGGAAAACCCGTCGACCTATGTCGCCTTTCGCGAATCGTCGATGAGCGAGACCGATTTCATCCGCGCCATTGCCGAACGCACCGGCTGCGGGCTGCTGCTCGACATCAACAACGTCTTCGTATCCGCGACCAATCACGGATTTTCCGCGCTTGAGTATCTCGCGGAGTTTCCGCTGTCGCGCGTCGGAGAGATCCACCTCGCCGGCCATGCTGAGCAGGCCGACGACGAAGGCGACCTGCTGCTGATCGACAGCCATGACGGCCCGGTCGCGGATGCCGTGTGGAAGCTCTACGAGATCGTCATCCGGCGCCGCGGCGGCGTGCCGACGCTGATCGAATGGGACAGCATGATTCCGGACTGGCCGGTCCTGCAGGCGGAAGCCACCGCAGCACAAGCGATTCTGGATCGTTACGGCCCGGCCGCGCTGGTGGGAGACCGTCATGCCGCCTGAGCAGGATTTATCTTTTGCCGCCGCCTTTGCGCTGGGCCTGCTGGACCCCGCGCGGTCGGCGCCTGCGATCGTGGCGGGTCCCAACGGCAAGGCCGCCGGCAAGCGTTACGCCGTCTACCGCAACAATGTCACGGTGAGCCTGATCGACGCGCTCGCTGCGATCTATCCGGCGGTGCAGCGCATCACCGGTCCTGATTTCTTCCGTGCCATGGCGCGCTTCCACATCCGCAGCAGCCCGCCAACTTCGCCGCTGCTGTTCGAATATGGCCGCGAGTTTGCCGACTTCATCGCACGATATGCGTACGCGCAGACAATGCCCTGGCTTGCTGATGTCGCCCGCATCGAGCGGGCTTGGCTCGATGCCTACCATGCGCGAGACGCCGCACCGCTGTCGCCCGCCGGGCTCGCAGCCGTCGCCTCGGAGCGACTTGCCGATCTCGTCTTCATCCCGCACCCCGCGCTGCGAATCGTGCGCTCGTCATTTTCGGCGGTGACGGTCTTTGCCGCCAACCGCGAGGACGCACCGGCTGGGCGCATCGACGCGTCCACGCCGGAAGACGCGCTGATCACCCGGCCCGAACTCGACGTCATGGTGCGACGCCTTCCGCCCGGCGGCGCCGTGTTTGCCGAACGTCTGGCGTCGGGCGAGTCACTCGGCGGAGCCGCCGCGTCGGCGCTGTATGCATGCCCCGATTTCAATCTCGCTTCCAACATCACCGGCCTGATCGAGGCTGGCGCATTCACTTCGCTTGCTCTCGGAGACGCACGATGATCACCGACCAACGCATGACCGCAGGAAGCGGCCTGCCATCACTCGGGCTGCTGCTCGACAAGGCCAACGATTTGATACGGACGATTGCTGCGCCCTCGCTCGTTCAGCTCGTGCTGCGCGCGGCGCTCGCCGTTCCATTCTGGCGCTCGGGCATTCTCAAGTGGGACGGCTTTCTCAGACTCAACGACACCGCGGTGACGCTGTTCAGCGACGAGTTCATGCTGCATCTGCCCGGCGGGCCCTATCACTTTCCTGCGCCGACGGTGCTGGCCTTTCTGTCGGGATGTGGCGAGATCATGTTTCCGATCCTGCTGGTGCTGGGTCTCGGCACACGATTTGCCGCGCTCGGATTATTGTTCATGACCGTCATCGTCGAGCTCACCGTGCCCGACGGCTGGCCGCTTCACCTCACCTGGGCGGCCATGGCACTCGCCCTGATGGCTTACGGACCCGGGCACATCTCGCTCGACCATCTAATCTGTCGCGCGCGATCGCACGCGCGATAGGACGCTGCCGGGCTTACATCCCACTCAGGCCGCTGTCGACCGCGAGCGTCTGCGCGGTGACGTAGACGCTTTCGTCCGACAGGAAGAACAGCACGGCAAGGCGATGCCGGAGCCGGTCTGGTTCACATCTTTGCTGGCGCGGTGACGTCGCGATCCGTGCTAGCTTGGATCCCGTGTCCAGACCTTCAGCGAGGCAAGCATGTCCGACACCGACAAGGTTTTCGCCGGCTCGGTCCCAAAACTCTACGACGAATATCTCGTCCCGATGATCTTCGCCGAGTATGCCGACGACATCGCAGGTCGCGTCGCCGCACTTTCGCCCTCGGTCCTTCTCGAGACCGCCGCAGGCACCGGCGCCGTCACGCGCGCGGTGACGGCAGCGCTGCCGCCCGGCATCCGCTACGTTGCAACCGATCTCAACGAGCCGATGCTGGCGATCGCAGCGCAGCGCCAGGGTGAGGATCCCCGCGTTTCATGGC
Source organism: Bradyrhizobium sp. Rc2d (assembly GCF_900099855.1). Lineage (NCBI taxonomy): Bacteria > Pseudomonadati > Pseudomonadota > Alphaproteobacteria > Hyphomicrobiales > Nitrobacteraceae > Bradyrhizobium > Bradyrhizobium sp. Rc2d. Next base: position 61,796 of record NZ_FNCU01000006.1, on the reverse strand, counting down.
GCCGGGCGGATGCAACCGCTCTTCCCTTCGACGACGCCGAGTTCGACGTGGTCTGCTGCCAGTTCGGCGCCATGTTCTTTCCGGACCGCGTCAAGGGCTACTCAGAAGCAAGGCGCGTCTTGAAGCCAAACGGCACGTTCCTCTTCAATGTCTGGGACCGCATCGAGGAGAACGTGTTCGCCCACGATGCAACGATGGCGCTCGGCAAGTTGTTTCGCGATGATCCACCTCGTTTCATGGCGCGGACACCGCACGGCTATTTCGACCAGACGATCATCCGAGCGGATCTCGAACGCGCAGGTTTTGGCAACGTCTCGATCGAAACGCGGGCCACCATCAGCCGCGCGCCAACGGCGGACCACGTGGCGATCGCATACTGTCAGGGAACGCCGCTACGTGGCGAGATCGAAGCCCGGGATGCGAGCAAGCTTCAGGCTGCGACCGACGCCGTCGCTGAGGCGATCCGAATCCGCCACGGGTCAGGGCCGGTCGAAGCCAAGATCCAGGCGCTGGTGATCACGGCGCGCCGCGTCCGTCACGTACGGCCCCGGCGCGTGGTGGCGCGCCCGCTTACCACCAATTCCGCTGCATCGGCTGCGTCGATTGATAGTACTGGTACTGGCCACGCTGCCGGCGCGGATTGACCGGTTGCACATACGGATCGCGCTGCTGGAAGAAGAAGAAGCCGTTGCCGCCATTGTCCCAGCCGTCATCGCTCGCGATCATGGCCGGCGCGGTCGGCTTGCGCGTAATGAAGCCGCCCTGCGGCTGGTTGCTCAGCACCGCGACGAATTCGGTGCGGTAGTTGGTCTCGCTGCTCAGCGGCTCGTCCGAGATGATGATCGACGAGCGCGGCAACGCAGTCGGCGCGATGCGGTCGAGCACCTCCTGCGGGATGGTGATCCGGTCGAGCGCGTTCCTCGCCCCATCGCCGTTTTCAATCGTGACCACGCTCCAGCGCAGACCCGTATCGGTCTTCGCCATCGCCGTGAAGATGTGCGTGCCGAGCGGCAGGTCGGGATTGCGGATCGTGACGGGGACCTCGATGCTGGTGTCGAACACCTCGCCGCCGCCGTCGGGCGCCGGCTTGTGGGTGTTTCGCCGCACATACAGCTTCTGTGTCGCGCGGCTGATGTAGACCGAGACCGGCTCGAGCGCGAGCTTTGCGTCGGTCGCCGCCTTCACGGCGTCCGCCTTCCTAGTCGCCGCCGCCTTGGCGGCCTCCTTGGTGGCGGCGGCGGCATCGCGCTTCGGCTGCGCGGCGGCCTTGGCGGCATCGAGCTGCGTCGCTGCATCCGCAGCCTTGGTGGCGGCCTTCTGCTTCAACTCCTCGGCCTTGGCGCGAGCCTGATCGGTCTTTGCGTTCGCGAGCGACTTGTCGGCGAAGGCGAGCTCGGCGTCAGCGCGGGCCTTCTGCTGTTCCAGCTTGCGTAGCGCCGCCGGGAGCGAAGCAGCTTCTTTTGCGGCTGCCGATGCGGCCTTCTTGGCCTCGTCGGCGGCTCTCGTGGCCTCGTCGGCCTCGACGGAGAGCTTGTCGGCACGGCTCGGCGCCGCCGCCATGGCCTCCCGCTTCGGCATGAATAGCGACGGGTGAGAGAACTCGGTCGGGACCGCATCGTCCGGCGAGATGATCACGCGCATCCCGATATACGTCTTTTCGAACAAATTCTCGGCAAAGCCGAACGGCATCCGCACGCAGCCATGCGAGGCGGCATAGCCGGGCAGCGGCCCGCCATGCAGCGCGATGCCATTCCAGGTGATGCGCTGCATGTTCGGCATCCAGGCATCGTCATACATGGTCGAATGATGGTCCTTGTCCTTCTCGATAACGGCGAAGACGCCGGCCGGCGTCTCGCGTCCCGTGGTGCCGGTCGACACCGGCGCGCGCAGGATCCAGCCGTCGGCGTCGTAGAAGGTGACCTGCTGGCTCTTGATCGACACGATCGCCATGATCGGCTCGCCGGCCACACGCGGCGCCACCGCCTCGGCCGCCTGGCGGGGCTGCTTGGCCGCGGTCGCCGGGGCCACCGCTGCAAACATGGCCACTGCCGCAAGCGCAATGATCCCGGCAGGCCCCCGACGCCGCATCGCCCTGGTGGATTGCGCCGTCGTCGATCGGTTTTTCATGCCATCCTCGGTCGAACTGCCAGTCTGCCGGTGTCGCTCAAATGTCAAATTGCGATCTTTGACTTAAGAATTCGCAGCCGCCTTACGTTCCCTCTGTGGCGAGATTCGGCACGTTCCGGCGACAATCTCTCATATATGACGGTTCGCACAGGTGGAAGGCGGCCTCCGGCCGAAGCTGGCCCGAAGCTGGCCTCGATCGCTGCGGCAGAATGTCCGGATCGGCCGCCGGGGGCCGGCGTCTGGCGGCGACCACGCCCACTGCACAGCTAGACGCCGAGCGCCTTCCGGTTGAACGTTCGCAGGAGGCGCCGTGACAACGTTCGCACGTTCGCGACGTTCATCAGCCACGCCGCGGCGGCGTAAACGAGGCCACCGGCGAGGCTCACGACGATGAGCGACCCGACACCGGTGCCGCCCGTTTGCGATCGCGCCATCAGGATCGCGGCCGCCATCGCCGCAGCGGAAGCGGCAACAGCGGCGAGGCGGTTGAGGTCGAATGGGACCGGGTGAGCGCGATGCATCAGGACGACGGCAACGAGGAAGCCGATCGCCTCGGTCGCGAAGGTCGCCAGCGCCGCACCGTAGAGCCCGTAGCCGGCGACCAGCGCGAACATCAGGACGACGCTGACGGCTAGCGTGAGGACGGACTGCGCCGCCAGCATGAAGGGCCGTTCGGCGAGCTGGAAGCTGATCTGGACATAGAACTGATTGGCAATGCCGAAGAAGCGCGCGAGCACCAGGGTCGGCAGCAGCGCGGACACGCCGGCGCGGAAGTCGACGCCGACCAGTGTGCCGGCGACCTGGTCCGCTGCGAGCGCAAGCCAGACAGCGACCGGCGCAACGACGACGAGCAGCAGCTCGAGGCTCTCGGTCAGCCGCTCCCGCGTCACCGCATCGTTCTTCTCGGACAACGACCGAAACACCAGCGGCACGGTGGCCGCCGCGACGCTGGAAGCGATCATGACCATGAACTGGCGCGGCAGGTCCGCGGCGACGCCAAAAATGCCGGCGGCGTCCTTGCCTAGCAAATAAGCGACGATGAGGCGGTCGCAGGCAGAGTAGACCGCAACGGAAAGCCCGGCCAGCGTCAATGGAAGGCCGTAGCGTGCGAGCTGCATGAACTGACTGCGCTGGAAGCGTGCGATCTTGGTGCGGTCACCGACCAGATTCAGGATGATGCCGGTGAGCGAGCCCAGGCCGAATGCCGCGAGCAGCCCCAATCCACCCCAGCCGAGCCAGATGCCGGCGAGGCCAAAGCCGACGCTCGACACGCTGCGCACGATCGAGATCGCCGCGAAGCGGTAGGGGCGCAGCTTGGCGCGCTCGAACTCCTGGCCGACATCGACTGCATTGGCCATGATCGCGACGAACATGCTGGCGAGCAGCAGCTCGACGCTGACGTCGCTGCGGAATAGGAACACCAGTGGAGTGGTGGCGCACAGAACCGCGGCGGTCAGCGCAAAGGCGACCATGGCCGTACCGCGAAAATCCACCTCCGCCGACATCGCCTGATAGCGCGATACCGACAGCTTGATCCAGGCGAAGAAGATCGCGCCCAAGATTCCAGCAAGGCTGATGCCGACGACATAGACGCCGTACTCCGCCGGCGTCAGCAACCGCGTGTAGGCCGTGACCGCGAAGAACCCCACCGCCGCCGGCAGGATGTAGGCGACGAGATAAATGGAGAAATGGCGATTCAGCATGCGGACTGGGACCGGTTGCGGTCGTGAGGATTAACGAAGCGTTAAAACACTTGGACTTTGCTGGAACAATCGGACTGCGGCGCTGGCATCGGCAAGATAGCCGCATAAGCCTGCAAATCGGACCGCGAATGAAACGTTCGTGCGGTTATCGCGCGTTAGCGTTAAATTTGCCCTGTCCTTGAAGGGGCCGGCGGGATCACAGAAAAGAAGCAATGATAGCGAAACGTCGCCCGACTCCTCCGATGCGCTGATGTGACTGACATGGACGTTGCCGAACGAACACGGGCGAAGCCGACCTCTCGGCCGCATCGCGGCGCTGACGCGCCGCTGGTTCCGGCGACCCCAGGCATGACTGGCGGCGACAGGATGGTCCTCAACCTCTTCTTCGAAGAGCGGGACGACCGCTGGTTTCCGGGCGACCGCCACCTCCGGCCGCTGCTGCGGCGCTTGCTGCTGGGCAAGTCCTACGTCAGCGGCCAGCGGCGCGTGCTGCTCAATCTGTGCGCGGGCCTCGATCGGCTCGGCATCCGCTATCGCGTCAACGACTATCGCTACATCCAGAAGCACCCGGAGGAACTGGCCTGCATCATCGGCCGGCCGTTCGTGCTCGACTGGTTCAAGTGGAAGAACCCGCTTCTGCTCGGCGTCGCCATGTACGACCACCCGATCGATGCGCCGGAGAGTCTGAAGGACCTCGACGTAAAGCGCGTGCTGGTGCCATGCGCCTGGTACGCCGATATGTTCCGTCCGCACTGGCCCCATGTCGGCGCTTGGCCCGTCGGCATCGAGACCGAGTTGTGGACACCGGCGCCAACCGAGCAGAAGAGCGTCGACGTCCTGCTCTATGACAAGGTCCGCTGGGATTACGGACGGTACGATGTGGAGCTGATCGAGCCGATCCGCAGGTATCTCGAAGCGAGCGGCCGCTCCGTCGAGGTGATCCGCTACGGCTACTATAAGGAAGACGACTACAAAGCGGCGTTGGCGCGTTGCCGCAGCATGGTCTTCCTCTGCGAACACGAGAGCCAGGGCATCGCCTGCCAGCAAGCGCTGTCGAGCGGCGTCCCTGTCTTTGCCTGGGATCGCGGCGGGCCGTGGCAGGATCCAAAATATTTCCCGAACAAAGTGAGGTTCGAGGGCGGCGTATCCTCGGTGCCCTATTTCGACGCACGCTGTGGCATGACCTTCACCGATGCGGACGGCTTCAGATCCGGCTGGAACGGCTTCTGGTCGCAGGCTAGCGCCGGCGACTTCGCGCCGCGCGACTATGTGCTGGACAATCTGACACTCGAGAAGGGCGCGCTCCACTATTACGAGATCGCCGAAGCTGCGATGCAGAACCACGCGTGACGAGGCTCGACAGACGCGAATTCCTGCTCGGTAGCGCCGCAACGCTCGCAGCGGGCGCATCCGCGTCAGCAGTGCCGGCCGCGAAACGTGCCCAGCGCCGTCCGGGCTATGGCGCTGCGGCCACGCTATGGGACCTGCAAGCCGATCCGCGGCTTGGGGACGCCATCAGCACCTATTGCACGCAGGTGGTGCCGGTGCTCGAGCTGAAATGGCCGATGCTGCGGCCGGACGCGCACACCTTCGCCTTCGAGCGCGCCGACGCGATCCTGGATTTCGCACAGGCGAACGATCTGACGATGCGCGGCCACGCGCTCGCCTGGTATCACGACATTCCGGACTGGACCAAGCAGATCAAGGACGGCAAGGGAGTCGAGCGCGCCTTCGTCGACCACATCGGCACCGTGGTTTCCTACTACAAGAACAAGCTGACGTCGTGGGACGTCGTCAACGAGCCGATCCCCGACAATCCGAAGAAGATCACCGATCGGCGCGACACGTTCTGGACGCAACATCTTGGTAGTGGCTGGATTCCGCTGGCCTTCCGCACGGCCGCCGCGGCCGACCCCTACGTGAAGCTCGCGATCAACGAATACGACATCGAGTCGGCCAAGGACTCCTTCATCGCCAAGCGCGCGGCCTACCGCAACCTGATCATGGACCTGCTCGATCAGGGCGTTCCGCTTCACGCCGTGGGCTTGCAGTCGCATCTGCATGCCGAGCTCGAGATCGACAGCCACGGGCTCGCCGAGTTCGTCACCGAGCTGCGTTCCTGGGGTCTCGAGGTGCTCGTCACCGAGCTCGACGTCGACGATCAGAAGCTGACGGGGAGCCCGGCCGAGCGCGACGCCATCGTCGCCAAGCGCGTCGACGATCTGCTGACGGCCATTTCAGCCAGCGGACCGGTGCGCTCGATCCTGACCTGGGGCATCTCGGATCGCTACAGCTGGATCAACGGCACCTTCGCCCGCAAGGACAAGCAGCCGAACCGTCCCCTGCCGCTCGACGGCGAGTTCAAGCCGAAGCCGTTCATGGACGTGATCAGCAAATTCACGAAGGATGCTTGAGCGCGCTATTGTTTGAGCATGATCTTTCCGGAAAACCGCTGCACACTTTGCGCGAACGCGGCCCTTCGGGTCCGGATCATGCTCTAGCGCGCCTTCGGCACCTCGAATGCGGCCACCTCTCCCATATGGTCGGGGGACAGGCTCGGACTGCGCCGGTCGCGCGAGCTGAGGCGGAACACATCCCGGATGTCGTCGATCGAGGTCGACGAATAGGACTGGATGCAGAGCGCGACCTGTTCGGGTGAGGCGGCGCACATCATCGCTTCGATGGCCGGACGGTCGAGGCGCGTGTCGTCCCAGTGCGAGACCGCGATGCTGTCTTCCGTGACCTGGTGAGTGGCCAGGTGCGCGGGCGAGCTCGCGACGAAATGGCCATAGAGCAGGTACTCGGAAAACTTCTTCTTCCGGCACAGCGCCAGGACCCAGTTCAGCCCCGTCGCCGCCTTGATGGCGCCGGTCATCGCGCGCGCGGTATCTCTGTCCCACACCAGCGCGTTGCCGACATAGTCGTCCGCGGGGAAGGACCGGTCCTTCACGCCGAGGAGCTGATCGATCGTGCGCAGCCACAGGCTGTGCAGCGGCGCATCGGCAGCGATGGCCTTCGGCGTGACGAAGAGCGGCGTCTTCTCACGGCCGGCGTATTGGCCGACGTCGAATTCGCGAAAGAACAGATTGTCGGAATCCAGGATGCAGACGCGCTGCTCCGGCGCGTTGAGGACGCCGGCGATCTTCAGGATCTGCTGGATGTGCCAGCCGTGCACCGGTGACGAGAGCAGCGAGAGCCAGACGCGGCGGCTGCTGATGAACTTGAGGGCCGGCGGCAGCGCGAAGAGCCATTTCGGCAGGTAACGCGAGGCCGGGACGATGACGCGCTTGTCGGAACCGAAGCGCTCGAACAGCGGCACGTCCTCATCGTTAACGAGAACATAATGCCGCGTGTATCCCGAGAGCCAGGTGTCGATGCTCTCGCTGAGCAGCGAAAAGCGCTCGATATCCTTGGCGTAGCTGGCGGTCAGCAGGGCAACGGAATGCATGGGCGCGCTCGAATGGCAGTCAGGCCGCAGTCATAGCCGCGTCAGGACGCGTTGGATACGTCCATTCGCAATCAAGGTAAAATGAAACGAAGTATTAGCCATCGGCCGGCAGCCCCTGTTCGAGCCTGCGAAAGCGCAGCGGCGCCAATGCGGAGGCGCGCTGCCACCAGTCGGCGACGCGGTCGTCGAGGGCGGACACGCGGCGGCCCTGACCGGGAAAGATCCGGATCTGCTGCACCGCCTCGGCCTCAAAACCCCTGCCCTTGCGCGTGATCTTGAGGGCGGCACCTTCGCGGTCCCGCTGCGTCAGCGGCACCAGGAGCCGCCCGCGCGGACGGAGCTGCTCGAGCCAGAGCGGGTGCGGGTGCGCGAAACCAGCGTGGACGATGATGACGTCGGCGGGTTCGCTGATCTTCTCACATCCATCGCCATGGACCACCTCGACATTGCGATAAGCGCGGAGGTGACCCGCAGCGCGCTCCGCAAGCCGCTCGTCGCATTCGATTGCAAGCACCCTGCCCTTTGGGCCGACGATCTTCGACAGCACCGCAGAAAAATAGCCGAGCCCACAGCCGATCTGGACCACCCGGTCCTTCTCCCCGATCTCGAGCACGTCGATGAAGTGCGCCCACAGGCTCGGCAGCCCGGTATCCAGCTTGCGGCGCGCGTCGATCGCGACCAGCACATTGTCGTAGAGATGTATGGGATCGGCGCCCGGCGTCAGCCGATAGCTGCGCGCCGTCGCGCTCTTGATGCGCCAGGGTCCCCTTGGCAGAAAACCCTCGCGCGGGACGGTGGCGAGCGCTTCGAGCAGGCGCTTTGAGGCAATCCGCTCGCGCTTTGCGATTGTCTCGGCGTAACGCGCACGCGCTGCGGCAAGATCGCTCATGTCAAGGGTCGACCTGCTCGCGGACGAGCGCGTCCGCACCGAGCTCGTTGACCAGCTGCATCGCCTGCTTCAGGTCCGGCGTGTAGAAACCTTCGCTGAACCTGCCGACGATGGGCACGAGCAGGAGCCTTGCGTGCTCGCGCCTGCCGGCCTGGTGCGACAGCCGCGCGAGGCTGACGGCGGTACGAAGCTCCCAGGACAATGCGCCCTGCTTGCGTGCGGTCTCCAGCGACAGGGCGAACATATCCTCGGCCTCCCGCACTGATGCCGGGTCGCCGTCCGACAGCGTGATCTCGCCTTGCAGGCGATAGACTTCGGCGAGGTAGGAGTGATCGCCGGTTCGTCTTGCGGTCGCGAGCGCACCATCCAGCGCGCGCAAGGCGGCATCGCGCATCCCGACCTTGGCATAGGCCTCCGCGAGCAGGCAGCGAAACCAGCAGCCGGCGAGCCAGGAATCCATCGCCTCATACTCGTCGAGGCCAAAGCGCATCTGGCTGAGGCCTTCGTCGGCTTCGCCGAGCTGAGCCAGCGCCCAGCCGCGCAGGATCGCCGCCTGCTGCTTCCAGTGCAGGAAATTGTGCTCGGTGGCGATGATCATGGCGCGGTTGGCGTGATCACGTGTGCCCTCGACGTCGCGCAGATGCTGGCAGAGATAGGCGCTGAACACGAGCGCGAAAGCGAGCGTGAAGGGATGGCGGATCTTCTCGGCGTTCGCGATCGCCTGCTCGCTGTGCTGGCGCGCCGCGTCGGGATGGCCGAGGAACCAGAGGAGATAACCGAGATAGGAGAGCGAGACGACGCCGGGATCGATGCCGTGGCGCTCCATCAGATCGGAGTGCAGATCGGGGCTGTAGAGGTTGATGCAGCGGTGCAAGTGATGCTGGGCGGCAGCAAAGCGGCCGCGATAGAGCATGGTCATTGCGATCGCGCGGTGCGCCTCGATCAGATAACCGGTTTGCTGCGACGGCTGCGCCCGCTGGTTCAGCCGCTCGCGCTTGGCGAATCTCAACAATTCGACGCTGAGATCGTGCGCACGCGTGAGATCGGCGCGGATGAAATGGCACACCCAGAGCCCGCGCGTGGCGGCGAAGGTCTTTTCGTCGTCGTCGAGCTGGTGGCCGAGCTCGAGCGCGCGGATGTAGTTCTCCTCGACCTCCTGCACGGCATAGCCCTTGGCGGCGATCAGCGCGTTGCCAAGTGCGATCCGCAGCTCGAGCTCCATCTCGTCGGCGCCCTGCATGCGCGCATTGGCCTGCACGACGCTGAGGCCGCGCCGCAAATGTCCGATCGCTTCCAGATTGGCGCCGCTCTTGGCCGCCTGCTTGCCGGCCTTGAGCCAGAAGCTGGCGGCGCCCTCGCTCTGCCCGGATTCGGTCAGGTGATGAGCGAGCAGCTCCGGTTCGCGCTCGGTCTTCTCGGGATACATCTCGGCGAGCACCTGGGCGATCCGGGAATGCAGCTTGCGGCGCTCGCTGTGCAGCAGACTCGCATGCGCGGCGTTCTGGATCATCACGTGCTTGAAGGAGTAGAGCGCGTCCGGCGGATGGCCGCGGCGCATGATCAGGCCCGCCTGCTCCAGATGATTGAGCGCGGCTTCGATCTGCTCGGCGGGCGTGTTGGCGACTGTGTGCAGCGTCTCGTAGGAAAACTCGCGACCGATTGTGGCGCCGATCTGTGCGATCCGCTTGAACGGTCCCATCCGGTCCAACCGCGCCATCAGCGAGTCCGTCAGGGTCGCCGGGATCGCGAGCTGCCGCCACGGGCCCGACAGCACGTAACGCCCGTGCCGCTCGGTCAGGAGGTTGGATTCCAGAACCGTCTTGGTCAGCTCTTCCAGGAACAGCGGCACGCCGTCGGTCTTGACGATGATCTCCTCGACGACTTCCTTGGGCAGCTCTCGCCCGGCGACGCGTTCGACCAGCGTCGTGCGCAACTGCCGGCTCAGACGGTTCAGCACCAAAGTCGTGACATGCGAATGCGCGTTCCAGCTCGGCTGGAATTCGGATCGCGCGGTAATGATGACCAGCATCGGCCGGTTCTGCACCCGGTCGACCAGGAGGTCGATCACCTCGCGCGAGGTCGGGTCGATCCAGTGCAGGTCCTCGAACACAATCACCAGCGGCATCTCGCGCGCAAGGCCGAGGAAGTGATTGACCAGCGCCGCGACGGTCGCATCCTTCTGCTGCTGCGGCGAAAGGTCGAGCCGCGGATAGCGGTCGCCGGTCGGTATCGACAGCAGCGCGGCAAACAGCGGCGCGACCTGATCGACGTCGCCATGCGCGGCGGCGATCGCGGTTTCCAGACTCGCCAGCGACTGCGTGGACGCATCCTCGCGGTCGAGACCGAGGGAGAATTTGAGCTGCTCGACGAACGGATGGAACGCCGTGGAGGTGTAGTAAGGCGAGCACTGGAGCGAGACTTGTCCATGCCGATCGCCGGATATCCGCTCGAAGATTTCCTGGATGATGCGTGACTTGCCGATGCCGGGCTCGCCGAACTTGACGACGACCTGGCCGTCGCCGTCCTTGGCCTGCTGCCAGCGCCCCATCAGCAGCGCGATCTCCTCCTCGCGGTTGACGAGCGGCGTCAGCCGCGTGCCCATGGCAGCGGCGAAGCGGGTCTCCACCCGCGAGGCGCGCATCACGTGCCAAGCTTGCGTCTTTTCGGAGATGCCCTTCAAGTCATGGACGCCGAGATTGCGGTAGTCGAACTTCCCCTTCAGCAGCGCTTGGGTCGAGGCGGAGATCACGACGCCGTTGGGCGGCGCCAGGCCTTGCAGGCGCGCGGCGAGATTGACGGTTTCTCCGACCGCGGAATCGCGCTCTTCGGTGCCCTGTCCGACGAGATCGCCGACCACGACGAGACCGGTCGCGATCCCGATGCGGACGGCGGGCGAGTGGCTCAGCGCACCACGTGGCTCGGTCGCGCGCGCGCTCGACAGCACTCGCACGATCTCGAGCCCGGCGCGCACCGCGCGCTCGGCGTCGTCCTCATGAGCGGTCGGATAACCGAAATAGACCAGGATACCGTCGCCGACGAAACGGGCGGCAAAGCCCTCGTAATGCTTGACCACGCGGACACAGGTTTCGCGGAAGCCCGCGATCATGTCGCGCACATCTTCCGGATCGAATTGAACCGAGAGCGAGGTGGAATCCACCATGTCGCAGAACATGGTGGTGAGCTGACGCCGTTCCGCGCCAACCTCCGCCCGCGCTTGCGGAGGCGCCACTGCCGCCGACGGCTCCGTCGTTTCAGCCTGGAATAGCGCCGACATGGCTCGCTGAAGCCGCTTGCGATCACCGAGCGGCAATCCGAGCTCGACTAGATCCGACTCGGTCAGGTCCGCCACGACGTCGAGATCGAGACGGTGCTGCGCGAACAGATCAGCGTAGTGGCCGAGACCGATGCCCTCGAGCCAGCGCTTCAGCCCGCCCTCCGTTCCCGTACCCGGCTCGTTCTCCAGCATGGTGATTTCTGCCCGACCATCACTCCGTCCTAGGGCTTTGGACCCCTCAACCACAGATTTTGGGGCCCGAACTTCACCTCAGACTGGACGCGTTCCCTAACTCCTGGAAAGAATAGCTCAATCAGATCAAAAGGGAATGGCGTTGTCGGACATTGCATCCGGAGCGAAACGGGAATCGGAAGGCGTAGGCGCCGAAATCAGGTCCTTTGCCCATATCGGCGGCCTTCTCGATTTCCATGCGCGGAAGATGCCGGCGGCACCCTCCCTCCTCGCCCCGGGCCGGCCGGCCCTCAGCTACAGCGCACTGGGCGAATTGATCCAGCAACTTGTCCGTACCTTACGTGGGCTCGGCATTGGTCCCGCAGACCGCATCGCCGTCGCGCTGCCGCGCGGCGCCGACAGCGCGCTGGCATTGATCGCAGTCGCCTCGAGCGGTGCCTGCGTCCCCATCAATCCCGATCTGACCGCGGACGAGCTGCAGCGCTATTTCAGCGAACTGAAGCTGACGGCGCTCGTGACCCGGGCCGACATGAACTCGGCGAGCCGCGACGTCGCCAGGACGCTCGACATCGCGGTCATCGATTTCGTGGCGGGGCCGGTGAACGATCTCGCTGGCTGCGCGTTCATCGGGCCGACGATCGGGCCGGCAAATTCCAGCGGCACCTCGCGCGGCGACGACCATGCGTTTATCCTGCTGACGTCAGGCACGGCGGCGCGGCCGAAAATGGTGCCGCTGACGCATCGCAATGTGTGCCTGTCCGCCCACAATGCCGGCCGCGTGCTGTCGCTCGCGTCCCACGATCGCCTGCTCAACGTCCTGCCGCTGTTTCACGCCCATGGTCTGATCTCCGGCCTGCTGACGGCGCTGGCCGCAGGCTCCAGCGTGATCTGCACCGAGGGTTTCGACGCGTCGTCCTTCTTCAGTTGGATGCGGGAGCTGCAACCGACCTGGTACACGGCGGTGCCGACCATTCATCGCGCGCTGTTGACGGCGGCGGAAGCTGATCCGGACCGCGTCCGGGCATCGTCGCTGCGCGTGATCCGCTCGGCCTCAGCTTCGCTGGCGCCGGCGATCCTCGAAGGGCTGGAAGCGACGTTCGGCGTTCCCGTGCTCGAGACCTACGGCATGACCGAGGCGGCCTCGCAGATCGCGGCCAACCCGTTCGAGCTGCGCAAGGTCGGATCGGTCGGCCGCGCGGCGGGCCCGGAGATCACGATCATGGACGAGACGGGCCGCGCAGTCGCGAGCGGCACGCATGGCGAGATCATGCTGCGCGGCCCCAACATGAGCCGCGGCTACTACAATGACGCGGCGGCGACAGAGGCCGCGTTCCGCAACGGCTGGTTCCGGACCGGAGATCTCGGCTATCTCGACGCCGACGGTTATCTCTTCATCGTTGGCCGCATCAAGGACGTCATCAACCGCGGCGGGCAGAAGATCTCACCGCTGGAGGTGGAAGAGGTCCTGCTCAGCCATCCGGCGGTGCTGGAGGCCGGCGTGTTCGCCGTCCCGCACGACAAGCTCGGCGAGAACGTTGCGGCCGTCGTGGTGCTGCGGCCGAATTCCGCGATGACCTCGGACCAGTTGCGCCAGTTCGCGCGAAAGCGGCTCGCTGCCTACAAGGTGCCGAGCCTGATCCGCAGCGTCACCGCGCTACCGAAAGGCGCCAGCGGCAAGGTCAAGCGCAATGCGCTGGCCGCGCTGATCGCAACATTGGACGGCTGCGACGAGGCCCGGCTACCGCGCAATGCGCTGGAGACCCAGCTCGCCGCGATCTGGGCCGGTCTATTGGAGCTGCCGCAGGTCGGCGCCGATCAGGACGTCTTCGCGCTCGGCGCGGATTCGCTCGCGGTGACGCAGATGCGCTCGCGCCTGCGCGAACGCTTCAACGTCGATTTCTCGTTCGAGGACATTTTCGACTGTGCCACGGTCACGGCTCTTGCGGCCCGGCTCGAGACCGCCGCAAGCCACCGCGAGGCGGCGCTGCCGGCATGGCGCAAGGCCATAGACGCGGACGCACCGCTGTCGTTCCAGCAGCAGCGGATGTATTTGCTCTCGCGGCTCGATCCGACCCGCTACAATTACAACGTCGCCGAAGTCGCGCTTCTCAAGGGCCCGGTCGACGTCGCGGCGCTTTCTGCGGGCCTCGCGGCGATCTGCGTGCGCCACGAGGCGCTGCGCTCGGTTTTCATCGAACGGCAGGGCGAGCCGGCGCAGCTTGTGCTGCAATCGCCACCGCAGTTCGAGCGGATCAAGCTCAAGCCGTGCCCTGCGGACAAGCGGATCGCAGTGATCCGGCGCGAGGCGCTCAAGCTCGCGCAACATCCGTTCGATCTTTCGCACGAACCGCCGCTCAAGGTGACGCTGCTGTCATTCGACAAGACGAGCCACGCGCTGGTGGTCAACGTCCATCACCTCGTGACCGACGGCTGGTCGCAACGGCTGTTCTGGGAAGAGCTTGCCGCCCATTATGCGGCCGCGCACAAGAGGAGCGCCGCCGCGCTGCCGCCACCCGCCTTCCAATATCGCGACTTTGCGCTGTGGCAGCAGAGCTGGGCGCAGACGCCAGCGGCAAAGGAACAGCTCGACTATTGGCGAACCCAGCTCGACGGCGTCACCATGCTGCCACTGCGAACCGACCGGCCGAGGCCGGAGATCTGGAGCGGGCACGGCGCCCGTCGCTATCTCGAATTCTCAAAGACTCTGTCGGCCGACCTGCGCACGCTGAGCCAGAACCAGGGCGTCACGCCGTTCATGACGCTGCTCGCCGTGTTCCAATGCCTGCTTTTCCGCCACACCTCGCATGAGGATGTCGCGACGGGATCGCTGATCGCCAATCGCAACCAGATCGAAAGCGAGCGCCTGATCGGGCTGTTCGCCAACACCCTGATCCTGCGCAACGATTTCAGCGGCGATCCGAGCTTCGGCGAGATGCTGCGGCGGGTGCGGCAGGTTACGTTGGACGCCTACCGCAACCAGGATCTTCCGATCGAGGAGGTGTTGCGCGCGCTCCAGGTCGCGCGCCGCAGCGACGGCAATCCGCTGTTCCGCATCATGTTCATCCTCCAGAACGCCTCGATCGAGGCGGCGCGCTTCCCGGGCCTCTCGACGCGGCGGCTGGAAGTCGATCCGAAAGTCGCGCGCTTCGACATCACGCTCGAACTGGTCGAGGCCGACGGCCGTTTCACCGGCTTCTTCGAATACGCGACCGATCTGTTCGACGCGGCGACGATCGACGGCATGGCCGCCCAGTTCAAGACCCTGCTCAAGGCGGCCATCGCCAATCCGGAGCAGCGCATCTCGCGCCTGCCGCTCCTGACCGAGGCCGAACGCCGGCAATTGCTGGCGAAAGGCCGGGGCGTGCCGGCCAATTTCACCACGCGCGGCAATTTGAGCGAACGCTTCGATCGTCAGGTCAGGACGACACCGAACGCTATCGCGGTGTCGGACGGACGCACGTCCCTGAGCTATCGCGAGCTGGCGCGCCGCAGCCAGGCGGTCGCGCGCTGGCTGACCCGCGAGGGCGTTGGTGCCGAGAGCGTGGTCGCCTTGCTGGCGGAGCGCGGGCCCGACCTGCTCGCCGCTATGATCGCGGTGCAGCGCGTGGGCGCGGCCTTCCTCAATCTCGATCCCGACCAGCCGACGGCACGGCTCGCGACCATACTCGGATCGAGCTGCGCCCGCGTGCTGCTGACCGGGCGGGCTCAGTCCGCCATGGTCGAGACGCTGATCGATCCGCTGGTCGAGCGCATCCATGTGGCCGAGCTCGAAGACGCGATAGCGCCAGGGACGACCAAGCCGGCCCGCGCCGCACCGCGCGCCGCCGGGAGCCTCGCTTATCTCGTCTATACCTCCGGGTCCTCCGGCACACCGAAAGGCGTCATGATCGAGCAGCGCGGCCTGTCGAACCATCTGGCCTCGCTCATCTCCGAGCTCGGGCTCACGGCCAGTGACGTGATCGCCCAGACCGCGCCGCAGAGTTTCGTCATCTCGGTCTGGCAGTTCCTGGCCGGGCCGATGGTCGGCGCACGCGTGCATATCTGCGGCAACGCGACCGTGCGGGACCCGATCCTGCTGGCGCAGAAGATCGAGCGCGAAGGCGTCACGGTGCTCGAGATCGTTCCCTCGCTGTTGCGGGTCGTCGTCGAACGGATGAACGAGGCGCAGATCCAACGCGCCTTCTCCAAGTTGCGGCTGCTGATCTCGACCGGAGAGCCGCTGCCCGTCGATCTCTGCCACGCCTGGTTCGCCCGCTGCCCGAAAGTGCCGCTGATCAACGCCTATGGCGCGTCGGAATGTTCTGACGACGTCTCCCTGCATCGCCTGACCAAGGCGCCGGCAATCGCGACCGGCAACGTTCCGGTCGGCGCGCCGCTGCCGAACACCCAGCTCTACGTGCTCGATGCAAACCTCCAAACGCTGCCGGTCGGCGTGACCGGCGAGCTCTGCATCGGCGGCGCCGGCGTCGGCCGCGGCTATATCAACGATCCCGCCCAGAGCCGCCACCGCTTCATGCCCGATCCGTTCACGCGCCGGGCGGGCGCGCGGCTTTACCGGACCGGCGATCTCGCCCGCCGCCGCGCTGACGGCACGATCGAATGCCTCGGCCGCGCCGACCATCAGGTCAAGATCCGTGGCTACCGAATCGAACTCAAGGAGATCGAGAGCGTACTTGCCGAGCATCCGAATGTGCGCGCCGGCATCGTCGAGCCGCGTCGCGAGGCGAGCGGCGATGTCAGACTGATCGCTCATATCGTCGCAAGGCCCGGCAGCACGAGCAGCGCCAGCGAGCTGCGCGAATTCCTGAAGGGCCGGCTGCCGGGCCAAGCCATCCCGTCCGCATTCCTGTTCCTCGATCAGGTGCCGCTCAATGCCCATGGCAAGCTCGACCGGTCGGCACTACTGGCGCCGGCGCAGCAGGACGTGTCCGGACCGGATGCGGCCGTGCCGGCGCGGCGCTTCACCGAGAAGGTGCTCGCCGACATCTGGATCGACCTATTGAAGGTCGAGAGCATCAGTGTGACCGACAATTTCTTCGATCTCGGCGGCCATTCGCTGCTCGCGGGACAGGTGATGGCGCGCGTCGCCCGTGCGCTCGGCGTGTCGCTGCCGATCAAGATCATCTTCGAGGCCCCGACGATCGAAGAGCTGGCCCGGCAGGTCGACGCGGCGGTGGCGGCGAAGCCGCGCAAGCCTGCCGCAAGCGGGATAAGGCAGACTGAAACGAGGCTGGCCGGCAGCAGTCCTCCGGCGCTCTCGATCGCGCAGGATCAGATGCTGCGGATCGAGCAGAACCTGCCGGGGCTGCCGCTGTTCAACCTGCCCTTCGCCTTCCGCCTCAAGGGCCCACTCGATCGGGACGCTCTGGCGCAGGCGATCGATGATATCGTCCGCCGGCACGAAGCGCTGCGGACCAGTTTCGACTGGAACGGCGAGGAGCCCGTCAGCCACATCGTCGCGCCCGGCGCCCTCGGCCGCGTCCTGGCCAATGAGGTCATCGGCGATGGTCTTCCCCACAACAACAAGCGGCGCAGGGCTCTGGAGCTCAGGAAGATCGATCTCCTGATCGAGCAGGAAACCTATACCCCGATCGACATCACGCGCGCGCCGCTGTTGCGCGCCCGGTTGTTGCGGCTCCACGATAATGATCATGTGCTGCTGCTGACGCTGCATCACGCCGTCGTCGACGGCTGGTCGATCGGCGTGGTGTTCGAGGAATTGTCGAACCGCTATGCGGCGCTGGCCGGATATCCGTCGGTGCCGCTGCCGAAACTGCCGCCGGCCTTTTCGGACGTCGCGCGCTGGCAGCGCTGGTGGTGCGGCACCGACGCGGCCCGCCGCCAACTCGCCGACTGGACCGAGAATTTGCGCGGCGCGGCGCCGCTCTTCGATGGCGAATCACGGCCGGGTGCGTCCACCGGGCATCATCCGGTGAGCCTCGAGCGTGAGCTGATCGGCCGGCTCACGGCTTTCGCCGGCCGGCATAACGCTACGTTGTTCATGTGTCTCCTCACCGGGCTGAAGGCGCTGCTGCTATCGCGGGCGGGCCGCACCGACATCTCGGTCGCCACCGCCATGGCCAATCGCGCCCAGCCGGACACTGACCGAATCATCGGCCCGTTCGAGAACACGGTGATCGTCCGCACCAAAATCACGCCGGAGCTGTCGTTCGTGCAAGCCTTGGCGCGGGTGCGCCAGAGCGTGCTGGACGCGCATGCCCGGCAGGAGCTGCCGTTCAACATCCTGGCCGACCATCTCGAGCAGGAGGGGGTAGATCCGGCCTCGCTGTTCCAGGTCTATTTCACCTTGCAAAATCCGCTGCGCCAGCCGCTCGATCTGCCCGATCTCGCGACAGAATCGATCGGCAACATCGCTCGCGAAGGCCAGCCGGTGCTGCCGATCGACCAGACCTGGCTGTCACTGATGCTCAAGGAACGCCCGACCGGAATCACCGGTTCATGCAATTACAAGCGGGAGCTGTTAGACGGCCGCATGGTCGGCGCCTGGATGGAGGATCTCGTCGCGTTGCTGGCGGCGGCGATCGCCGAGCCCAGCGCGCCTCTCGGCAAATTGCTCGACCGCAGAGCAGCCTGATTTCAAGCCGGAGGAAAACGCCGGCTCGTCGAAGCTGTGAATGATCCAGTTGCATCTTGATTATTTGGCGCCACCGCGCAAGATTGTTCGCGGGCTTTGATTTGCACGATTATTTTCAACCGGGGAAATGTTATGGGTTTCATCAAATTTACGAAGAAGACCTCGCTCAGCGAGGAGGACCGCAAGGCACTGCGAGAGCTGCTCAACTTCGAGAAAGACAAGCTCAAGCTCGCGCTGAAGGATGTCGACGACAGCCTTAAGGCTCTGCGCGGGGCCAAGAAGAAATCCAGGAAGAAGAAAAAGTAAGCGTCGGCCGGGGACGCGGCACGATTGTTTAAAAATCGACCACTCGCCTGTCGAGTTGGGGTCTCGCACAAGCTTGCGTCTGTAAACCGGCCAGCAATCGACAAGAATTCGCCCGAGTGGACCGCTAGAAGCGGTCTGCTCAATTGATTCTTGCGTCCCGCGCCGGGGGATTCCCTCCCGCCTGACGCCAAAGGCCTCATTGATGGCAGACGACGGAATTGAACTGTTTGTCGGACTGATCGAGACCATCGACGCGCCGGGGGCGGTCGATGCGTGCCGACGCCTGCTCTCGGTCGACGAACAGATCCGCGCCGACCGTTTCATGTTCGAGCGGCATCGACGGCAGTATATTTTCGCGCACGCCATGCTGCGCATGGCGCTCTCGCAGGTCGCCTCCAATGTCGCGCCCACCGACTGGTCCTTTGCGGCCGGCCGCTATGGGCGGCCGTTTGTCGCATCGCCCAAGACCTCGACCGCGCTGCATTTCAGCCTGTCGCATGCCGACGGCTGCGTCGCCTGCGTCGTGTCGCGGCATGAGGCCGTCGGCGTCGACGTCGAAACCGTGTCCCGGCGCGTCGCGCCGTTATCCACCGCGCTTCGCTTCTTTGCGCCAGAGGAAGTCGAAACCTTGCGCGGATTGCCGGAGCCCGCCGCGATCGACCGCTTCTTCGACTATTGGACGCTCAAGGAGGCCTACCTGAAAGCCAGAGGCTTTGGGCTCAACTTGCCGCTGGACGCCTTTGCGATGCAGGTATCGCGCGAGGGCATCGAGATCAGCTTCAAGCCCGATATCGCCGACGATCCGCATGGCTGGCGCTTCTCGCTGTGCTCGCCATCGCCCTCACATCGCCTCGCGATCGCCGACGGCTCCCGTGCGCACGGCGGCCTTCCCATCAGCCGCAATGCCTGGCCGCTCCAGGAAGCGGCTGAATGACGACCTCGCGGCCGCGCGTCTGTCGAGGCAATGACGTGTTTTCCGGCCTCTGCCCTAATCCGCCTTCGCCAAGGCTTCGGGCAAGGGCGGCAAGAGGCGGAGATCACCGCGCCTCTTCGAATCCTGCCAGCACAGAAGTCAGGTTCGCGCCCAAAATATCCGAGAGATAGCCGCCCTCCTGCACGAATACAGTCGGCAGGCCCATTTTCGCGATGGCCTGGCCGATGCGGCGGAAGCCCGGCGTGGTGACGGCCAGTCCCTTCAGCGGGTCGTGCTCGGAGGCATCGAGACCGAGCGCGATGACGAGGGCGCCAGGCGCAAAGGACTCGATCGCCTTGCGCGCGACGTCCAGCGCCTGGATGTAGCCGTCATCGCCGGTGCCGATGGCCAAGGGAATGTTGAGATTGGTGCCGAGGCCGGGGCCCTCGCCCCGCTCATGAGCATAGCCCCACACGAACGGATAATACGCAATCGGATCGGCATGGATCGAGATCGTGTAGACGTCCGGTCGCGCGTAGAAGATGCCCTGCGTGCCGTTGCCGTGATGGACGTCGACGTCGAGGATGACGACACGCTCATGCTTCTGCCGCAGATGCGCCGCTGCGATCGCGCTGTTGTTGAGGAAGCAGAAGCCGCCCGCCATGTCGCGATAGGCGTGATGGCCCGGCGGACGGCAGAGCGCATAGGTCGCATCCTCGCCGTCCATCACCATCTGCGCCGCGGTGACTGCAACGTCGGTCGCGGCACAGGCGGCCGCCCACGTGCCCGGCCCGATCGGCGCGGCGGTGTCGGCGGTGTGCCAGCCGAGCTTGCCGACGATGTGGGTGGGATAGGTCGCGGCGTGGCGCACCGGATGGATGTTGCCGATCATCTCCGGGCCGGAATCGCCAAGCGCAGTCCAGGCATCCCAAGCTTCGCTCAGGAACGACAGATATTCCGGACTGTGAATGCGCGCGCGGGGGCCCTGCCCGAATTTCGTCGGCTCGACCAGTTGATGCTTGCCGTCCTTCAATCCCTTGAGCAGGCGATCGGCGCGCTCGGGCTGCTCGGTGGTGCGCTTGACGACACCGCGGACCAGAAAGAATTGCGGATCATGGCTGCGATGCAGTTCGGTATGGACGGCTTTCACTCAAACACTCCGTGGGTCGCATGCTCTTTAGTGTGCCGCAGAGTCTTGATCTCCGCGGCGGCCAGATGCAAGCAAGAAGAATGCCGCCCCTGTCGCGCTGCCCTGCGCTGAAAGCAGATCGCCCGTGTGGTCAGCAACGCCCGCGCTGAAGACAGTGCTCGCGGCCCTGCTGGTCGGTGCGGAAGGCCTCAATGAAGCCGCCCTGGCGCTGCGAGACGAAGACGGTCTTGCCGTCGCCGCCGCCGAAG
Source organism: Bradyrhizobium sp. Rc2d (assembly GCF_900099855.1). NCBI lineage: Bacteria > Pseudomonadati > Pseudomonadota > Alphaproteobacteria > Hyphomicrobiales > Nitrobacteraceae > Bradyrhizobium > Bradyrhizobium sp. Rc2d. The sequence continues at coordinate 40,951 of NZ_FNCU01000006.1, read as the reverse complement.
GCGAGGTTGGTCGGCTCCTTGGCCCTCAGCGCGATCTCGCGCTCGACCGCGCCGTTGGGCCTCATCAACGCGATCGTGCCCTTGAGAATGCGCGCCACATAGAGCCGACCGGTGACATCGGTGCGCAGGCCGTCGATGGTGTCGGGCTGGAACGACCTGACGAGCTTTGCATCGACGAGGTCGTTGCCCCGGATGCCATAGGACCAGATCTGGCCGCTGCTGGATTCGCCGACATAGAGCGTCTTGCCGTCAGGGCTGAGATCGATGCCGTTGGTAGTGCCCATTGCGCGCGGCGCAGCCATGACCTGTCCCTGCACCGATCCGTCCGCTGCCTTCGCGATGCGCCAGATGTGCCCCTCGCGGCCCTTCCAGTTCGGATCGCTCGCATAGATCGTGCCGTCGCGCGCGATCGTGATGTCGTTGGGCTGGTTCATCTCGTCGGAGTGAAACCAGAGGGACGGCTCCGTCGCGCCCTTGGGGATCGCGAAGACGTTGTGCTTCTTGTAGTCGGCAATGAACATAGTGCCATTCCGATCGAAGCGGATGGCATTGCCGACGCTGCCTTCGGGCAGCGCCGTGAATGGCTCCGACGCCGCCCCGCCGGCTGGCAGCCTGCCGATGGTGCCTTGCTTGCCGAAATTGACCACGAAGAGATTGCCGTCGAGGTCGGCGGCGGGCCCTTCGATGCCAAAGGTGTATTCGCCCGTGGGCGTCACCTGTGCGCTTTCGAACAGCTTTGTCTCGGCAGCGGCCGGCAGCGTCGTGACGAGCAAGATGCTACTGCACAGGCACCAGAAATTCCTGCCGGATGTAATAGCCATCGTCGTCGGTGCACTCGCCGTTCAGATAGGGATCGGCCGGCCGGAAGAAGCGGCTGAAGCCGGGTTTGTCTACAGCGCTCCTTTGTGTCACGACCACGACCTTGGCGGCCGGTATTTCGCCGCATTCCTTGCTGGTTTTGCCAAAGAACTTGCGCTGCGGCGGGCCGGATTTGATCCGCGTCCGCGTGCCCGGAACCATTTTCGCAACGAGCAGGTCCGCGGTGTCGAGCAGCCGCCTGTAACCCGGCTCGGTCTTCGGCAGGCCTTCGCCGCCCGGCGGCATCAGCTTCTCCGCACCGAGGCCGCGCAGTCGCGTGCGCAGCTTGCCGGCGTCGGGATCGCCCGGATAGATCCAGCCGTCCTGCGACAGCATGAAGCGGAGCACCGTCGAATCCTTCTCTGCGTCCGATTGTCCTGGTTTCAGGCCGAAATCCGAGTGGCAGCCGACGCAATGCTTCTCGACGAGGCCCTTGCGCAGCGTCGTGAGTCGGACGCTGTTCTGCGCGTCTCTGGCGACGAACGCCGCGAGCTGGTCGATCATCGCCTGGCTGCGCATGTCGCAGGGTAGCGGCGCCGGCGCGTCGCCCGCGGCGCGATCGATGCGGATCACGGTCTTGTTCTTGTCCTCGACCAGCCAGATCGCGCCATCTTCCGCCACCGTCATGCCGACCGGGGCGCCTTGCGGTCGCGCGCCGTTGACGCGGTGCCAGCCTGAAATCAGCTCCTCGAACGGCGCGGCGGCCACCTCGCCAGCATCGGTCAAGAAGCTGCGGGTCGGGTCTGCGGCGCAGCTGACGTGATAGTGCACCGGCGCCGGGACAGGCTTTGGGAAGCCGTGGTCGTCGACGTCATAGATGAGGACGCGGCTGCCGGTCGGGCGATAGCCGTGCAGACCGACCAGCAGCTTACCCTCCAGCTCCGGGAATTTTGTGCCGTGATAATAAAGCATCGCGAGCGGCGCACCGTGCGGCGGCATCAGCGAGAGCGGCGGCTTGTAGAGTGCATTGGCGGTGCAGAGCGATTTATAAATCCCGGACTGCAGCACGCCCCTGAATTCCGGGCTCGGCGTCGACACATCGTAACAATAGGGCCAGCCATAGTGCCTGCCCTGCTCGATCGCGTTGATCTCCTCGTTGGGCTTGATGATGTCTGGCAGGTCGCGGCCGTTCTCGCCTTGCAGGAGGGCGTAGCCGGCATCGGGAAAGCTCGGATGCAGCGCCAGCGCCATCGAATTGCGCAAGCCCCGCGCATAGACGGTGTGCGGCGGATCGGCATCGTTCGGCTTCAGCGCCGGGAAGACGCCACCCGCAGGCGGCGTATACAGCCAGATCGATGCCATCGCGGACGCGCCCTCGGCGGCCGCGCAAGGCTTCGTGATCGGTGCTGGCGTGATGCAGTCGTCGCTGTGCGAGCCGATATTGACGAACAGCCGCCCGTTCCTGTCAAAGACGAACTGCTTGAGCGGATGCGCGCTTTCGTCGAGCCTGGTGCCGTCGGGCAGACTGATCCGCCGGCCGGGCATGCGACGGATGATGGTCTCGACCGTGCCGCGCGGATTGTCCGCAAGCGGATCGAACCGGAAGATCGTCTCTGCGGTCGAGGCATAGAGCTTCCTGTCGGGACCGATCACCAGGCCGAACGGATACTCGACGCCGGTCAGCATTTCCCTCAACCGCTGGCCTTGGGGCGCATGCGGATCGAGCAGCAGCAGCCGTCCGTCGGTATGGCCCCAGCCGCCCATGTCGGCCACCACGAACAGGTCGCGGCCCGGCAACTGGATGATCGAGCGCGGGAATTTCAGGCGGTCGTCCTCGCTGGCGACGAGGCCGGCGCAGAAGCCTGCCTTCATGTCGATCTGGATTCTGGGAAAAGCGAGATCGCCGCTGCCGCAGACGTCCGTGCCGATCGCATAGCCGCCTCTCCTGACGAGCTCGGATGATGCCCCGGGGGCAAGACCAAGCAGGAACGCGGCGAAGGCGGCTGCACACGCGCGCAGCCTCCGGCCTTCCCTGCAGATTGTGAGATGTTTCACTGCCGCCTCCCCCGACTTTCGTCGGAGGTTGTTCCATGCCGCCGAAGCGCGGTCCAGCTGATCATCACCCGCCTGTGATTAAACCTGTAACGACCTCGGAGGCGACCAATCTCCGTAAATTCCCTTACCGGGTTCGACCCGAATGTTTCGCGAATGCCTCGGGTGGTATCAGTTTGCCATCCCAATCGCTCCCTACAGGAGGCGTATATGGTCCAGGTCTATTTTCACTGCTCCAATACCGAGGGCACACTGATCGATCGCTACGGCGCCGCCGTCTCCAATCTCACCGAGGCCCGCGACCGCGCCGCCCAGATCATGCGGTCGATGATCCTGACGCCGAGCAACGAGGATTGGCGCGACTGGGTGATCCATGTCAGCGACGACGATGGCGAGGAGATTTTCGATCTCCCCTTCACGGCCATGCTCGGCAAGCCGCATTGAGGTGATGCCATGCTGCTCGCTCCCTTGACCCTGCTCCGCCACCCCCTGAGCTTCGTCGCCACCAAATGGCAGACCTTGATGAGGGTCGCAGGCGATCCTTACCGCCCCGAGCTTCACTACATGCGCGGGCCCGGCCCGAAATGGCGCGCCAAGTATCAGGCCAGCCGGCTGACCCGCCCACTCTGAGCGCTCCGGCTCGTCGCTTTCCCATTGATCTCCGTCGTCATGGCCGGGCTTGTCCCGGCCATCCACGTTTTTGGAGCACCCGCGGAAGACGTGGGTGCCCGGGACTAGCCCCGGCACGACGAGCCAGTATCCCGACCGCGCCATCCCGCGCCTGTTTCACACCAGCCATGTCGCGCCTCCCTTTCGATGTTCTCGTTGGCGGCAATGTGCCATTGTCTGCGCGCTTCGCCAATTGCGGAGCCTCGACGTCAACGCAGCAAAGCCACGACAAACATCAAGACGACATCATGCCTCACCAGTTCAGTCGCGCCCAACAGATCCGCAAACCCGCAGTCAAAACCAAGGGCGGTATCGTCGCCGCGCAATCGCGCCAGGCCGCCGAGGTCGGCGCAGAGGTGCTGGCGGCAGGCGGCGACTGCGTCGACGCCATCGTCGCGACGACGTTTGCGCTGAACGTGCTGGAGCCCTGGATGAGCGGCATGGGCGGCGGCGGCGCGATGGTGCTCTACCGCGCCAAGGACAATCGCTACGAGGTGATCGACTACGGCATGTGCGCGCCGCAGAGCCTGCGCGTAACCGATTATCCGATCACGGGCGAAGGCGCGGCCTCCGACCTGTTCCCCTGGCCGCGGGTGAAGGACGATCGCAACATTCACGGGCCCGGCTCGATCGCGGTGCCCGGCGTCGTCGCCGGCATGGAGGAAGCGCATCGCCGCCACGCCAGGATGCCTTGGAAAGATCTGGTCGCGCCCGCCGCGACAATCGCGGGCGAAGGCCTGCTGGTCGACTGGTGGACGACGCTGATGATCGCGAGCACGGCCGCCGACCTCAGGCGCTATCCCGCCAGCGCGGAGATCTTCCTGAAGGACGGTCTGCCGCCGAATGCCCCCTGGGGCATCAAGGCCGAGACGCGGCTGCCGCAGGACAAGCTGAAGGCGACGCTGGCCCATCTCGCCGCGGCCGGCCCGCGCGATTTCTATGAGGGCGATCTCGCCAAGAGCATCGCCTCCGACATCAAGGCCGATGGCGGTTCGCTGTCGGTGGAGGATCTCGCCGCGTTCCGCAGCCACCTGCGCGAGCCGCTGGCGATCCCCTATCGCGGCGGCAAGGTGTTTGCGACGCCGGAGCTCACGGCAGGGCCGACGATGGCGCATGCGCTACGCCTGTTGCAGCAGAACCTGAAGCCGGGCACCGCGCCGGATGCGATCGCCTACGCTGAATACGCGCTCGCTTTGCAATCGGCCTACCGCCAGCGGCTGGGCGACATGGGCGATGCCGACGGCAAGCGCTCGCTCGGGGCGGAATATCTCGCGCCGGCCTGCACCACGCATTTCTCTGTGGTCGACCGTCACGGCAACATGGCCGCGGTGACGCAGACGCTGCTCTCCACCTTCGGCTCGAAATATGTGACGCCGCACAGTGGCATCCCCATGAACAACGGCATCATGTGGTTCGATCCGACGCCTGGCACCACCAACTCGCTCGCCTCCGGCAAGCGCTGTCTCACCAACTACACGCCCGTCATCGCCGAGACGAAGGACGGCAAGCGCCTCGCGGTCGGCGCCTCCGGCGGCCGCCGCATCCTGCCGGCGGTGATGCAGCTCGTGTCCTTTGCGATGGATTTTGGCATGGACCTCGATGCCGCCATCCACCAGCCGCGCATCGACGCCAGCGAAGGCGCGGTCGTGATCGGCGATGCCCGCCTGCCGGCGGAGGCGCGCAATACGCTGGCGGCGCGGTTCGACTATGAGGAGACGCAGGTGCAGGCACTGCCGATGAAGTTTGCTTGCCCGAGCGTGGTGATGCGCGAGGGCGAGACCAATTCGGGCGCGGTCGAGATTTTCCAGCCGTGGGCCGAAGCGGTGGTGGAAGGCTGAGCGCACGAATCGATGCGAGCTTGTGCCAGCGCTCGTTGAGTTGTCGCGCCATTGCCGAATTTCCGCGAGCGTCATGACTCCTCCACATTCGCAGGGAACTTACCTACCCGCCGTTCGTTCAGTGAACGGACAAATGCGCTCGCCCCAGTGGAGGACATGATGAAGAAACTTGCGCTCGCCGCGTCGCTGATCGTTGCGGCCGGCCTCACACTTACCAGCCCTGCACTGGCCAAGGGTGGGCATGGACATGGGCACGGCTACGGTCGTGGCCACGCGATGGGCTATCATTACCATGGCACGCCGCCGGGATGGTACCACGGGCGCAAGGTCGGCTGGCGCGGCATGGGCTGCCCGCCCGGCCTGTGGAAACAGGGCCGCTGCTGAACATCGGATCGAGCAAGGCGCTGCCTCGGCAGCGCCTTTTCTATATCCCTAACCGATCTCTCACCCGCCCCGCGATCACCGCTGTAGTCACCCCGATCGGCCAGAACGCGTGCATCGGCATCGGCTTGATGCCCGTGATCGGCATGTCGATCTCCACCTTCGGCCCGCCGATCAGCCGGCGCGCCAGCTGCGCGCCCATCGCGGTGGAGAGCGCAACGCCGCGGCCATTGCAGCCGAGCGAGATCAGGATGTTCTCCGCGGGCTCATGCACATGCGGATAATGATCCACGGTGATCGCGAGCCGGCTGTTCCAGCCATGCGTCCAGGCGACGCCCTTGAGCTGCGGCCATAGCCGCTCGGCGTAACGCATGAGGTAGGCGACGTCGTTGGGCGACTTGATCCAGCGCATCGGGCCGCGGCCGCCCATCAACAGGCGGTTCTGCTGATCGATGCGATAATAGACCGTGATGTGGCCGCTCTCGTAGAGCACGGGACGCGTCGGCATGATCGAGCGCGCGATAGCGTCCGAGAGCGGCGCGGTGGCGGCGATCGAGGAAAACACCGGCACGATGGTGCGGCGAAGTGCCGGCCAGAGATCGTCGGTAAAGCCGTTGGTGGCGAGCAGGACTTTTTCGGTATGCACGATCGCGCGCGGCGTCTCGATGCGCCAGCGCGTGCCCTCGCGGCGCAGTGACAGCGCGGGCGTTTCACCAAAAACCTTCGCGCCGGCGGAGATCGCGGCGCGCGCGAGGCCGCGGGCATAGCTGAGCGGATGCAGATCGCCGCCGCGCGTGTCCAGCATCGCACCGATATAGCGGTCGGTGCCGGTCATCTCGCGCAATTGCTCGCGATTCAAGAATGACACCGGCATGCCACGGCGGATGCATTGCTGCGCGGTGTTTTCGATCGCGGCGGCGCTGGCCCCGTTATAGGCCGCGCGCAGCGTGCCGTTCTGCCGCGCTTCGCAGGGAATCTGGTAGCGGCGGATCAGGTCGTGGGTGAAGTTGGTGGTGCCGTAGGAGAAGTCAATCATGCGGCGGCCGAGATCTGTGCCGAAATCGGCCTCGATCTGATCGGGATCGTGCTTCAGTCCGGGATTGGTGTGGCCACCATTGTTGCCGGACGCGCCCCAACCGGGCTCCTGCGCCTCCAGCACCAGCGCCTCGACACCCTGCTCGGCCAGATGCAACGCCGTGGACAGGCCGGTGTAGCCGCCGCCGACGATCGCGACGGAGACGGTCTTGTCGACGTCGAGCGGCGGCGTGGCGACCGGCGCGACGGCGGTGTCGGCATAGAGCGAGGGCGGCAGAGGCAGGCGCGTGGTCATGGCGAGGACCGATCAGAGCGGATGCAACACGCGGCGCAGAAAATCCTGCGTGCGCGGATGCTGGGGTTGATTGAGCAGCGCCTTGGCCGGCCCCTGCTCGACAATGACGCCGCCGTCGATGAACAGCACGCGATCGGCGACATCGCGGGCAAAGCCCATCTCGTGGGTGACGACGACCATGGTCATGCCGTCGTCGGCGAGCTTGCGCATCACGCCGAGGACGTCGCCGACCAGTTCGGGATCGAGCGCCGATGTCGGCTCGTCGAACAGGATGGCCTTGGGTTGCATCGCGAGCGCACGCGCGATAGCAACGCGCTGCTGCTGGCCACCGGAGAGTTGCGGCGGATGCGCATCGGCCTTCTCGGCGAGCCCGACCTGGGCGAGCAGCGCGCGGCCGCGCTCCAGCGCCTGCGCACGCGGCTCCTTCTTCACATAGAGCGGTCCCTCAACGACGTTCTCCAGCGCCGTACGATGCGGAAACAGGTTGAAGCGCTGGAACACCATCGAGACCTGGGTGCGAATGTTCACGATCGACGGTGCATCGCGATCGACCTTCAGACCTTCGACGCTGATCTCGCCGCGGTCATAGCTCTCCAGCCCGTTGATGCAGCGCAGGATTGTAGACTTGCCCGAGCCGGACGGGCCGATGATGCAGACCACCTCGCCCTTTTGCACCGACGCATCGATGCCCTTGAGCACCTCGACCTTGCCAAAGCTCTTGTGGACGTCGTTCAGCTCGATCATCGCTTGCCAGCCCGCTTCTCGAAATGACGAACGAGCAGGATCAAGGGAATGCTCATGGTGAGATACATCAGCGCAACAAGGGTGAACACGCTGGTGTTCTTGAAGGTCGAGGACGCGATCAACTTGCCTTGCAGCGCGAGCTCGGCGACCGTGATGGTCGAGGCCTGCGAGGAATCCTTCAGCATCATGATCATGACGTTGCCGTAAGGAGGCAGCACGATGCGGACGGCCTGCGGCAGCACCACGCGGCGCATGGTGAGCCACCAGCCCATGCCGATTGTCTGCGCCGCTTCGATCTGACCCTTGTCGATCGCCTCGATGCCGGCGCGGAAATTTTCCGCCTGATAGGCCGAATAGGCGATGCCGAGCCCGAGGATCGCGGCCTGCAACGCCGACAGCGTGACGCCGAGATCGGGCATCACGAAATAGAGGTAGAACAACAGCACGATGATCGGGATGCCCCGGATCACGTTGATCAGGCTGGCGCTGAGCATCGACAGCACCTTGATGCCGGAGACCCGCATCATCGCCCAGACGAGGCCGAGCACCGTCGAGAGCAGCAGCGAGCCGACCGTGACGATGATCGTCAGCGCGACGCCGTTCAACAGGATCGGGAAGAACTCGACGGCGTCGCGCCAGAAGCCTTTCATCGGGCAGCCTTCATCGATCAGCCTCCTCTAATGATCAGCCTTGTGCCTTCAGGCCCCATTTATCGAGGATCTTGGCGATGGTGCCATTGGCCTTGAGCTTCGCCAGCGAGGCGTTGATCTTGCCGAGCAGCGCGGTCTCGCCCTTGCGAACGCCGATGCCGACCGAGCCGACGGTGACGGGCTTGTAGCCGTCGACGAGGCGCACCTCGGGGAAGCCGCCCTGCTTCAGATTGTAGGCGAGGATCGGATAGTCGGCGTAGCCGGCCTTGAGGCGGCCGGTGTTCACGTCGCGCAGGATGTCGGGGATGGTGTCGTAGGCCTTGACCTCGGCGAACAGGCCGGACTTCTTCAGCGCATCGACGAAGGCGGTGCCGACCTGGGCACCGACCGTCTCGCCCTTCAGATCGTCCTGCGTGGCATAGGCCTTGGTGTCGCTCTTCGGCACGACGAGGCCTTCGCCGTAAGTGTAGATCGGGTCGGAGAAGTCGACCACTTCCTTTCGAGGCGCCGTGATGAACATCGCGGCGGCGATGATGTCGATCTTGCTCGAAGTCAGCGACGGGATCAGCGCCGAGAACTGCATCGGCTCGATCTGCACGTTGAAGCCGGCGTCCTTGCCGATCTCGGTGACGAGATCGACCATGATGCCCTGGATGGTGTTGGTCTTGGTGTCGAGGAAGGTGAAGGGAATGCCTGTCGGTGTCGAGCCGACTTTCAGCACCTGTTGCGCCGAAGCCGGCACCACGGCTGCAATTGCGAATGCCGCGATCGCGGCCAGACCAAAACGCTTCATCGCATCCCCCTTTGGGTCTGGCCGATGGCGGCGCTGGCGCGTGTCATGGGATCAGACGTTGCGGGCCAGACCGTTTCGGCCTATTTTCACCAATATGAAAATTTGGTCACACTTTCGCGGATCGCGCAAGCGGTTTTCATGCACATGAAGGAAGCGGTCTGACGTGAGCGGTGGCAAAAGAATGCGCAAACCGGCCGCGAGGCCGGCGAAGAAGCTGAAGGCCAAAGCCAGGACCAAGGCTGTCACCAGACCCGCAGAGCCCGCGATGGACGTCGCGGTCGGCCGCCGCATCAGGGATCTCCGGCGCGTCAGGCAGTTTTCGCTGGAAACGGTCGCGGCGCGCACGGAGCTGTCGATCGGCTTCCTCAGCCAGATCGAGCGCGGCCTGTCATCACCCTCGCTGCGCGTGCTGGCGACGCTGGCCGACGTGTTCGGCGTTGGCATCGCTGCGCTGTTCGGCGCGAGCCCGAGCGCTGACGGCGGATCCGACCAGGTCGTGACGCGTGGGCTTGAGCGCCCCGAGCTGAAGCTCTGGCGCACCGGCGTATCCAAGCAATTGCTGAGCCCGGCGAGCGCCGACAACAAGCTCAATCTGTTCCTGGTGCATCTGGAGCCCGGCGGCTCCACCGGCGACGAGCTCTACACCCATGACGGCGAGGAGGCCGGCCTCGTGCTCCAAGGCGAGATGATGCTGACGGTGGACAGCGAAACGTGGTCGCTGAAGAGCGGTGACAGTTTTAGGTTTGCGAGCCGGCGGCCGCACCGGTTTTCCAATCCGGCGCAGGATGCCAAGGCGGTGGTGCTGTGGGTGAATTGCGTGACGGGGGCGTAAGCTTCCCTCCTTCCACGCGCACATTCTCAGCTCCGTCATCCTGAGGCGCGAGTGGCGCGATGCAATAGCATCGCGCCGGGAGCCTCGAAGGATGCACGGCCCAGATGCAGCCGGGCCGTCGCCCTTCGAGGCTCGCTCAGCGGCGCTGTTGCGCCGCCGCGCTCACGCCTCAGGGTGACGGTGATAGATTAACGGCGCGCTGCCTCCACGCCGTCATTGCGAGGAGCCCTTGCGACGAAGCAATCCAGACTGTTTCCGCGGACGGATACTGGATTGCTTCGCTGCGCTCGCAATGACGGGCCGATAGAGTCTTACCCGAACCGATGTTTGTACCGGTCCACCGCCAGCGCGCTTACGTCGATGTCCGGCTTCTTGCCCGACAGCATGTCCGCGAGCACGCGCGCTGAACCGCAGGACATGGTCCAGCCGAGTGTGCCGTGGCCGGTGTTGAGGTGGAGATTGGCGTATTGCGTCGGGCCGATCACGGGCGGGCCGTCCGGCGTCATCGGACGCAGGCCGCTCCAGAACGTCGCCTTGGCGAGATCGCCGCCGCGCGGGAACAGGTCGGTCAGCGAATGGTCCAGCGTCGCACGGCGCGCATCATAGAGCTTGTCTGAATAGCCGGAGATTTCGGCGGTGCCGCCGACGCGGATGCGATTGCCGAGGCGGGTGATCGCGACCTTGTAGCTCTCGTCCATCACGGTCGATTCCGGCGCGCCGGAGGCGTCCTTGATCGGCACCGTGATCGAATAGCCCTTCACCGGATAGACCGGCAGCGAGATGCCGAGCGGAGCGACGAGCCGTGACGACCAGCTTCCGAGCGCGAGGACGTAAGCGTCTGCCTGTAACAGGCCGGCACTGGTCGCGACGCCGCTGACACGCGCGCCGTCGGTGACGATGCGATCGATGCCTGTGTTGAACATGAAGCGCACGCCGAGCGCCTGGGCATGCTTGGCCAGCGCTTGCGTGAACATGTGGCAGTCGCCGGTCTCATCCTGCGGCAAGCGAAGCCCGCCGACGAACTTCTCCTTCACGCCGCCGAGCGCCGGCTCGACCGCGATGCAGCCCTCGCGGCTCAGCACCTCAAAGGGAACGCCGTACTGCTTGAGCACAGCGATATCCTCGGCCGTGCCGTCGAGCTGCGCCTGATAGCGGAACAGCTGGAGCGTTCCCTTCGAGCGCTCGTCATATTGAATGCCGATGTCCCGGCGCAGATCGCGCAAGGAATCGCGGCTGTATTCCGCGATCGGGATCATCCGGCTCTTGTTGACCGCGTAGCGCGCGCTGGTGCAGTTGCGCAGCATCTTGAGCAGCCAGACCCACATCACCGGATCCAACTTCGGCCGGATCACCAGCGGGCCGTGCTTCATCAACAGCCATTTGACCGCCTTCACCGGCACGCCGGGGCCGGCCCAGGGCGAGGAATAGCCCGGCGACACTTCGCCGGCATTGGCGAACGAGGTCTCCAGCGCCGGCTCCGGCTGGCGGTCGACGACCGTCACCTCATGACCCGCACGTGCAAGATAGTAGGCAGAGGTGACACCTATGACACCGCTGCCGAGGATCAAGACTTTCACGATTCGTCAAACTCCCGCGGCATCACGCGCGCCGCTGCAAAAAGAAACTCCGTGAACCGCGGGAGCAATTATCAGGCCACCTTCTTGATGGCGTCGCCGAGGATCGAGACCATCTGGTCAATGTGGCTCTTCTCGACGATGAGCGGAGGCGACATCGCGAAGCTGTCGCCGCTCATGCGCAGGTAGAGGCCCGTGTTGAAGCAGTCGACCATGACGTCGTAGCCGCGGGCACCGACGGCACCGTCACGCGGCGCCAGCTCGACCGCGCCCATCAGGCCGCAATTGCGGATGTCGACGACGTTCGGCAGCCCCTTCAGCGAATGCAGCGCATCGCGCCAATATTCGGCGATCGCCGCACCGCGGGTGAGCAGGCCTTCGTCCTTGTAGATGTCGAGCGTCGCGATGCCGGCGGCGCAGGCGGTCGGATGCGCGGAATAGGTGTAGCCGTGGAACAGCTCCATCTGGTTCTCCGGGCCGACCATCAGGCCGTCATGCACCTTGCGGCTAGCAAACACCGCGCCGCAGGGAATGGTGCCGTTGGTGATGCCCTTGGCCGTCGTCATCAGATCCGGCGTGACGCCGAAGAAGTTGGCGGCGAACGGCGTGCCGAGGCGGCCGAAACCGGTGATGACCTCGTCGAAGATCAGGAGGATGCCGTGCTTGTCGCAGATCTCGCGCAGGCGCTGCAGATAGCCCTTCGGCGGCGGCAGCACCGCGGTCGAGCCCGGCACCGGCTCGACGATGACGGCGGCGATGGTCTCGGCACCGTGCAGGCCGACCAGGCGCTCGAGATCATCGGCGAGCTCGGCGCCGTACTCAGGCTGGTCCTTGGCGAAGGCGTTGCGGGTGAGATCGTGGGTGTGGCGGATGTGGTCGACGCCCGGCAGCAGGGTCGCGAAGGCGCGGCGATTGGCGACCATGCCGCCGACCGAGGTGCCGCCGAAGCCGACGCCGTGATAGCCGCGCTCACGGCCGATCAGGCGGGTGCGGCTGGCCTGGCCGTTGGCGCGGTGATAGGCGAGCGCGATCTTCAGCGCGGTGTCGACCGATTCGGAGCCGGAGTTGGTGAAGAAGACGCGATCGAGGCCCTTCGGCGCGATCTCGGCGAGCCGCTCGGCGAAGTCGAACGCCAGCGGATGGCCCATCTGGAACGACGGTGCGAAGTCCAGCGTCATGAGCTGCCGCTCGACCGCAGCAGCAATCTGCTTGCGGCCGTGACCAGCATTGACGCACCACAGGCCCGCGGAGCCGTCGATCACCTTGCGGCCGTCGACAGTGGTGTAGTGCATCCCCTCAGCCGAGGAGAACAGGCGCGGCGCCTTCTTGAACTGCCGGTTGGCCGTGAACGGCATCCAGAACGAGTCGGTCTTGATAGTGTTCGGAATCTGATGAAGGGTCACGGCCGCGCTCCTTTGCTGACCTGCTAGCAGAGCCACGGCTTATAAAGCGCAACAAGTCCTTTTCTGATCAGCTGCAAGCCATTGATTTAACTGGGGCTGCCGGTCCATATTTACGCGATCCGCAACACCTGCAACACGGGACCAAGGCATGAGTGTCGACATCGGTGGACGGCTGCGATTCATCCGGGCGCGCCACAAGCTGTCGCAGCGTGAGCTGGCAAAACGAGCCGGCGTCACCAATTCGACGATCTCGCTGATCGAATCCAACCAGATGAACCCGTCGGTCGGCGCGCTCAAGCGCATCCTCGACGGCATCCCGATGGGGCTCGCCGAGTTCTTCGCGCTGGAGCCGGAGTCTAGGCGCAAGATCTTCTACCGCGCCGAGGAGCTGACCGAGGTCGGCAAGAAGCCGATCTCCTACCAACAAGTCGGCGACAATCTGTTCGGCCGCAGCCTGCAGATCCTGAAGGAGCGTTACGAGCCCGGCAGCGATACCGGGCGCGTCCACCTCGTCCATGACGGCGAGGAAGGCGGCATCGTGATTTCGGGCAAGCTCGAAGTGACAGTCGAGGACGAGCGCCGCATCCTCAATCCGGGCGATGCCTATTATTTCGAGAGCCGCCGCCCGCATCGCTTCCGCTGCGTCGGCGGCAAGCCGTGCGAAGTGATCTCGGCCTGCACGCCGCCGACGTTTTGAAATGAGCCCGCGTCGGCCCGCCAGCCTTCTTGCGCTAACTCAAGGAATTTGGTCCCGCTCGAATTCTCAGCGCGCTTGAGCCACCTCAATGTCCGCTGGCCGAACCTGGCCTAACTGTCATCACGTAGCCGAGCAGCCTCGCGCAAAAGGTGCTGAGGTTATGGCCCCGGACTCCTAGGCACTCCGGGGCCGCTTTGTTCCGGGACGGCAGCTAGAACTGCGTCAACAACTCCTCGATCCTGATCGGAAAGCGGCGGACACGCACGCCGGTCGCATGCCAGACCGCGTTGGCGACCGCGCCGGCGCTGCCGGTGATGCCGATCTCGCCGACGCCCTTGATGCCGAGCGCATTGACGTGGGGGTCATGCTCCTCGACCGTGATCACGTCGAGCGGCGGCACGTCGGCATTCACGGGGATGTGGTACTCGCCGAGATTGGCATTCATGATCCGGCCGCTGCGGCGGTCGGTGATGGCCTCCTCGTGCAGCGCGAAGGACAGACCCCAGATCATGCCGCCAAACAGCTGGCTCTGCACCATCCGCGGATTGACGATGCGTCCCGCCGCGAAGGCGCCGACCATGCGGGTGACCCGGACCTGGCCGAGCTCGGGATCGACCTTCACCTCCGCGAACACCGCGCCGTGGGCGTGCATCGCGTATTCCTCCATCGCCGCAGGGTCCGGCGCGCCGGTGCCGCGCGCCTCGACCTCGGAGACGCCAGCGCGTGCCAGGATCTCGGCATAGCTCTCGCCGCGGCTCTCGTCGTCACGCCGGATCAATCGGCCGTCGCGCGCGATCACGCCGGCATTGCCGGCGCCGAACAGCGGCGAGCGCTCGTCATTGGTTGCGAGATCGGCGAGCTTTGCAATCACGGCCGCGCCGGCGCTGTGGATCGCCGCACCGGCGGTTGCCGTGTGCGCCGAGCCGCCGGCGATGCCCGCGTCGGGCAGGTCGGACGTGCCGGCCTTGAACGTGATGCGGTCCATATCGAGACCAACGGCATCGGCGGCAATCTGCGCCAAAGCCGTCCAGGCGCCCTGCCCCATGTCATGCGCGCCGATCTCCATCACGCCCGAGCCGTCGCGGCGGATCACCGCGCGCGCCTCGGCCTGGAACATCAGCGCCGGGAAGGTCGCGGTGCCCATGCCCCAGCCGACCAGCAGGCCGGCATCGTCGCGCATCTGCCGCGGCTGGAGCGAGCGCTTCGCCCAGCCGAAGCGCGCCGCGCCCTGCTCGTAGCAGGCGCGCAGCGCCTTCGAGGAGAACGGCTTGCCGGTGATCGGCTCGACCTCGGCGTAGTTCTTAAGGCGAAAGGCCAGCGGATCCATGCCGCAGGCCCAGGCCATCTCGTCGATCGCACTTTCGAGCGCGATCGATCCGGTCGCCTCGCCGGGCGCGCGCATGAACAACGGCGTGCCGGTGTTGACGCGCACGGCGTCATGCGAGGTGCGGATTGCAGGGGCCGCATAGAGCGAGTGCGAAGCGCCGGCCGCGGGCTCGTAGAAATCGTCGAACGTGCTCGACACAGTGCGGGCATGATGATCGAGCGCGGTCAGATGCCCCTCGCCATCGGCGCCGATGCGCAGGCGCTGGCGCGTCGGCGCGCGATGGCCGACCGGGCCGTACATCTGCTCACGGCGCAACACGAGCTTGACCGGCCTGCCGACCAGCTTGGCCGCCATGATGCCGAGCGTCGGTGGACCGGCCATCAGCCCCTTGGAGCCGAAGCCGCCGCCGAGGAACGGGCTGCGGATGTGGATCTTGTCGTGCGCGATGCCGAACAATTCGGCGATACGCGCCAGCGACATTGCCAAACCCTGGGTCGGCATGTCGATCGACAATTTATCGCCGTTCCAGCTGGCGACGATCGCATGCGGCTCCATCGCGTTGTGATATTGCGGCGGTGTCTCATAGACCGCGTCGATCTGCTTCTCGGCAGAGGCAAGGCCCGCCTCGACATCGCCGTGGTGATGCGCCGCGGGGTTGCCGACACCGACGACCGGCGGCACGAAACTTTCGCCGGCATCGAGACCAATCAGCGCCGGCAGCGTCTCGTAGCGCGGCGCCAGCAGCGCCGCGCCTTCCGTTGCGGCCTCCAGCGTCTCCGCGATCACGACGGCGATCGGCTGGTTGGCGTAGCGGACTTCATTGCTCTGCAACACCTCCATCCGGAACACGAATGGATTGGTCTTGATCTCGGGGTCAACCGCGAGCTGCGGCTTGTGGTCCGGCGTCATGACGTCGACCACGCCGGGATGGCGCTTGGCGGCATC
Source organism: Bradyrhizobium sp. Rc2d (assembly GCF_900099855.1). NCBI lineage: Bacteria > Pseudomonadati > Pseudomonadota > Alphaproteobacteria > Hyphomicrobiales > Nitrobacteraceae > Bradyrhizobium > Bradyrhizobium sp. Rc2d. Next base: position 24,918 of record NZ_FNCU01000006.1, on the reverse strand, counting down.
GATATCGAGCGAGGCCACACGGCCGCGCGAAATGCTGGCGACGGCCATCACCGCAAACAGCAAGCCGGGCGGATGATTGTCCGCGGCATAGATCGCCTGACCCTTGACCTTGAGGATGCCGTCACGGCGGGTCAGCGGCTGGCCGATGTTCGAGCCGTGGCGCAGATGGGCGGGCGCACTGGTCAGGTTGAGCTCAGGCATGGATGGCTCCGGAGGTCGAGGCAAAGGGAGAGGCCGGCAGCGCCGGCAGGCGCGCCGGCGTACCGGCTGCAGCCAGCGTCAACGCGCGCACGAGAACGCGGCGCGCGAGCTCGATCTTGTAAGCATTGTCACCGGACGGCTTTGCATCGGTGAGCGCGTGGCTGGCGGCTTCCCGGAAGGCGTCGGCCGTGGGCGCGACGCTCCTGAGAACATCCTCCGCGTCGCGGGCACGCCAGGGCTTTGCCGCGACGCCGCCAAGCGCGAGCCGCGCCTCCACGATCTTGCCGCTCTCGATCCGCAGTGCGGCCGCAGCCGATACCACGGCAAAGGCATAGGACGTACGTTCGCGAACTTTGAGGTAGCGCGCATGCGCGGCAAAGCCGCGCGCCGCAGGCGGCAGGCGCACCGCCGTGATGAGGTCGCCGGGTTCGAGCGCCGACTCGCGCTCCGGGGTATTGCCGGGCAGGCGGTGCAGCTCGTCGAGCGCGATCTCGCGCCGGCCGTTCCTGCCCTCGATCTCGACGACGGCATCGAGCGCGACCAGCGGCACGCAGAAATCGGACGGATGCGTGGCGATGCAGTTCTCGCTCCAGCCGAGCACGGCATGGCTGCGGTTCTCGCCCTCACGCGCATCGCAACCGCTGCCGGCCTCGCGCTTGTTGCAGCGGCTGGCGGTGTCGTAGAAATACGCGCAGCGCGTCCGTTGCAAGAGATTGCCGCCGACCGTCGCGGCGTTGCGCAGTTGCGCGGATGCACCCGAGAGCAGCGCTTCGGCGACCGCGGGATACGATCTGGCGAATTCGACATCATGTGCGAGATCGGCGTTGCTGACGAGCGCGCCGATGCGCAACGACCCGTCGGCGAGGCGCTCGATCCCGTCGAGTCCATCGAGATGCGTGACGTCGACGAGACGATCCGGACGGCTGACGCCGCCCTTCATCAGGTCGAGCAGATTGGTGCCTGCGGCGAGATAGACGGCGCCCGGCTGGGCCGCGGCGGCAACGGCCTCAGTGACCGTAGCGGGCCTGACATAATCGAACGGTTTCATGCGGAGCGCCTCTGATTGGATTCGTCGATGCGTCCTTGCGCCTCGAGCACGGCATCGACGATGCCGGCATAGGCGCCGCAGCGGCACAGATTGCCGCTCATGCATTCGCGGATGCGCTCGGGATCGTTGCCGGCCTGCGCCTCACTCATCATGCCGATGGCGCTCATGATCTGGCCGGGCGTGCAGAAGCCGCACTGAAAGCCGTCATGGGCGATGAAGGCGGCCTGCACGGGATGAAGCTGGTCGCCGCGCGCAACGCCTTCGATGGTGAGGATGTCGGCGCCGTCATGGCTGATGGCGAGTGCGAGACAGGAATTGATGCGCTTGCCGTCGACGAGAATGGTGCAGGCGCCGCACTGGCCGCGGTCGCATCCCTTCTTGGTTCCGGTCAGATGAAGGCGCTCACGCAGGAGATCGAGCAGCGTGACGCGCGGATCGTCGAGGACGAATTCGCGCCGCGCACCGTTCACGGTGAGGCTGATGGAGTGGTTCATACAAGGCTCCGATCAGATATGGACATGAGTCATCGCGCAGCGCGCCACCGCCGTGGCCGCTGTCGAATAGCGCCGCCCGACCACAATCCGAGCCGGCACATCCACGAAGATACGGAGGCACCCTCCGCTTAACAAGGGCCGGCGGAAAAATATTGGAATTGGTCAAAAGCCCGTGCGCCACCAACGCGATGCAGGCGGCCTAGGGTTCAACAAGGGTTCAATCTAACCAATTCGTGATCTACATTACCGACATGGACGACCACAGCGACCAGACCCGAAAGCCCCGCGCCGATGCCGTGCGCAATCGCGAGCGCGTGCTCGAAGCCGCGAAAACCGTGTTCAGCGCCGGCGGCCCCGAGGCCAGCCTCGAGGCCGTCGCAAAGCGCGCCGGCGTCGGCATCGGCACGCTCTACCGGCATTTCCCGACACGTGAGGATTTGTTCGAGGCGGTCTACCGCCGCGAGGTCGAGCAGCTCAGCGAGCTTGCCGAGCAGCTGAAGAATGCCAAGGACCCGGTGGATGCGCTGCGGCGATGGCTGCGCTCCAACGTCGAATTCGTGGCCACCAAGAAAGGCATGTCGGCTGCACTGGCGCTGACGTTCCAGAGCTCATCGGAGCTCGCGGCGTTCTCGATGGACCGGCTGACCAAGGCGATCGGCTCACTGCTCGATCGCGCGGTCGCAGCCGGCCAGATGCGCGGCGATGTCAGTCCCGAGGACCTGCTGCGCGCATTTTTCGGGATGTGCTACATGCACGATCAGCCGGGGTGGCAGGCCTCGGTGCTGCGCCTGCTCGACGTGTTCGTGGACGGGCTGCGGGTGCAGCCCGTCACGAAAGCCAAGCCGCGCGCCGTCGCCAAACCTGCGAAGCCCATCGCGAAGCGCAAGCGATAGCCGGCGGCGGCCAGAAGATCACCGGAAGCTCGCTGCTGAAAGCTGGACGGGAGGCCTAAGTCGCGAAGCCCGGGCCGGTCTTCGTCGCGTTCATCCGCGAGCGGATCAGCAGCAATACGACGATGCCGATGTTCAGCGCGTTCCACGCCACGCCGTTGGCGAACGCCGCGGCATACGAGCCGGTGGCATCGAAGATGACGCCGGACACCCAGCCGCCGAAAGACATGCCGAATACGGACGCAAAGATCACGATGCCGACGCGCGTTGCGGCTTCGCTCGCCGGCATCGCCTCGCGCACGATGATGGCATAGCTCGGCACGATGCCGCCCTGGAACAGACCGAACATCGCCGAGATCAGATAGAGCGAGGTGAGGCTGTCGAAGAACAAATAGAACACCAGCGCAAAGCCCTGCGCCAGCGATCCCACCAGCAGCGTGCGGATGCCGCCGATCTTGTCGGCGAGATAGCCCGACCCGATCCGGCTGACGATGCCGCAGCCCATCATCAAGGACAGCATCTCGGCACCGCGCGCCACGCCATAACCGAGATCGCCGCAATAGGCTACGATATGCACCTGCGGCATCGCCATGGCGACGCAGCAGGAAATGCTGGCGATCGAGAGCAGCACCGTCAGCGTGTTGGTCGACAGCTTGAGATCGACCCGCGGCGGCGGTGCATTGGCATGGTCGCGGATATGGTCGTCGCCCATCTGCGCGCGCAGGACGAGGACCAGAAGTGCCATCGTGCTCGCGCAGACGAGGCCGATGCCGATATGGGTGTAGCGCCAGCCGGCGGTCTGCGTGCCCCAGCTCACGATCGGCGGCCACATCGTGCCGGCGACATAATTGCCGCTGGCGACGATGGTCACGGCAAGTCCGCGATAGCGCTCGAACCAATGCGAGGCTTCCGCCATCAGCGGCGCGAAAGTCGCGGAGGTGCCGAGCCCGATCAGGAAATACGCCGCCACGAACTGCCAGAGTTGCGTCGACAGCCCCGCGAGCACGTTGGCGATGCCGAGAAAGGCGATGCTGATCGCCATCGCCAGCACGATGCCGAACCGGTCGGTGATCTTGCCGGCGATCACGCCGCCCAGCCCGAAACCGAACATCATCAGCGTGAAGGCCAGCGACACCGCGCCGCGTGTGGCACCGAATTCCGCCTGCACCACGGGAATGACGACCACGACCGCCCACATGCCGACGGCGCCGATCGAGCCGATCAGGAGCGCAATGACCAGCCGCATCCAGGCCTGACGCGAATCAGGTGTGAATGAAGCCGGGGTCTGTCCTGGATGATTTGGCGCGTGCACGGAACGGACCATGTTCGTTGATTGCCACATGGTCAAGCATCGTGGCGCGATATTGGGCATGCGCGGTGCACTGCGGTAAGAAGGAGCTTGGCGAACGCGGGTTTTGCCACTAGTTTGCAATCAGCGTGTGCAACATTGCCGCGCGGGGAACATGTCGGCGGAATGCTGTTGCGATTGACACGATCGATGCGGATCAGGGTGGGGCGCCTCGTTGTCCTCGCCTATCTGTTTTGCGTGCTCGCGCCGGCAGCAGCGCTTGCCTGGGGCAGCGGTCCGGCACCGTGTCTTGCGGACGAGGCCCCGCTCGCCGATCTCGCGCCGGCGCACCACCAGATGCATGCAAGCCATCAGCATGGCGCTCCCTCGCATGACCACGCGGGAGCGCATGCGCATCACCAGACCGCTGCGCAGGACGCGCCCGCTCCGCATCATCATGACGGCAAGGGCACGGCCGGACCGTGCTGCGGGATGATGTGCGCGAGCGCGCTGCCGGCCGATCTGCCCAGCGTCGCCAAGCCGCTTCAGCCCATCTCCGCCTGCGCGCCCGAGATCGTGGCCAGCCTGCACAGCGCGACGCCCCCCCTGCACTACCGCCCTCCCATCGCCTGATCTGACGCGACGACGTCAGGCCGAGCGCGCGTCTGCGCGCTCGAACCTGTGGTCTCTACGGACAGATCAGGGATGAATCATGTTGACGCTTTCCGGGGCGAAGTCCGCCGCCGCATCCGCGGCGCGTGGACGATACTTTCTATTTAGTTGGCCGCTGCTGGCCGTGATTGCGCTGGCGTTGGCCGGCTGCATGCCGGCAACGACACACATCGCCGCCGCGGATCCTGCCGATCCCGCGGCCAAGATGGCGCCGACCATCTATCGTTCGACGATCCCGCCCTACAGCAGCCTGCGGCCGGCGACGCCGGCACCATGGCGCGAGCGCAACGAGAATGTCGCGCCGCAGCCGAAGCAAGACCGGTAGGAGCGCGCCATGGCACATCATTTCGCGCGAAGCCTGCTCCTTCTCGCCGCGCTCAATCTGTCTGGCTGCGCCGCGTTCTCGCCCGACAGCGGCATGACCACAGTCTCGGAGCTGACGAGCCAGAGCATCAACAAGGACGTCGCCTTCGTGCGAACGACTGAGGGAGAGGGCGCAGTTGACGGGCGCGTGCGCCAGCTGCTGTCGCGGACATTGACCGCAGACACGGCCGTGCAGATCGCGCTGCTCAACAACAAGGGGCTGCAGGCGGCCTATAACGAGCTGGCACTCGCCGAGACCGATCTGGTCGAACAGAGCCTGCCGCCCAATCCTGTGTTCTCGATCTCGCGGATCTCAGGCAATGGCGCCAGCGAGATCGAGCGCCAGGTGGTGGGTGACATCCTCGCGCTCGCCACCCTGCCGTTCCGCTCCGACATCGCCCGCGATCGTTTTCGCCAGGCCCAATTGCGCGCGGCACTGGCAACATTGCGGCTCGCCGCCGACGTCCGCCGCGCTTATTGGCGCGCCGTTGCCGGCAACGAGATGGTGGTGCTGCTGACGGACGCGAAGGCGACGGCGGAATCGACCGCGCAGCTCGCGGTCAAGCTCGGCGAGACCGGCTCGCTCAACAAGCTCGACCAGGCGCGCGAGCAGGTGTTTTACGCCGAGACCACCGCCGACCTCGCCACCGCACGGCAGACGGCAGCGAGCGCACGCGAGAGGCTCGCACGCCTGCTGGGGCTGTGGGACGGCGGCCTCGACTTCCGTCTGCCGAACGCGTTGCCGCCGCTGCCGCGCCGGCCGCACACGTTGCCTTCGATCGAAACCGACGCGGTCGCCCATCGCATTGACCTGCAGATCGCGCGGCTGGAGCTGACGGCGCTGGCGAAATCGCTGCACCTCACCGAGGCGACGCGCTTCGTCACCCTGCTCGATCTCGCCGGCATCTCCCGCCGCACGCAGGATCCGGAAGGTGCGCCGTTCCGCGAGCGCGGCTTCGACGTCCAGTTCCAGATCCCGATCTTCGACGGCGGCGAGGTGCGCGTGCGCCAAGCGGCGGAGACCTACAATTTCGCCTTCAACCGCCTGACCGAGCGCGCCGTCAACGTCCGTTCGGAGGCACGCGACGCTTATCGCATCTATCGCTCCACTTACGACATCGCCAGCCACTACCAGCGCGAGATCATCCCTTTGCGAAAGATCATCACGGAGGAGATGCAGCTGCGCTTCTCCAGCATGCAGGTCGATATCTTCGCGCTACTGACCGAGGCACGGCAGCGCCTGGCGTCGCTGCGCGGCGCCATCGATGCCAAGCAGCGCTTCTTCCTCGCGCAGTCCGACTTGCAGACCGTCGTCAATGGCGGCGGCTCGCCTGCGGCCGGCAGCGACAATCCAACCACCATCGCCGCGGCAGCGCCTGCCGATGGCGGCCACTGACATGGAGGCCGACATGTTTTCCCGCCGAGGATTTTTAGGCACAGCCGCGCTTGCCAGCGCCTCAGCCATCAGCGGCCGCGTCCAGGCCGCATCGATTCCAGAGGCCCCGCACATGGACAAGGTGGTGATGCAGCCGCCGCTGCATCCGAGCAGCGGTCCGGACTACCGGCCCGTGGTCACGCTGAACGGCTGGTCGCTGCCGTTCCGCATGAACGGCGACTGGAAGGAATTCCATCTCGTCGCCGAGCCCGTGGTGCGGGAGTTCGCCGAAGGCATGAAGGTGAATCTGTGGGGCTATAACGGCCAGTCGCCGGGCCCGACCATCGAAGCGGTGGAGGGCGACAAGGTTCGCATCTTCGTCACCAACAGACTGCCCGAATACACCACCGTGCACTGGCACGGCATGATCATTCCGAGCGGCATGGACGGCGTCGGCGGGCTGACCCAGCCGCACATCCAACCGGGAAAAACCTTCGTCTACGAATTCGAGATGAAGAAGAGCGGGACCTTCATGTACCACCCGCACTCCGACGAGATGGTGCAGATGGCGATGGGCATGATGGGCATGGTCGTCGTGCACCCGCGCGACCCGAATTTCCGCCCCGTCGACCGCGACTTCGTCTTCGTGATGAGCACCTATCGCGTCGACCCCGGCACCTATCTGCCGCATGTCAACGAGATGACCGACTTCAACATGTGGACCTGGAATGCGCGGGTGTTTCCCGGCATCGATCCGCTGCCGGTCAGGCTCGGCGACAAGGTGCGCGTGCGCATCGGCAATCTCAGCATGACCAACCATCCCATCCACCTGCACGGCCACAGCTTTGCGGTGACCTGCACCGACGGCGGCTGGATTCCTGAGAGCGCGCAATATCCGGAGACGACGACCGACGTGCCGGTCGGGGCGGTGCGGGTGTTCGACGTGCTCGCCGACAATCCCGGTGACTGGGCCTTCCACTGCCACAAGTCGCATCACACCATGAATGCGATGGGACACGAGGTGCGCAATCTGATCGGCGTGTCGCGCAAGGATCTCGCCAAGGCCGTCGGCAAGCTCGCGCCTGACAGCATGGCGATGGGCTCGACCGGCATGGCGATGGGCAACATGGAGATGCCCGCGCCCGACAACACGCTGCCAATGATGACCGGCACCGGCCAGTTTGGGCCGATCGAGATGGGCGGCATGTTCACGGTGATGAAAATCCGCGAGGACCTCGCGCGCGACGATTACCGCGATCCCGGACCTTACAAGTTCCCGCAAGGCACCGTCGCCTACGAGGTCACGGCGCCGGCCACAGAGCCGGCACGGCAAAAACCGGGCAGCCCGCCGATGAAGAACATGAAGATGTGATCGTTTCGATGAACCACCCCCAACTGGAGACCACAATGAAGAAGACCGTCACATTCGTCCTCGCGCTGGCAGCGCTCTCGATCTCGTCCGCCGGTGCGCACGAAAATCACGGCCATACATCCTTTTCAGCGGGCGAGCCCGGCGATCCCAAAAAGCCGGCGCGCACCATCGAGATCGCGCTGAGCGAGATGTCGTACGAGCCGTCGAACATCAACGTGAAGCGCGGCGAGCAGATCCGCTTCGTGCTGCGCAATGTCGGCAAGGAGGACCACGAGTTTCTGCTCGCCACACCCAAGGAGAATCTCGCGCATGCCGAGGTGATGAAGAAGCATCCGCACATGGAGCATGACGATCCGAACGGAGTGCGGCTTGCCCCGAACAAGACAGCCGAGATCGTCTGGAAATTCAGCAAGGCCGGCACGTTCGAATTTTCGTGCCTGATTCCCGACCACCGCGAGTACGGCATGGTCGGCCACGTCACCGTGAATTGAGCCAAAGGAGAGAGTCATGAACAAGATCATCCGCATTGCCGCAGCGCTGGCGCTGACCATCGGCCTTGCCGCCGGAGCGCTCGCCGCCCAGGGCGCCTCGATCATCGGCGAGGTCAAGAAGATCGACGAGGGCGCCGGCAAGATCACGCTCAAGCACGGACCTGCGAAGAGCCTCGGCATGGAAGAACCCATGACCATGGTCTACCGCGTCAAGGACACAGCGATGCTGAAGCAGGTGAAGGTCGGCGACAAGGTAACCTTCGAGGCCGAGGAGGCGGCATCGGGGTACACGGTGACGAAGATGGAGAAGGCGAAGTAAGGGCCCTCGGCATTCCGTTGTGGTCATTCCGGGGCGCGCCCTCTTGGCGCGAACTATGATGCGCAATTGCGCATCAGAGAATCCATGTCTCCACGTCACTTACCGCAGGATGGATTCCGGGTTCGCGCTGCGCGCGTCCCGGAATGACGGGCAAAACACCCGTCCCGCACTCCTGCCCCCACCCCTCCGTTAACCCTTTGCTAACCATACACCGGGCAAAAATTGCCGGGTGAAGTCGAGTGTCGTCAGCCGGGTAGAACGGGAGATCCCCCGTGGACGCCAGTGCGGTGCCTCACTTTCGGAACGGCGGCCCTTCGGCCGCCGCGCAGACGTTTGGGGCGCGCGGACGGCAGTCGCGCGGGGAGGCAGCTACCATGGTCGACGTCACCGCAGGACAGGGCGTAGGCGCAGCAAGGCCCTCGATCCCCTCCCTCAACGAGATCGTCACCATCCTCAAGCGCGGCGACATCGCGCTGGCGCTCGGCATCCTCACCATCCTGGTGGTGCTGATCCTCCCCCTGCCCGCGATCGTGCTGGATCTGTTCCTGGCGATCTCGATAACGCTCTCGATCCTGATCCTGATGACGTCGCTGTTCATTCAGGCGCCGCTGGAATTCTCCGCCTTCCCGACCATCCTCCTGATCTCGACCATGCTGCGCCTGTCGCTCAACATGGCCTCGACCCGGCTGATCCTGTCGCACGGCCACGAGGGCACGGCTGCCGCCGGTCACGTTATCGAAGCGTTCGGCAGCTTCGTGATGGGCGGCAATTTCGTCATCGGTATCATCGTCTTCGCCATCCTGATCATCGTCAACTTCGTCGTCATCACCAAGGGTTCGGGCCGTATCGCTGAAGTTGCCGCCCGCTTCCACCTCGACGCCATGCCCGGCAAGCAGATGGCGATCGATGCCGATCTCTCCGCCGGTCTGATCGACGAGAAGGTCGCCAAGGAGCGGCGCAAGGAGTTGGAGGACGAGAGCGGCTTCTTCGGCGCCATGGACGGTGCCTCCAAGTTCGTCCGCGGCGATGCCATCGCCGGCCTGCTGATCGTCTTCATCAACGTCGTCGGCGGCATGATCATCGGCGTGGCGCAGCAGGGCATGTCCTTTGCCGACGCCGGCCGCAGCTACACGCTGCTGACCGTCGGTGACGGCCTCGTCACCCAGGTGCCGGCGCTGATCGTCTCGACCGCGGCCGGCCTGCTCGTCTCCAAGGCCGGCGTCTCCGGCGCCGCCGACAAGGCGCTGATGAAGCAGTTCTCCGGCTATCCGCAGGCCCTGGCCATGTCCTCGGCGGTGATGCTGGTGCTGGCGGCCCTGCCGGGCATTCCGACCATCCCCTTCCTCGCGCTCGGCGCCGGCGCCGGCGCGCTGGCCTGGCACGCCCGCAACCACAAGAAGACTGCCGTCAAGGCCGAGGAAGCCGCCAAGGCCGCGCCTGCTCCGGGCATGCCGGGTGCGCCGGGCGCGGCTGCGGCCGAAGAGCCGATCTCGGCGGCGCTCAAGATCGACGACCTCAAGATCGAGCTCGGCTATGCTCTGCTGCCGCTGGTCAACGGCCCCGATGGCACCGACCGCCTCACCGAGCAGATCAAGGCGCTGCGCCGTTCGCTCGCGATCGAGATGGGCTTCGTGATGCCGGCGGTGCGCATCCTCGACAACGTCCAGCTCGAGGCCAATACCTACATCATCAAGATCAAGGAGGTCGACGCCGGCACCGGCAAGATCTGGCCGAACCAGTTCATGGTCATGGACCCCGGCGGCAGCCAGGTGCAGGTGCCCGGCATCCACACCACCGAGCCGACCTTCGGCCTGCCCGCCACTTGGGTCGATGCCAGCCTCAAGGAGGAGGCCTCGCTCAAGGGCTACACTGTGGTCGATGCTGCGACCGTGCTCTCGACCCACCTCACCGAGCTGCTCAAGGCCAACATGTCGGACCTGCTCTCCTATGGCGAGGTGCAGAAGCTGCTCAAGGAGCTGCCGAAGGAGCAGAGCGAGCTGGTCAAGGATATCGTGCCGGGACAGGTCACGGTCTCCGGCATCCAGCGCGTGCTGCAGCTCCTGCTCGCCGAGCGCATCTCGATCCGCGACCTCTCGACGATCCTCGAAGGCATCGCCGACTCGCTCGCCTTCTCGCGCAATCCCGCGACCATGGTCGAGCATGTCCGCGCCCGGCTGGCGCGGCAGATCTGCGCGCAGAACACCTCCTACAACGGCTATCTGCCGCTGATCGCGCTGTCGGCACGGTGGGAGCAGGCCTTCGCCGAATCCATCATCGGCCAGGGCGAGGAGCGCAGCCTCGCGATGCAACCCTCGAAACTGTCGGAGTTCATGACCGCCGTGCGCGAAGCGTTCGAGCGTGCCGCCCGCGAAGGCGAGGCGCCGGTGCTGGTGACCTCTGCCGCAATTCGTCCGTTCGTGCGTTCCCTGGTGGAACGGTTCCGAGCCCAGACCACCGTGCTGTCGCAGGCCGAAATCCACCCTAGGGCGAGGTTGAAAACGGTCGGAAGCATCTGATTTGCCTCAAGAAGCCGTGTGTTTTTCGGCCACAGGCAAATGGTTTTTGAGTTCCTGGCGCCTTGTGGACCAAGCATCGAAAAGACAACCCGCAGGCACATTACATCTTTGAAATAATTATATAATCGAACGATCCAGGGACGTTTTTGATCGCGACGTTTCACGTCCTTTCACGCCCTTGTGATCGCCTCTTGGGAACGAATCCTCCCAATACTAGGTTGTTAGCCACCGGAAACATGAACCGGCCTGAAAGGGCTGGCGACTACTTCGGGTAGATGGCGGCAGGAGGCTTCCATGAACCACTCGATCTACAGCGCTGATCGCGCGACCCATTTGAAAATTGTGGTCGTCGCCCTCGTCGCAGGGATCGCGGTGGCGGGCCTCGGCATCACCGCACGCACGGATTCGGATGAAGGTCTGACCCAGACCGCCCGCGTCATCAAGGCCGACAAGCCGGTCGTTATCACCAGTTCGAACGCGTCTCTCGTTCGCTAAGGAGATCTGACGAGTTTTGTGAATTCACGCGGCTCTTTACCAGCCCCCCAAAGTCGCCACGTGGATATGTAGACGACCCCAACCCCAAGTCGACTACAGAAAGCGCCCGCCCCCCACGGGCGCTTTCTCACGTCTGGGGTATGTTTGCATTGTGGGTGTGGCGCCAGCAGTCCCACAAATTCCGCTGTCATTCCCCGCGGAGGCGGGGAATCCAGTACGCCGCGGCTTCTCCGTATCCCACTATTGTCTCTGGAATACTGGATCGCCCGCTTTCGCGGGCGATGACACCGAATCTTTGGCAACTACCGCCCCCCATAGGTCGGCGGCGGCGCCTGTACCGTCGGCGCGGCCGCCGCGAACAGCTCATCCTTGCTGCCGGTGAGCGGCGGATAGATGCGCCTGCGGTTGATCGTCTCCTTGGTCACTTTCGCCGCCGCGCCGGTGGCGCGCACCTCGCGGTCCCAGCCTTCGGTATAAAGCGCGCCCCAGCCGCCGAGATCGAGCACGGTCACGTACCAGTCGATCCGCAGCGGCAGCATCGGCAGGCCGGCGAGATCGGCCACCACGTTGTGGCCGGCGAAGCGGCCCATGGGCCGCGCGAACTGACAGGACATCACGGTCGGATGCAGCCCGTCGATCACGCTCGAGGCAACGTCGCCGGCCGCGAACACGCCGCCGACATCCGCAACCTGCATGAAGGGATCAACCAGAATGCGCCCGAGGCGATCGCGCGCGTCCGGAAAGCTCGCCGTTAAGGGGCTTGCACGCATCCCTGCGCACCAGATCACCGTCTGCGTCGCAATGAACTCGCCCGAGCTCAGGTGCATACCGGCGGCCTCCACGGAGACCACACGCACGCCGAGGCGTGTCTCGACGTCGAGCGACGACAATGCCGTCTCGATGACGGGGCGCGCATGCGCGCCAATGGTGGCGCCGACCGCCGGATTGGGATCGACCAGGATGATGCGGCGGCTGCCGCTGATGCCCGCACGCGTCAGCCTGGCGGGCATCTCGGCCGCGACCTCGATGCCGGTGAAGCCGGCGCCGACCACCACAACCGTCGCACGCCCCGGCGACGGGGCGCTGCGTCCAAGCGAGACGAGATGATCCTCGAGGCGAAGTGCCGCAGCATAGGTGTCGACGTCGAAGGCGTGCTCGGCAAGGCCTGGAATGTCGGGACGCATCACCTCGCTGCCGAGCGCCAGCACGAGGCGGTCATAGTGCAACGTCTCCTCGCCGCCGCTGGTGACCAGCGAGATTTCGCGATGTGCCGGATCGATGGCTTCAACCTCGCCGAGACCATGGTTGACGCCGATCGGATCGAGCAGTTGCGGCAGCGGCAGCGCGATCTCGCCGAGGTCGATCTCGTAATTGCGCACGCGGATGTTGTGATAGGGATTGCGGTCGATGACGCGGATCTCGATGTCCCGCCCGCTCGCGCCGATCTCGTCGCGCTTGCGCGCAGCGCCGATGGCCGCCCACAGGCCTGCAAACCCGGCGCCGAGCACGACGATACGCGCCATGTCCGCCTACACTACTTTCCAAAGCAATCCCGCGGTCTGCCCGCGCAGGTAGATATAGCTCAACAGCCCGCATCCACCAACTACGGCAGCGCCGCACCGCTGCACAAAATCGCGACTTACGCCTCGCGCAGCTCCGACGGCGTCGCGCCAAAACGCTTGCGGAAGGCGCGGTTGAAATAGGACAGATCGGCGAAGCCCGAGGCGTGCGCGATGTCGCTGATCTTGCGCGCCCTGGCGCGGGGATCGCCGAGCAGCTTGCGGGCCTGTAGCAGGCGCTGCTCCAGCACGAATTCGGTGAAGGTCGTGCCGGCCTGCTCGAACAGGCGCTGCGCCTGGCGCGGGCTGAGGCCCGAGCGCGTCGCGATCTCGGACAGGCAGAGATCGTTACGGCCGAGCGCGGCCATCACGTCGGCGCGCATGAGATCGAGACGCGCCGCGGCATGCCCGCGTCCGCGCGCAAGTCCGGCATGCTCGGCGTCGGTCCCGAGCAGGAGGCCGACGAGATCGACCATGTGTTGCGCGGTCAGACGCTGGCCGACGGCATCGAGATGCGGCGCCTGATTGGCGGCGAGCGCATGGTAGCGGAAGATGGTCTCGGCGACCGCGCCGTCGGAGAGCACCTGTGACAGCTTGTCCTCCGCGCGCGGATTGATGTCGAGCAGCGCGCGGCGCGGCATGCGGATGGTGGTGAAGCGCTCCTCGTCGGTGTGGCCGACGGTGCCGGTGATGCTCATGTCGACGAGCACCATCTGCGCCGGCGCGAGCTCGACGGTATGGCCGTTCTGCCCGACGCGGACGAGGCCCGCATGTGCTGCAATCAGCACGAGATCGTCGCTGCCGTCGGCAAGGTGGCTCTGCGTGCGTGAATATTGTGCGGAAGCGCCTTCGGGAATGGCGAGCGCGATGTTGTCGACGACGCTGACCTGGAGCCGGCAGTCGATGCTGTCGCCCTGACTCGGGCCGATATCGAGGCCGCAGGAACCGAAGGCCCGCTCGCGCCAATGCTCGAACGCCGGGCCGTGCGGCAGCCCCGCATATTGGTGAATGAAGATGCCTGGCGTTCTCGCTGCATCCATCTGATTTCTGGCCCCTCTCCGGCACCATGATCGGCGGCGCCGACTGCAAATTCCGGGGATTTGACGCCGCCAAGTGCGGGGAGGTTCAAATCAGGGGCGGATTCGGCAGGACTTGTCGGGATGCGACGGAGGGTGGACCGTGGCGACAATTTGCCAGCGTGCTGGCCGTCGTTTGGGATTGGGCAATGCCTCTACAGGTCGTCCTGGCGAAGGCCAGGACCCATAACCACCGTCGCCAGTTGGCGCACGAGGACGTTGCTCGTGCTGAACGCAACAATATTCACTTGGGGTAATGGGTCCTGGCTTTCGCCAGGACGACGATGAAATGTTCGTCTACTTCTTCGCCGGCGGCTGCGTCGGCGGCACGGTCTCGATCAGCTTGCCGGAAAACACCGGCGCCGAGGTCGGCTGTCCGTTGGGCGAACCGCCGGCCTGCTCGACGGTGACGGCGTAGGTCGCGCCGTTGACGACGTCGGCATCGTAGGAAGCGAGCAGCGGACGCGCGGTGAAATCGCTCGCACCGATCACGCCGAGCGAACGCGGCCGCGGCAGCTTGTCGGAGATCAGCCAAAGCTCGAAGCTCTTGCCGGGCTCCGGGGTCGCGCCGACCTTCCGGACCGTGAAATTCCGCGTCGCACCGTCGATGGTGAGGATAAAGGCGGGGCCGCCACCCTGGCCCTGCAATAGGGCAACATATTGCGCAGAGGCGGTGAGCGGGGCGGCCGGTGTCTTCACTTCCACCGTCTGGATGCGTGGCGCAGGACGCAAGGCGCCCGGCAGCGCATCAGGCAGGAATATCTGGAGCGACAGCGTCATGAGCAGCGCGGCCGCAAGTGCGCCAACGGCGGATGCGATGTTGCGCCAGCGCTTCACGCGCCCCTCGAGACGGATCACATTGCCATCGTCGACGACCAGCGCCTGCGGCGCGCGGACGACATTGAGATCCGGAGCATGGACCTGCGGGATGAACTGCGGCGCGATGTCCGGGATGGCGTCGGGCTCGGGACGCGACGGCTGCGGCTGCTCCGCTTCGGGTTGCTGCGGCTCAGGGGACTGCACGCCCTCCGTCGCGGATTCAGATGACGCAGTCTCCGGCGAGGGCAACTCCGGTATGGGCGGAGGTGGCGGCGGCGAAGCCTCGGCAGGCGCAGGTGGCTCCTGCGCAAGCGCCGTGCGCGCGATCTCGGACCTGATGTTCTCCCACACGATCGGACGCGGTTCGACCGAGCCGACCATCTGGTTGAGGACGCCGAGCCGATGGGCCCAGGCCTGCACGATCTCGGCGAACGCCTCATCCACCGCCATCATGGTCTCGACCTGCGCGCGCTCGTCGGCGTCGAGCGTACCGAGCGCATATTCCGCGGCGAGCGCGATATGGTCCTCCGTGTAGGCCATCAGTTGCAGTCCGGAACCATCCTCACCATCCAAGCCATCAGAGTCCGAGACACTCGCGGATATCCAACATGCTGCGCCGAAGCCACGTCTTCACCGTGTTGACGGGCGCCGCGAATTTCTCCGCCAATTGCTCGCGGCTCCAGCCGTTGTAATAGGCGAGAAGCACGAGGCGCTGGCGATCCGGCTCGAGCCTGCCGATACATTCCAGGAGCCGCTTCAACTCCTCGGTCATCTCCCTCCGCGCCAGCGGATCAGGACTGTCGGCTGCCACCTCCATCGCCTGAGGCTCTTCCTCGATTGAGACTTCGGACTTCTTGCGCACGATGTCGATCGCACGGTTGCGCGCGATCGACGCCATCCACGTGATCGGCGAGGACATAGCCGGATTGAACTGGCCAGCGCTGTTCCAGATCTTGACGTAGGTCTCTTGAATGACCTCCTCTGCGAGATCCTGCCGGCGCAAGATACGGAGCACGACGCCATAAAGTTTCGCGCGCGTGGCGACGTAGAGCCGCTCGAACGCGGCCTGATCGCGCTTCGCCACCGCCTCAATCAGCCCGACCAGCTCTGCTGGCGTCAGCATTCAGCCCCCTGAAACGCGGCCCGTCGCTTCCCTTCACCTCTCCCCGGCGGGGAGAGGTCGATTTGCGCAGCAAATCGGGTGAGGGGGCGCAGGACTAACGGGAGACCGTCACCCCTCACCCGGCGCTCCGCGCCGACCTCTCCCAAGGGAGAGGTGGGCACCGCCGTCGCTGGCACAGCATTCATTCCCGCTACCATAGCGCGCGACAAAGCCGACCACCAAGGGGCGCAGCGCCACACTGTGGACAGCACATACGAAAACCCGGACCTTGCGGGTCCGGGTTTGGCAGATTTCTCGGCGGTCTTGCTGCTGGCGCCGTTAGGCGACGGCGCCGATGCGGGCGCGCATCAGGCCGATGCTGTCGAGGTCAGCCTGCTCGCGGGCGTTCTCTTCGGCGCGTTCGCGGGCCTGGTCGCGCTCGTCCAGCAGCTCGACCTTCTTCAGCTCCTCGAAGGCCTCGGCCAACGCAGCCTTGGCTTCGTCGAGCTGGCCCTTGAGCTCGTCGGCCGAGCGGGTCAGGTTCTCGCGGCGCTGGATCGCGGCCTTGGCGTAGGTCGGGTAGGCGAAGTGCGAGGGATCGTTGATCCCGGCGCGCTCCTGCTCGGTCTGGATCTCGCGTTCGAGATCGACCGACATCCGCTCGAAGTCGGCGATCATGGTCTCGATCTGGGTGACCCGGCGGCGCTTCTCGTCGACCTGAAACTTCTTCAGGCGGATGAGGGTATCTCGTGACTTCATCGACTCGTACTCCCCAGAAGTCCCCTCGCTGCACGTGGGACGGCACCGGTCTGCCCACAGCCCCGATTGCGGCCAAGACCGGCTCTGCTACTCTGTGGGGTCGGATGATGAACTGACAAAGTTAGCGTTCCGTTTCCAAATCACCGAGGATTTGCGCCAGCTGGCGATAGCCGTCCGCGAGTGATGCATTTTCGTCCTTGCGCTGGCGCAGGAAGGCCTCGAGCGGCTCGTGCAGGCGGATCGCCTCGTCGACCTCGGGACTGGAGCCGGCCCGGTAGGCGCCGAGCCGGATCAATTCCTCCATATCGGCATAGGTCGCCATCACCTGCCGCGCCCGCTGGATGGTTGGCCAGAATTGCGGATCGGCCGATTTCGGCATGGTGCGGGAGACAGATTTGAGGATGTTGATGGCGGGGTAGCGGCCGCGCTCGGCGATCGAGCGCTGCATCACGATGTGGCCGTCGAGGATGCCGCGGACGGCATCCGCAATCGGCTCGTTATGGTCGTCGCCGTCGACCAGCACGGTGAAGATCGCGGTGATGGCGCCCTCCCCCAGGCCCGGTCCGGCGCGCTCCAAAAGCTTCGGCAGTTCGGTGAACACGGTCGGCGTGTAGCCCTTGGCGGTCGGCGGCTCGCCGGCGGACAGGCCGATCTCGCGCTGGGCCATGGCAAAGCGCGTCACCGAGTCCATCAGGCACAGCACATCCTTGTCCTCGTCGCGAAAATACTCGGCGACCGCGAGCGTCAGATACGCGGCCTGACGGCGCATCAGCGCCGGCTCGTCCGAGGTCGCGACCACCACGACGGACCGCGCAAGGCCCTCCTCGCCGAGGTCGTCCTGCAAGAATTCCTGCACCTCGCGGCCGCGTTCGCCGATCAGCCCGATGACGCTGACCGCCGCATCGACGTTGCGCGCCAGCATCGACAGCAGCACCGACTTGCCGACGCCGGAGCCCGCGAAGATACCCATGCGCTGGCCGCGACAGCAGGTGAGAAAGGTGTTCATCGCGCGCACGCCGAGATCGAGCGGGGCGCCGACGCGCTTGCGCGAATGCGCGGGCGGCGGCGTATTGCGGAACGGCATCGGCGAGGAACCTTGCGGCAACGGCCCCTTGCCGTCGATCGGCTCGCCCAGCGCATTGACGACGCGGCCGAGCCAGGCCGCTGACGGTCGCACTTGATTGGCGGCATTGGCGATGACTGCCTTGCAGCCGCGGCGCACGCCATCGAGACCGGCGAACGGCATCACGACGGCATTATTGCCGGAGAAGCCGATCACCTCGCAGGGAATGGAGCGGTTGGCGCCGGTTTCGATCACCAGCCGCGCGCCGACCGACATGGCGTGAATGGGACCGGCCACCTCGACCATCAGGCCGCGCACGCCGACCACGCGGCCGTAAATATTAATGCCGTCGATGTCGCCGATCTGTTCGGCCAAAGCCTTCATCGGTGGGCCTTCATAACCTTCATAAAGTGCGCACCTTCGTCATCCGGGGCTTCACGGTGAAAACCTTAAGTTTCGCCATATTTCTGAACGGCGCTTAACTTCGTGTTTACCCGCATCATTAATCATTGCGTCACTGTCTTTGAAACTGAGCGTGACTTCCCTTCAGAAGAAGGCTGAGTCGCGGGAGTCGGTTAGGCCCGTCTCTTAAAGTGGAGCTTGAACGGAATCGGGTTACGAAAGCTGCTTCGTACGCAAGACCTTAGGGCGATTCGACAAAAATTGCACCGGGGGGACTTGCGTTCCAGAATCAGAGTTTGTTAACCATCTGTTGTCAGGATCCGAATCAGTTGTTCAAAGGCGTTTTGTTGAGTGCCGCGAATGCGGCCGACCTGACGCCCAGGAGCGGCGACTATGGGGAACTGGCATGCGCGTTTTGCTGATTGAAGATGACAGCGCCGTCGCGCAGTCGATCGAGCTGATGTTGAAGTCGGAAAGCTTCAACGTCTACACGACCGATTTGGGGGAAGAAGGCGTCGATCTCGGTAAACTATACGATTACGACATTATTCTCCTCGACCTCAACCTGCCCGACATGTCCGGCTACGACGTGCTCAAGCAGCTCCGGGTCTCCAAGATCAAGACACCTATCCTGATCCTCTCCGGCCTCGCCGGCATCGAGGACAAGGTCAAAGGTCTCGGCGTCGGCGCCGACGACTACATGACCAAGCCCTTCCACAAGGACGAGCTGGTGGCCCGCATCCACGCGATCGTGCGCCGCTCCAAGGGCCATGCCCAGTCGGTCATCCAGACCGGTGACCTCGTCGTCAACCTCGACACCAAAACGGTGGAAGTCGGCGGCCAGCGCGTGCATCTGACCGGCAAGGAATATCAGATGCTGGAGCTCCTCAGCTTGCGCAAGGGCACGACCCTCACCAAGGAAATGTTCCTTAACCATCTCTATGGCGGCATGGACGAGCCGGAGCTGAAGATCATCGACGTCTTCATCTGCAAGCTCCGCAAGAAGCTCGCCAACGCTTCCGAGGGCCGCAACTTCATCGAGACCGTGTGGGGCCGCGGCTATGTGCTGCGCGAGCCGCATGAGGCCGACGAGCGCATCCCCGCCTGATCCTGGGTTTACGTCGCGAGCCCCTCGGGGCTCGCTCCTCCCAGCCTGGACCCCGCCGCAAATGGCGGGGTTTTGTTTTTTGGACGTCTTCTCCCTCTCCCGCTTGCGGGAGAGGGCGGGGTGAGGGTGTCCCCGCATCGGGATAGCCCCCGTGTGGAGAGAGCCCCCACCCGGCGCTTCGCGCCGACCTCCCCCGCAAGCGGGAGAGGCACAGCAACCGTGCTGATAGGACTTCATCCCTCTCTAACGTTTGAACCGCTACCCTCCGCCAGCCGACGAATGGTCGCTGCACGATGGGGGAACGATGATCCTGCAATCACTCGCCGGCCTGCCCGCCTTCCTGGTTTATTTCTGCACCGGGCTGATCGCGATCGTGGCCTATCTGTTCGTCTACACCCGCATCACGGCGCATAACGAATTTCAGCTGATCCGCGACAATGAGCCGGCCGCGGCGATCGCGCTCGGCCTCAGCCTGCTCGGCTTCGTCGCACCGCTGGTCAGCGCCATCGCGCATTCGGCCAACGTGCTGGACTGCCTGATCTGGGCGACTATCGCACTGGTCGTGCAGGTCATCGTGTTCTTCCTCGTGAAGGTCCCGGTGCCGGACCTGTCGGCGCGGATTTCTGCCGGCGAGCTTGCCCCGTCGATCTGGCTCGGCCTGTCCTCGCTCGCGGCGGGCCTGCTGAACGCCGCCTGCATGATCTACTGACATGGCCGACAAATCCTCCAAAAAGGAGTTCGGCAAGCGCCGGCCGGTGACCGAGCCACCGCCGCCGCGGCCACCGATGAAGCGCTCCGGCCATGTTGCGCTGCTGGTGATGGGCACGATCGCGGTCGGCACCACCGCCTACACGATGACGCCGCGGCAGACCTGCGAGCCGCCTCCTCCCGGGGCGACAGTTTCCGGAACGGAGACGCCGGCACAGGCGAGCACCACGTGCAGCAGCAGAAGCAGCTCCTCGAGCGGTGGCAGCAGCTCGCGCTGGTCGTCGCGATCGAGCTTCTTCAGCAGCGATTCCTCGAGCCATTCCTCGTTGGGAACGTCGTCCGACTCGGGCTCCCAAAGCGTGAGCCGCGGCGGCTTCGGTTCGTTTGGCCATGGCTTCTCGAGCGGCGGCTAGCGCATGATCCGGAAAAGTGGCCACCGGTTTTCCATCGCGACAAACGCGAATCGCGTTTGCGCGGAGATCATGCGCAGGAAATGACATGCAACGCATCGTTTGTCTCGAGCGCGACGACTGGCGAGAGACCGCAGCGCAATGCGGCTTCGCCTTCCACACCATCGACGGCGAACGCTATTGGGACGAGCGCGCCTATTACGGCTTCACCCTCGACGAGATCGAGCGCGGCATCGAGACGCCGACCGGCGAGATCGACACGATGTGCCTGGAGCTCGCCGGCCGCGTCATCAGTGACGAGCGCCATCTGCGCCGCTTGAAGATTCCGGAAGCATTCTGGAGCTTGATCGCCGAGAGCTGGAAGCGCAACGACCGCAGCCTCTACGGCCGGCTCGACCTGAAATTCGACGGCAATGGTCCGGCAAAACTGCTCGAATACAATGCGGACACGCCGACCTCGATCTTCGAGGCTGCGGTGTTTCAATGGACCTGGCTCGAACAGGCGATCGAACGCCGCATGATCCCGGCGCGTGCCGATCAGTTCAACTCGATCCATGAGCGGCTGATCGCCGCATGGAAGGAGATTGCAGCAGGCCGCCACGTCCATCTCACCGGCATCACCGGCAATGAGGAAGACGCCGGCACGCTCGCTTATCTCGAAGACACCGCACGCCAGGCGGGGCTCTCGACCAGGCTGCTCGACATCGAACAGGTCGGCTGGCGCGATGATGGTGGCGGCTTCGTCGATCTCGACGATTGCGACATCGCGCTCGCGTTCAAGCTCTATCCTTGGGAATGGATGTTCCACGACGCCTTCGGTGCGAAGCTCAAGGACGCACCGACGCGCTGGATCGAGCCGCCGTGGAAGGCCGTGCTCTCCAACAAAGGCATCCTGCCGCTGCTCTGGGAGATGTTTCCGAACCATCCCAACCTGCTGCCGGCCTTCTTCGAGGACGATCCGCGCGCGGCTGAACTCGGCACGTCCTATGTGCGCAAGCCGCTGCTGTCGCGCGAAGGCGCCAACGTCACGCTGGTATCGGGCGGCATGCCGCTCGACGAGCAGGCAGGCCCCTACGGCGCTGAAGGTTTCGTGCGGCAAGCGCTGTCACCGCTGCCGAATTTTTCGGGCTTCTATCCGGTGATCGGAAGCTGGCTGGTGGACCACGAGCCCTGCGGCCTGTCGATCCGCGAGGACGAGAGCCCAATCACGGGCAACCGCTCGCGCTTTCTCCCGCACGCGATTTTGTAGTAGGAGCAATCTCATGAGGGCGCCTCCGAAGCAGATGGCGGCAGTGCTTACATTGCCTGGCATCAAGCGCTTCGAACATTTTGTCAAAGTTGTTGCCGATCGGCAGGCGCTATGGGGACTTTACCGGGATGGATGGGCTCTTGCGGCGGCGGATGATGGAGCGACCGTATTCCCACTTTGGCCCGCAGAGGAATATGCCGAAGTTTGCGCTTCGAACGAGTGGAGTGGGTATGAACCACGCTCTATCACCTTGAGCGACTTTATAGAAGTGCTCTTACCCAAGTTGCAGCAGGATGGTGTTTTGCCGGGCGTCTTCTTCACGCCGGCGAGCAAGGGGGTAACGCCATCAGCAGACGAGCTGAAGTCAGCCCTTGAGGCAGAACTGCAAAAGTACTGATGCGCGGCCTATACCTCGCCCCGCCAGCGGGGCGAGGTAAGAGCTCCACCTCACCTCGCCGCGGCGACCTTCAGTGTCGGCGGCATCAATCCCCCCATCGGGCGGCTGGAGCGCGCAGGGTTGAGCTGATAGAGCCCGCGGCGGTCGGCGATAGGACGGAAGGCATCGGTGATGCCGACAACGGATTCGGCGGCGCCGAGCAGCAGCGTGCCGTCAGCCTCCAGCGACTTCGCCATGCGCTCGAAGATCACGGCCTTGGTGTCCTGGTCGAAATAGATCAGCACGTTGCGGCAGAAGATGATGTCGAACGTGCCGAGATGGGAGAAGTCCTGCAACAAATTGAGCTGGCGAAACTGCACCATCGAACGGATGTCGGCATTGAGCTGCCAGATGTCGCCGGACTGCGTGAAATACTTCACCAGGAGCTGGATCGGCAGGCCGCGCTGCACCTCGAACTGGCTGTAGACGCCGGCCTTGGATTTCTCCAGCACCTCCTGCGACAGGTCTGTGGCGACGATCTCGATGCGCCAGCCGGCGAAGGCCGCTCCCATCTCCTTCACGCACATTGCGATCGAATAGGGCTCCTGCCCCGTCGACGACGCCGCCGACCAGATGCGCAGCGATTTGCGCGCCGCGCGTGCCTGGATCAGCCCCGGCAGGATGGTATTGCGCAGATGATCGAACGGGATCTTGTCGCGGTAGAAGAAGGTTTCGTTGGTGGTCATCGCTTCGACCACGTCGGTCGCAAGCCGGCCATCGCCGTTCCTGATCTTCAGCACGAGATCGGGAATGCCAGATAGGCTCGCCTTGCGGGCGAGCGGCAGCAGCCGGCTCTCGACCAGATATTGCTTGTCGGCGGACAGGTCGAGACCGGAGCGCTCTTTCAGAAACTTGCGCAAATAGTCGTAATCGACCGGCGTCACGAGCGGTCTCCCGCGAACAGGCGATTGACCTTGGCGCCGATCTGATTGAGGGGCAGGATCGCCGCGCAGATGCCGGCATTGGCGGCCGCGCCCGGCATGCCCCAGACCACGCTGGAAGCTTCGTCCTGCGCGATGACACTGCCACCGGCAGCGACGATGTCCTTGCCGCCGCGCATGCCGTCGGAGCCCATGCCCGTCAGGATCACGGAGAGGATGCCGCCGTGCCAGATGTCGATGGCGGAGGTGAAGAGCGGATCGACCGCAGGCTTGCAGAAATTGACGGCGGGGCCGTCGTCGAGCGCGATCACGGTGTCGGCGCCGCTGCGCACGACGCGCATGTGCTTGCCGCCGGGCGCCAGATAAATCCGTCCCGGCTTCACCGGCTCGCCGTCGATCGCCTCGGCCGCCGGCTTGCGGCTCGAGCGCGCCAGATGCTCGGCAAGAATGGTAGTGAAGGTCGGCGGCATGTGCTGGGTGATCAGCACCGGGACGCGGTCGATCACCGGGCCGAGCTCGGTGACGAGTGCCATCAGCGCCTGGGGACCGCCGGTCGAGGAGCCGATCAGCAACACCTTCGGCGTCTGGGTCGAGAACGGGCGCATCGCCAGCGCGCCCGACGACGGCGCGGCCGGGGCCGGCGCAGGCGCGGCGGATCGCGCGACGGCCGGTGCACGTACGGCCGGAGCCGGGCTCGCGGGCGCCAGTGGCGGGCTCGCAACCGCGGGTTTCCTGCGCAGACGCGCGCCGAGGTGACGGATCTTCTGGATCAAATCGTGGTGGAAGGTGTCCGCGGCGGAGGCCTCGCGCGTCGACTCCGGCTTCGGAATGTAGTCGGCCGCGCCAAGCGACAGCGCCTTGAAGCTGATCTCCGCGTTACGGCGAGTCAGCGTCGAGGCCATGATGATGACGAGATTGCGCTTCTTCGCCAGCAGTTGCGGCAGCGCCGAGAGGCCGTCGAGCTCGGGCATTTCGATGTCGAGCACGGCGACATCGGGATTGATGCGTTCGATCTGGTTGACCGCCTCGAGCCCGGTGCGCAGCGAGGCCGCGACCTCCATGTCGTGCTCGGCGCCGATCCAGCGCGAGATCAGACCGCGGATGACGACGGAGTCGTCGACGATCATCACCCGCAGCGGCCCCGCTTCGCGCGACGAACCCGTGGTCGAACTACCTGCGAACGCAGTACCCATTACTCACCAACTCAGACTGAAACGGTTCAGTTGAAAACAAGCGCCGAAGGATCCGTTCAGCCTCCGGGCGATCGCTCAGATAAGGCCGACTTCCTGGAATTTCGCCGTCACGATGTCCTTGTCGAAGGGCTTCATGATGTACTCGTTGGCGCCGGCGTGCAGCGCGCGCGCGATGTGCGCGACGTCGTTCTCGGTGGTGCAGAACACCACCTTGGGCTGGTCGCCGCCGGGCATGCGCCTGAGATGGCCGAGGAACTCGTAGCCATCCATCACGGGCATGTTCCAGTCGAGCAGCACCGCGTCGGGCAAGCCACGCTTGCAGGCCTCCAGCGCCTTCTCACCGTCTTCGGCTTCGAGGATCTGGAAGTCGAGGCCCTCCAGGATCCGGCGCGCAACCTTGCGGATGACGCTGGAATCATCAACGACGAGACAAGTTCGCATGTGAACCTCTGCTTCCTCCCCTTTGCCGGGGCACTTCCATTGCAGGCCCGATGACGGCGATGCCGCCGTATCAGGCCGCCATCATCTCGGGCGCGAGCTCGAGGACGCGATCGACGTCGAGGACGACCATGAGCTGGCCGTCGAGGCGGTGGACGCCGCCGGCGAGCTTGGCCATGCGCGGATCGAGG
>NZ_FNCU01000041.1:0-78874 GCF_900099855.1 Bradyrhizobium sp. Rc2d | reverse complement strand
CGCGAGGATCGTATCCGGTTGGTGTAGCCATAAAGATAGAGCTTCAGCAGATCGGCAGGATCGTAAGGCGGTTGTCCCGCCCCGCCACCCGACCCGGCATGACCGAAGCCAAGCCGCTCAAGGTCCAGCGCTGCGACAAACGCCTCGATCGCCCGAACCGGGTTCTCTCGACCCACATAATCTTCCACCCGCGCGGGCAGAAGGCTGACCTGATCCCGGCTCACCCCGGTCTTGAACATGCGATTCGTCATACCGAATCGTACACTCGTTCACCCAAACGGCTAGGATTCTTGCCCAATCTCGCAGCGTAATCCGGGACCGCTGTGTCCGCACGGATGGAATCCCGGACTGCGCTGCGCTCCATCCGGGCTACAAGACCTTGCGTTGCCCGTCGGGCAAAACACGCAAACCATGGGTCAATGCGCGGCGGCAAAATATTCACCTTTACCGAAATTCGGAAATGGCGTATGTGTCGCGCAACCCGGCCCAAGGAAGAGGGGCGTATCGCGATCGTCACGAACGCGGGTCGGGCGGCAGTGGACGTGGACCACACCGGCGCGAAAGGCTTCGCAGGGCGGGCAACCGTGAGCGAAAGCGTCAGGCCAACGACAGGTGCAGCCTGCGTACGGCGAAATCGTGTGGTCCTGGCGCCCGGGTCTGTGCGCCAAGTCTTGCGGTGATGTCGCGGCCCGACCGGGGCCGCAGCATCAGCCATCCGCAAGGCGACGGGGGCAATAGTGCATCGCTCCCCGGGGAGAGCGCGACATAAGCCGTTCCAACCACTGCGCAGGGAAGGCCGGGATGTCTCCGGTTGCCCTGTTTCCCGCTATGCATTGAAGCACACGCAATCTGCTCTCGGCATGGCGGTCCATAGGAGCCAACCGGCTCCCGGTCTTCCCTGCGCCCTCTTTCATTGAGGCAAGGCATCGAAGCAAAGCTCGGGCGAACAAGCCGCGAGGATGCGAAGCTGTGTCTGCAAATGAAGATTCAAGCTTGATCTTCCCCCAAAAAAGTGGACAGCGTTCAAGCCGATTTTAGCTCCATCTCGACTGGGCTGATATAGCCGATGGCCGAGTGTCTGCGGTGTTGATTGTAGAAGCCCTCGACGTAGGCGAAGATGTCGCGCGCAGCTTCATCGCGGGTCGGATATTGACGGTGATGGATCAGTTCGGACTTGAGCGTGTGGAAGAAGCTTTCCATCGGGGCGTTGTCGTAGCAGTCGGCTCTGCGGCTCATCGAAGGCCGGAAGCCGGCGGCTTGCAGCGCTTGGCGGTACTCGGTTGAAGCATATTGGATGCCGCGATCGGAGTGATGGATCAGGCCGGCGCCGGGCGTTTGTCCCTTGATCGCCATCCTTAATGCGGCGAGCGGCAAGTCGGCGCGCAGATGGTCGTCCATCGCCCAGCCCACGATACGGCGACTGTACAGATCCATGATGGCGGCCAGGTACAACCATCCTTGGCCGGTCCAGACATAGGTGATGTCGGCGAGCCAGACCTGATTGCGCATGGCGGCCGAGAAGTTCCGGCCGAGCAAGTTGGGCGCGATCGGCAAGCCATGCCCGCTATCGGTGGTGCGGCATCGTCGCGGCCCGGCCGAGATGGCTCGAACGCCATGGCCGCGCATCTGCCGCTCGATTCGGCCACGGCTTGCATGGTGTCCCTGGGCCTTGAGTTCGACATGAATGCGCGGGCTGCCATAGCGACCATGACTGTCGCGATGAACCCGCTTGATGTCCTCCAGCAACTCTCGATTGGCAGCGGCCCGGGGGCTTTCCGGGCGCGACCGCCAAGCATAGTAGCCCGCAGGCGAGACGCCGAGGACACGGCACATGATCTTGACCGGATAGTCCGCGCGGCGATCTTCGATGAAGCGGAACTTCATGTCCGGGGTCCAGCAAAGATCGCGATCGACGTTTTTAAAATGTCGCGCTCCATGCGCAACTGTTCGTTTTCCCGCTGCAACCGTGCGATCACGTCAGCTTGGTCCGCCGACGGCACCGCCGCTTGCGACGTGGGCGCCGCGGCGCTGCCGCCGGCTGCTACCGTGCTCCGCTCCTTCACCCATCGGCTGAGCACGGAGCCGTCCAGCCCGAGCTCCTTCGATACCGACTTCGCCGAACGGCCGCTCGACAAAACCAGATCAACTGCCTGCCGCTTGTACTCGTCCGAATACGAGCGTCGCTGCCGTTTCGCCATCTGACACCTCTCACTGCCTAAGCTATAGGTGTCCACCGATTTAGGGGAGGCTCAAGCTGTAGAAGCGACGCCTACGCCGCTTGCTCCGTCATTGCGAGCGCAGCGAAGCAATCCAGAAATCTATCCACGGAAAGACTCTGGATTGCTTCGCTGCGCTCGCAATGACGATGTTGGGGCAGTTGTGCGCCAAACCTCGCTCTCGTGCCTGGACGCAGTGCAGCGTCACTACGCGCTGCGTCGCGTCAGGGACACGAGACCCGTGCTAAACCGGCTTGCCCGTATACGGCATCGATGCCGTGAGACCGCCGTCGACCGGGAACGCCTGGCCGTTCACATACGAGGCCTCGTCGCTGGCCAAAAACAGTCCCATCGCCGCGAGCTCATGCGGCTGGCCGGGGCGCTTGAGTGGGTTGAGCTGGCCGATCTTGTCTTGGGTGCCGCGCTCCTTGGCGCGGTCGAAGATCGGTTTGGTCATGCCGGTCTCGATCAGGCCCGGGCACACCGCGTTGATGCGCACGCCGGTGCCGGTGAGCGAATAGGCCGTAGTCTGCACCAGGCTGATCACGCCGGCCTTGCTCGCCGCATAGGGATGGCCGCTCGCGCCGGCCTTGAGACCTGCAACGGACGCCGTCAGCACGATCGCGCCGGACTGCTGCCTGACCATGTGCGGCATGGCGTATTTCACCGCGAGGAACGGTCCGATCAAATTGACGCGCAGAATCTCCTGCCAGTGCTCCACCGTCTGCTCGGCGAGCGGAACGAGCCCGCCCGAGACGCCGGCATTGGCCCAGATCACGTCGAGCCGGCCATGCGTCTTCACCGCCTTGTCGATCACGGCGATGACGTCCTTCTCGGAGCCGGCGTCCGCCACCATGGCTTCCGCGACACCGCCGGCCGCCCTGATCTCTTCGACGGTCTCCTTCACCGCCTCGGTGCGATCGACGGCAATGAGCTTTGCGCCTTCCCTGGTGAACAGCAGCGCTGCGGCGCGGCCGATGCCGCTGCCGGCGCCGGTGATGATGACGGATTTGCCTTGCAGGCGGCCCATGCGCTTCTCCCTTTGGCTCGCATCGCGGCCCTTGCCGCGCGACGGAATTTCAAACAAGATTTCAAACGGTAAAGTGTCTTGAGACACGTTCGCTACTGACGTACAGCGACATCACACGGGATGGAAGGGTTTCGATGGCAGGCGCAGACAAGCCGAATGTGGTCATGACACGATGGTGGTGGGTCCGGCACGCGCCCGTGCGCAATGACGGCGGCAACATCTACGGCCAGTCCGACATCGCCTGCGACACCAGCGACACCTATGTGTTCAACGCTGTTGCCAAGGTGCTGCCACGCAAGGCAATCTGGTATTCGAGCAATCTGATGCGCACACATCAGACGGCCGAGGCGATCTGGGCGGCCGGTTTTCCGCGGCCTGCGGCGATGAAATGGGAAGCGGATCTCGCCGAGCAGAATCTCGGCCGCTGGCAGGGCATGAACCGCGCCGAGTTCATCGCGAGCCGGCCCGTCGGCACCAGCTGGTTCGCCGATATCAACGAGCCCGCGCCCGGCGGTGAAAGCTTCATGGACCTCTACAACCGCACGCGTCGCACCATCGAACGGATCAATGTGGAAGCGGCCGGGCAGGACATCATCGCGGTCGCGCATGGCGGCACCATCAAGGCGGCAGTCGGCCTCGCGCTCGGTGACTTGCCGGAGCAGGGGCTCGCATTCGATATCGACAATGTGTCGGTGACGCGGCTCGATCATTTCGCAAGCCCCGAGCGCCCCGTCTGGCGGTTGCCGATGGTGAACCAGCAGCCGTGGATCGCCGACGCCGCGCACGCAGCGATGCACCAGCCTGCGGGACCGGAAGTCAAGAAGCTCGCGTGAGCCATTGTCCGGCCGCGCGCCTGCGGCGTAAGGTTCAAGCAAATCGATTATACTCTGGGAGAGAAACATGACCTTGTTCGACATGAAGGGGAAAGTTGCCGTCATCACCGGCTCGACGC
Organism: Bradyrhizobium sp. Rc2d; assembly: GCF_900099855.1. Lineage (NCBI taxonomy): Bacteria > Pseudomonadati > Pseudomonadota > Alphaproteobacteria > Hyphomicrobiales > Nitrobacteraceae > Bradyrhizobium > Bradyrhizobium sp. Rc2d. Next base: position 74,676 of record NZ_FNCU01000041.1, on the reverse strand, counting down.
GCGGCATCGGGCTCGCGATCGCCGAGCGCATGGCCGAGCACGGCGCCAAGGTGGTGATCTCCTCGCGCAAGGCCGACGTTTGCGAGCAGGTTGCCAAGGGCATCAACGACAGATTCGGCAAGGGCACCGCGGTCGCGATTGCCGCGAACATCTCGTCGAAAGAGAATCTGCAAAACCTCGTCGACGAGAGCAACCGCGCCTTCGGCAAGATCGACGTGCTGGTCTGCAACGCCGCGTCGAATCCGTACTATGGTCCGCTCGCCGGCATCTCCGACGATCAGTTCAGAAAAATCCTCGACAACAACATCGTCGCCAACAATTGGCTGATCTCGATGGTGGTGCCGCAGATGATCGAGCGTAAGGACGGCTCGATCATCATCGTCTCGTCGATCGGCGGCCTCAAGGGCTCGACCATCCTCGGTGCTTACGCGATCTCGAAAGCCGCCGACATGCAGCTCGCGCGCAATCTCGCCTGCGAATACGGCAAGGACAATATACGCGTGAACTGCATCGCGCCCGGCCTGATCAAGACCGACTTTGCCAAGGCGCTGTGGGACAATCCGGAGAACCTGAAGGCGTCGACCTCGCGCTCGCCGCTCTTGCGCATCGGCATCCCCGACGAGATCGCGGGCGCGGCGGTGTTCCTGGGTTCGAAGGCCGGTGACTTCATGACCGGCCAGACCATGGTGATCGACGGCGGCGCGACGATCAGTTGAGCGCTGATTAGTGGGCTCCCTCTCCCGCTTGCGGGAGAGGGCTGGGGAGAGGGTGTCTCCGCGGAGAGACTCCCAATGAGGAGAAAGCCCTCACCCGGCGCTACGCGCCGACCTCTCCCGCAAGCGGGAGAGGTTGCACCGAGCAAGATCGTTCCATGTGAGCGAGCCGATATCTACTCCACCGCCGCGTAAACCAGATCCCGCACCAGCGTGCGCGTATAGTCGCGCTGGCCGGGACCTTGGCTCATGAACACCGCGAACAGATCCTCCTTCGGATCGATCCAGAAGAACGTGCCGGCAATGCCGCTCCAGAAATACTGGCCGACGCTACCGGGGAAGGGCGCGATGCCAGGCTCGCGGCGCACGGCAAAGCCGAGGCCAAAACCGTGGCCGGGCGACAGCAGCGTGCCATTTGTTACAACGTGCGGCCCGAGATGATCTGACGCCATCAGCTCCAGCGTCTTGCGGCCGATGATCCTGTTGCCGTCGAGCGTGCCGCCATTGCGCAGCATCAGGCAGAACCGGGCATAATCCATCGTGGTCGAGATCAGCCCGCCGCCGCCGGACTCCATCACCGGCTGTTCCAGCATGTTGAAGAGCGCGACCTTGTCGCCGGTCCAGGGATCGGCCGCGAACGGTTCGGCGAGCCGGCCGGCATTGGCCCCAGCTGTCGCAAAACCGGTCTCAGCCATCTGCAACGGCGCGAGGATGCGCTCGGCGAGGAACGCGCCGAGCGGCTTGCCGCTGACGACCTCGATGATGCGGCCGAGGATGTCGGTGGAGCGGCTGTAGTTGAACTCGTCGCCGGGATGGCAGACCAGCGGGAAGCTCGCCACCAGCGCGGCGTGCTCGGCATTGGTGATCTTGCGGCTGCGGACGCGGGACTCCTGGTAGAGCTTGTGCACGGGGCCGTCGCCCTGGTGCTCATAGGTGAGGCCCGAGGTGTGGCGGAGCAGGTCCTGCACCGTCATCGGCCGCTTGGGCGGAACCAGTTCCAGCTTGCCGCCGCTGACCACGCCGACCTTTTGGTCGGCGAACTCCGGAATGAACTTGGCGACCGCGTCACTGAGAAGGAGATGGCCGTCCTCGACCAGCGCCATGATGCCGACCGAGACGATCGGCTTGGTCATCGAGAAGATCCGGAAGATCGAATCGCGCGTCATCGGCGCGGCGCCCGTCGGGCTCTGCCGTCCCAGTGCCTCGAACCAGCCGATTTGGCCGCGGCGGGCGACCAGCACGGTGACGCCGGGAACAGTGCCCTTGTCGATCTCGCGCTTGAAGGCGTCCGACATGGCCTGGAGGCGGGGACGCGACAGCCCAAGCGTCTCGGGGCGGGCTTCCGGCAAAGGCGGGGTCTGCGGCGCGATCGTGGCCTGTGGGGCGGCTGTAGCGGTCGCTGTGGCGGTCATGGGCACTCCCGGTTGCTCTTGATTATCGGGAACGGACTGTGGCGCAAAAACCCCGGTACAAACAAGCGAAGCTGGCGCGGTTCACCCTTGCAAACCGGCCGTCCCCTGTGCTTGAAAGCGGCCCTGATCCTAAGGCGACGCAGGGTCTGTAGGAGTGTAGCTCAATTGGTAGAGCACCGGTCTCCAAAACCGGGGGTCGCAGGTTCGAGCCCTGCCACTCCTGCCAGCTAATCCAGACAATTAGTCTACAGGCAGGACGGCGCCGGCCCTATCGATCACGGCATGGGTAAGCCATTGATCCCGATTAGGTCCGCAGGCGGCGGCCACGCGTATCCCGGGCTCCCAATATCTTGACCTTTGGCCCCATCCGCAGTATTTACCCCGCACTCGCAGCCGGCCCGTTAGACGCGGATTTCCGGCGCGGCTTTGAAATCCCCGAACAATCGAGCCCGGTTTCCGGCTCATCCTTCAGACGAGGGCTGGGCCAAAGGCGCCTGTTCGGATCCCTTCGAAATCAGTAGCCGTCTTGCGACGGACGTTGGACATTAAACGATGGCAGTCAGCCCGTTCAAGTTCTTGCAGGAAGTGCGCTCGGAGACCGCCAAGGTCACCTGGCCGACCCGTCGTGAGACCACCATCACCACCATCATGGTGTTCGTCATGGTCGCCGTGGCCTCGATCTTCTTCTTCGCCTCCGACCAGATCATCCGTTACCTCATCACTTTCCTTCTGGGCATTCACTGATGGCAACAGCAACCGCTCAAGTGTCTGACAAGCGCTGGTACATCGTCCACGCCTATTCGAACTTCGAGAAGAAGGTCGCCGAATCGATTCGGGAGCAGGCCAAGCAGCGCGGGCTCGAGGAGCTGTTCGAACTGGTGCTGGTGCCGACCGAGAAGGTCACGGAAGTGCGCCGCGGCCGCAAGATCGACGCCGAGCGCAAGTTTTTCCCCGGCTATGTGCTGGTGAAGATGAAGCTGACCGACGAGGCGTTCCATCTGATCAAGAACACGCCGAAAGTGACGGGCTTCCTCGGCGCTGAAAACAAGCCGATGCCGATCTCGGAAGCCGAGGCCATGCGCATCCTGCACCAGGTGCAGGAGGGCGTGGAACGGCCGAAGGCGTCGGTCTCGTTCGAGATCGGCGAGAACGTGCGCGTGGCCGACGGCCCATTCGCCTCGTTCTCGGGTGTTGTCGAGGAAATCGACGAGGCGCGCTCGCGCGTGAAGGTCGCGGTGTCGATCTTCGGCCGCGCCACGCCGGTCGAACTGGAATTCGGTCAGGTCGAGAAGGTCTGACCGAGTACGCGCGAGACTTCGGTCTTGCGCAGCAAGAGGCCGTGGGAGGGAGAGGGCGGTTGCCAGCCGCATCCGACCCAGACCACGAACCTGAAACCGCCGGCCATGCCGGCACAACAGGAGTGATACATGGCAAAGAAAGTGACCGGATACCTGAAGCTTCAGGTCCCGGCCGGCGCGGCGAATCCTTCGCCCCCGATCGGTCCCGCGCTCGGTCAGCGCGGTCTCAACATCATGGAGTTCTGCAAGGCGTTCAACGCCCAGACCCAGAAGGAAGAGAAGAACACCCCGATTCCCGTGGTGATCACGATCTACGCCGATCGTTCGTTCACCTTCGAGATGAAGACCCCCCCGATGTCGTTCTTCCTCAAGCAGGCTGCCAAGATCCAGTCCGGCTCGAAGGCGCCGGGCCGTGACAAGGCCGGCAAGGTGACCAAGGCGCAGGTGCGCGAGATCGCCGAGAAGAAGATGAAGGACTTGAATTGCGACAGCATCGAATCGGCCATGAAGATGGTCGAGGGCTCCGCCCGTTCGATGGGTCTGGAAGTTGCGGGGTAAGCGGTCATGGCAATCGGAAAGCGTTTGAACAAAGCCCGCGAAGGCATTGACCGCGAAAAGCTTTACCCGCTCGCGGACGCCATCAAGATGGTCAAGGAGCGCGCGAAAGCGAAGTTCGACGAGACCATCGAGGTCGCGATCAATCTCGGCGTCGATCCGCGTCACGCCGACCAGATGGTCCGCGGCGTCGTGACCCTGCCGAATGGCACCGGCCGTACGCTCCGCGTCGGCGTGTTCGCTCGTGGCGCCAAGGCCGATGAGGCCAAGGCTGCGGGTGCCGACGTCGTCGGCGCAGAGGATCTGGTCGAGAAGGTGCAGAACGGCTCGATCGATTTCGACCGCTGCATCGCCACCCCCGACATGATGCCGCTGGTCGGCCGGTTGGGTAAGGTGCTCGGCCCGCGCGGCCTGATGCCGAACCCGAAGATCGGCACCGTGACCATGGACGTCACCGGCGCGGTGAAGGGTGCCAAGGGCGGCTCGGTCGAGTTCCGCGTCGAGAAGGCCGGCATCCTGCAGGCCGGCGTCGGCAAGGCCTCGTTCTCCGAGGAGAAGCTGGTCGAGAACATCAAGGCCCTGGCAGACGCCGTCTCCAAGGCGAAGCCGGCCGGCTCCAAGGGCACCTACATCCAGCGCGTTGCGGTGTCCTCGACGATGGGCCCCGGGGTGAAGGTCGAGCCGGGCACCATCCTCGGCTAAGGTTCAAATATTGCATGAGGCGAGGGGCGGAATTGGGCAACCGATTCCGCCCCTCGTCGTTTGTGACCGCGTTCACCGGAAACAAGAACAATGGCTGACAAGGTCCTGATCTACTCCCGCTTTCCCAAGACGATGATGGTACGTTTCGCCGAACGGTTCGAGCTGCTCGACACCGGTGGCAAGCCCGCGCGTGAGGTGTTTTCGGCGGGTGAACTCGGCGGCATCCGCGCGATGCTCACCGCAGGCGGCACGCCGCTGGGGGCCGAGGCGATGGACCTGTTTCCGAAGCTTGGCGCCATCGTCTGCTACGGCACCGGCTATGACGGCGTCGACTTGAAGGCGGCCGCCGTGCGCAACATCGCGGTCGGCCACAGTCCAGGTGCCAATGCGGCCTCCGTCGCCGACATCGCGATGACCCTGATGCTGGCGACGACGCGGCGGATCCTGGTTGCCGACCAATATGTCCGCAGCGGCGATTGGGCGGCGTCAAAACCCTCGCCGATGATGCGGCCACAGGCGGGCATGCCCGGCCGCCGGATCGGTATCTACGGCATGGGTGAGATCGGCCGCAAGATTGCGGCGCGCTGCGCGGCGTTCGAAAGCGAGATCGGCTATTTCAGCCGCACCAGATACGATCTGCCTTATCAATATTTCCGGACGCTGGAAGAGCTCGCCGACTGGTGCAGCGTGCTGATGATCGCGGTCCGGGCAGGGGCCGAGACCCAGCACGTCGTCAACGCCGATATCCTCAGGCGTCTCGGCGCGGACGGTTATATCGTGAACATCTCCCGCGGCTCGGTCGTCGACGAGCAGGCCCTGGTCGCCGCGCTTACCGATAAGACCATCGCCGGCGCCGGCCTCGACGTTTACGACAAGGAACCGCACGCCCCCGACGCGCTGACCACGCTCCCCAATGTAGTGCTCGCCCCACATATCGGTGGCCATACCCTCGAATCGCACGTCGCCATGCAAAACTGCGTGCTGGCGAACCTGACCGCGTTTTTCGAGGGCAGGCCGCTGCCTTACGCGGTCAAATCGGCCTGAATCGGCTCTTCTTGGCCCGCCTCAGGCCCGGCCGGCAACGGATTGGAACTGGTGTGAATTTTGCTCTTGGCAAGCAGGCTCCGAGCGGTTAAAGAACGGCTTCCGGACGTGCCGGCCTCGGCTGGCGCGTTCGTGCACGCATTCCGAAAACCGATGCAGCGGGAGATCATTCCTTTCCAGGACGTCCGCAAGGATTTGCCCGGAAAAGGAAGGAAACCTCGTCACTTGGTGGAATGCGGGCAGAGGTCGGGCGGTTCGCTGGCTGACCTTGTCCTGTCCAAGACTGCAGGCGCCCGCGGGGAATTTCGATTTCTCAACGGCTTAATCTCATGGCCTGCATAGACGGGTGAAGACCGGATTTCACTTCGCACCCAGCTTCAAGGGCTGGCTTCGCGAAACGGGTCTGGTTCGGACCTCGACACGCCGTGGGCCTTATGGGCTCCCGGAGGGCAGGCTTGAATTGTCGTCTTGCCCGGCGTGTCCGATGGGTTTTGGCCCGGAGGTTCAGGTTTGGGCGGGACGATGGGTGCAACCCGGCGGTCCCGCTTCGCGCGATGGCCGCCAACCGGAGAGAGCTTGCTGTGGAACGAGCGGCAAAAAAGGAAGCGGTCGAACAGCTCAACGAGGTCTTCAAGACCACGGGCGTCGCGATCGTTGCTCAATATTCCGGCCTCACCGTTGCCCAGATGCAGAAGCTGCGCATGCAGATGAAGCAGGCTGGCGCCTCGGTGAAGGTCTCGAAGAACCGTCTCGCCAAAATTGCTCTTGAAGGCACTGACGTCGTTGCCATTGGCCCCATGCTGAAGGGGCCGACCGTGATCGCAACTTCCAACGATCCGGTAGCGGCGCCGAAGGTCGCCATCGAATTCGCCAAGGCGAACGAAAAGTTCGTCATCATCGGCGGCTCGATGGGCAAGACCGTCCTGAATGTCGACGGGGTGAAGGCGCTTGCCTCACTGCCGTCGCTTGACGAACTGCGCGGCAAGATCGTCGGCCTCATCGTGGCCCCGGCGACCAAGCTCGCTCAGCTCGCCAACGCGCCCGCGGGCAAGCTCGCGCGCGTCATCCAGGCTCATGCCTCAAAGGGCGAAGCGGCCTGACGCCCTTCGCAAAACTCAAACCCGAACCAGACGTAAGGAAACTGAACAATGGCTGACTTGCAGAAGATCGTTGACGACCTCTCGAGCCTCACCGTGCTCGAAGCTGCCGAACTCGCGAAGCTCCTCGAAGAGAAATGGGGCGTTTCGGCTGCCGCGGCTGTCGCCGTGGCCGGTCCGGCCGCTGGCGGCGGCGCTGCCGCTCCGGCTGAAGAGAAGACCGAGTTCACGGTCGTTCTCGCCAGCGCCGGCGACAAGAAGATCGAGGTCATCAAGGAAGTCCGCGCCATCACCGGTCTCGGCCTGAAGGAAGCAAAGGACCTCGTCGAGGGTGCTCCGAAGCCGCTGAAGGAAGGCGTGAACAAGGAAGAAGCCGAGAAGATCAAGGCGCAGATCGAGAAGGCTGGCGCCAAGGTCGAGCTCAAGTAAGCGGAAGCTTACTGGCGAGGTCCCGGGCGAGCATCGGCGCGACCCGGGATCTTGGTCCGCCCCCATCGAAGGGGTGGGCCGGATGCAAAAGGCGTGCGACGGAACGTCCCGACGCAGGCCGAACACGAAAAAGTGTGGGGATTTGAGGGTTTACCCCTCGAATCTCCACTATTGTCGCCCCATATCGGGTCGGCAGCACGAAAGCGCGGTGGGCAGGGATGCCGGATTTCCCTGTAAGCCGTTGGGAGAGCAGGCTATTTCGGGCTTTTGCAGTCCGTGAAGACGATCGTTGTGACGGGCGGGCGCGCTTCTGCGCCCCGCGCGTCGTTTTGCGTTTTGAAGGTCTGAAGAACAGATTCAGGACATTCCCGCCTGAAACTGAGCTTCCGGCCCCCAAGACGGGTTCGAAAAATTCAACCCGGGGAGCGGTGGCAGCCGCGTTCCGGACGGCGCGCCCAGAGCGGGCGACGAAATGAGAGGCCACGATGGCGCAGCAGACATTCACCGGTCGCAAACGCGTTCGCAAGTTCTTCGGACACATCAAGGAAGTCGCCGAGATGCCGAACCTCATCGAGGTTCAGAAGGCGTCCTATGACCAGTTCCTGATGGTCGACGAGCCCCAGGGTGGCCGTCTCGACGAGGGTCTGCAGGCGGTGTTCCGCTCGGTGTTTCCGATCTCCGACTTCTCGGGCACCTCGATGCTGGAATTCGTCCGCTACGAGTTCGAGCAGCCGAAATACGACGTCGACGAGTGCCGCCAGCGCGGCATGACCTTCGCGGCTCCCCTCAAGGTGACGCTGCGCCTCATCGTGTTCGATATCGACGAGGAAACCGGCGCGAAGTCGGTGAAGGACATCAAGGAGCAGGACGTCTACATGGGCGACATCCCGCTCATGACGATGAACGGCACCTTCATCGTCAACGGCACCGAGCGCGTCATCGTCTCGCAGATGCACCGTTCGCCCGGCGTGTTCTTCGACCACGACAAGGGCAAGACCCATTCCTCGGGCAAGCTGCTGTTCGCCGCTCGCGTGATTCCCTATCGCGGCTCCTGGCTCGACATCGAGTTCGACGCCAAGGACATCGTCTATGCGCGTATCGACCGTCGCCGCAAGATTCCGGTGACGTCGCTGATGTTCGCGCTCGGCCTCGACGGCGAGGCGATCCTGTCCACGTTCTATAAGAGGATCCTCTACAAGCGGACCAAGGAAGGCTGGCGCGTTCCGTTCGACGCCAACCGCTTCCGCGGCTATTCGACCGTCAACGATTTGATCGACGCCGATACCGGCAAGGTGGTGCTCGAGGCCGGCAAGAAGCTCACCGTCCGTGCCGCCCGCCAGCTCCAGGAGAAGGGGCTGAAGGCGCTGCGCATGGCCGATGAGGAGCTGGTCGGCAACTACGTCGCCGAGGACCTCGTCAACCCGAAGACGGGCGAGATCCATGCTGAAGCCGGTGAGGAAATCACCGACAAGCTGATGAAGGCGCTCAACGAGCAGGGCTACAAGGAGCTGCCGCTGCTCGACATCGACCACGTCAATGTCGGCCCCTACATCCGCAACACGCTCTCGGCCGACAAGAACATGACGCGTGAGGACGCGCTGTTCGACATCTACCGCGTTATGCGTCCGGGCGAGCCGCCGACGCTGGAATCGGCGCAGGCCATGTTCCAGTCGCTGTTCTTCGACGCCGAGCGCTACGACCTCTCCGCGGTCGGCCGTGTCAAGATGAATATGCGCCTCGACCTCGATGCGCCCGATACCCAGCGCACGCTGCGCAAGGAAGACATCCTCTCCGTCATCAAGACGCTGGTGGACCTGCGCGACGGCAAGGGCGAGATCGACGACATCGATCATCTCGGCAACCGCCGCGTGCGTTCGGTCGGCGAGCTCATGGAGAACCAGTACCGCATCGGCCTCCTGCGCATGGAGCGCGCGATCAAGGAGCGCATGTCCTCGGTCGACATCGACACGGTGATGCCGCAGGACCTGATCAACGCCAAGCCGGCGGCTGCCGCCGTGCGCGAGTTCTTCGGTTCCTCGCAGCTCTCGCAGTTCATGGACCAGACCAACCCGCTCAGCGAGATCACCCACAAGCGGCGCCTATCGGCGCTCGGACCGGGTGGTCTGACCCGCGAGCGCGCCGGCTTCGAGGTGCGCGACGTGCATCCGACGCATTACGGCCGCATCTGCCCGATCGAGACGCCGGAAGGTCCGAACATCGGCCTGATCAACTCGCTCGCGACCTTCGCGCGCGTGAACAAGTATGGCTTCGTCGAGACGCCGTACCGCAAGGTCAAGGACGGCCGCGTCACCGACGAGGTCGTGTACCTCTCGGCGATGGAGGAGGGCCGCTACACGGTCGCGCAGGCCAACGTGCCGCTCGACCCGAAGGGCCGCTTCACCGAAGACCTCGTGGTCTGCCGTCACGCTGGCGAAGTTTTGCCGGTGACGCCGGACAAGGTCGACTACATGGACGTGTCGCCGAAGCAGCTCGTGTCGGTGGCCGCGGCGCTGATCCCGTTCCTCGAGAACGACGACGCCAACCGCGCGCTGATGGGCTCGAACATGCAGCGCCAGGCGGTGCCGCTGGTTCGCGCCGAGGCGCCGTTCGTCGGCACCGGCATGGAAGGCGTGGTCGCGCGTGACTCGGGTGCTGCGATCGCGGCGCGCCGTTCCGGCGTGATCGACCAGATCGATGCGACCCGCGTCGTCATCCGCGCCACTGAAGATCTCGATCCGACCAAGTCGGGCGTCGATATCTACCGGTTGATGAAGTATCAACGCTCCAACCAGTCGACCTGCATCAACCAGCGTCCGCTGGTGAAGGTCGGCGACATCGTCAAGAAGGGCGACATCATCGCCGACGGCCCCTCGACCGATCTCGGCGAGCTCGCGCTCGGCCGCAACGTGCTGGTCGCGTTCATGCCGTGGAACGGATACAACTTCGAAGACTCGATCCTGCTCTCCGAGCGGATCGTGAAAGAAGACGTCTTCACCTCGATCCACATCGAGGAGTTCGAGGTGATGGCCCGCGACACCAAGCTCGGACCTGAGGAAATCACCCGCGACATTCCGAACGTCTCGGAAGAAGCGCTGAAGAACCTCGACGAAGCCGGTATCGTCTACATCGGTGCGGAAGTGCGCGCCGGCGACATCCTGGTCGGCAAGATCACGCCGAAGGGCGAAAGCCCGATGACGCCGGAAGAGAAGCTCCTGCGCGCCATCTTCGGCGAGAAGGCTTCCGACGTTCGCGACACTTCGCTGCGCGTTCCTCCGGGCGTGCAGGGCACCATCGTCGAAGTGCGCGTGTTCAACCGTCACGGCGTCGACAAGGACGAGCGTGCGCTGGCGATCGAGCGGGAAGAGATCGAGCGTCTGGCCAAGGACCGCGACGACGAGCAGGCGATCCTCGACCGCAACGTCTACAACCGTCTTGCCGAGCTGCTCGAAGGACGGCAGGGCATTGCCGGTCCGAAGGGCTTCAAGAAGGACACCAAGATCACCCGTGCGGTGCTCGAGGAGTACCCGAAGTCGCAGTGGTGGCTGTTCGCCTCGCCCAACGACAAGCTGATGGCCGAGATCGAGGCCATGCGGAAGCAGTACGACGAGTCGAAGAAGGGGCTGGAACAGCGCTTCCTCGACAAGGTCGAGAAGCTTCAGCGCGGTGACGAATTGCCGCCTGGCGTGATGAAGATGGTCAAGGTCTTCGTCGCGGTGAAGCGCAAGATCCAGCCCGGCGACAAGATGGCCGGCCGCCACGGCAACAAGGGCGTGGTGTCGAAGATCGTGCCGATCGAGGACATGCCGTTCCTCGAAGACGGCACGCATGCCGACATCGTGCTCAATCCGCTGGGCGTGCCCTCGCGCATGAACGTCGGACAGATCCTCGAGACCCATCTCGGCTGGGCCTGCGCCGGCCTCGGCAAGCGTATCGGCCAGACGGTCGATGCTTACCTGTCGAAGCAGGACATCAAACCGCTGAAGGAAACCTTGAAGAAGGTCTACGGCGAGGACGAGACGATCAAGTCGCTCAACGACAACGAGCTGATCGAGCTCGGCCACAATTTGAGCCGCGGCGTGCCGATCGCGACGCCGGTGTTCGACGGCGCGAAGGAAGCCGACATCGAGGAGATGCTGAAGCTCGCCGGTCTCGACGCTTCGGGTCAGTCGACCGTCTATGACGGCCGCACCGGCGATCCGTTCGATCGCAAGGTGACGGTGGGCTATATATACATGCTCAAGCTGCACCATCTCGTCGACGACAAGATCCACGCGCGTTCGATCGGTCCGTACTCGCTCGTCACCCAGCAGCCGCTGGGCGGCAAGGCGCAGTTCGGCGGCCAGCGCTTCGGCGAAATGGAGGTGTGGGCGCTCGAGGCTTACGGCGCGGCGTACACGCTCCAGGAGATGCTGACGGTGAAGTCGGACGACGTCGCCGGCCGCACCAAGGTGTACGAGGCGATCGTGCGCGGCGACGACACGTTCGAGGCTGGTATTCCGGAATCCTTCAACGTGCTGGTCAAGGAAATGCGCTCGCTCGGCCTCAACGTCGACCTGCACAACTCCAAGATGGGACCGGCGCCGACGTCGGAAGCGGCCGAGTAATTCGACCTGTCATGCCCGGCCTTCGCGGCCGGGCAGGCGCCCGGCCTGAGGCCTTGAGGGGCAGGGCGCCCCGCTAAGTGATTTTCGAATTTGCGGCCGGAGGCGACCGGCACGCGAGGAGAAGACGATGAACCAAGAAATTATGAATCTCTTCAATCCGACGACGCCGGCTCAGGTCTTCGACCAGATCCGGATCTCGATCGCGTCTCCAGAAAAGATTCTGTCCTGGTCCTACGGCGAGATCAAGAAGCCGGAGACCATCAACTACCGTACCTTCAAGCCGGAGCGCGACGGCCTGTTCTGCGCCCGCATCTTCGGGCCGATCAAGGACTACGAGTGCTTGTGCGGCAAGTACAAGCGCATGAAGTACAAGGGCATCATCTGCGAGAAGTGCTCGGTCGAGGTGACGCTGTCGCGCGTCCGGCGCGAGCGCATGGGCCACATCGAGCTCGCAGCCCCCGTCGCCCACATCTGGTTCCTGAAGTCGCTGCCCTCGCGCATCGGCCTTCTGCTGGACATGACGCTGAAGGATCTCGAGCGGATCCTCTATTTCGAATACTACGTCGTGCTGGAGCCGGGTCTCACCGCGCTGAAGGACCGTCAGCTCTTGTCGGAAGACGAGTATCTGAAGGCGCAGGACGAGTACGGCCAGGATTCCTTCACCGCCATGATCGGCGCGGAAGCGATCCGCGAGCTGCTCAAGGGCATGGACCTCGAGAAGCTCGAGGCCTCCTTGCGCGTCGAGATGCAGGAGACCGACTCCGACATCAAGCACAAGAAGCTCGCCAAGCGCCTGAAGATCGTGGAAGCGTTCCGCCACTCCGGCAACAAGCCGGAATGGATGATCATGACCGTGGTCCCGGTGATCCCGCCGGACCTGCGTCCGCTGGTGCCGCTGGACGGCGGCCGCTTCGCGACCTCGGACCTCAACGACCTCTACCGCCGCGTCATCAACCGCAACAACCGCTTGAAGCGGCTGATGGAGCTGCGCGCGCCCGACATCATCATCCGCAACGAGAAGCGCATGCTTCAGGAAGCGGTCGATGCGCTGTTCGACAACGGCCGCCGCGGCCGCGTCATCACCGGCGCCAACAAGCGCCCGCTGAAGTCGCTCGCCGACATGCTCAAGGGCAAGCAGGGCCGCTTCCGTCAGAACCTGCTCGGCAAGCGCGTCGACTATTCGGGCCGTTCGGTGATCGTGGTCGGTCCCGAGCTGCGTCTGCATCAGTGCGGCCTGCCGAAGAAGATGGCGCTCGAGCTGTTCAAGCCGTTCATCTACTCGCGGCTTGACGCCAAGGGCCTGTCCACCACCGTGAAGCAGGCCAAGAAGTTGGTCGAGAAGGAGCGGCCCGAGGTCTGGGACATCCTGGACGAGGTCATCCGCGAGCATCCGGTGCTGCTCAACCGCGCACCGACGCTGCACCGCCTCGGCATCCAGGCGTTCGAGCCCGTGCTGATCGAGGGCAAGGCGATCCAGCTGCACCCGCTGGTCTGCTCCGCGTTCAACGCCGACTTCGACGGTGATCAGATGGCCGTGCACGTTCCGCTGTCGCTCGAAGCGCAGCTGGAAGCGCGCGTGCTGATGATGTCGACCAACAACATCCTGCATCCGGCGAACGGTCAGCCGATCATCGTGCCGTCGCAGGACATCGTGCTGGGTCTCTACTACGTCTCGATCATGCGTGAAGGCCTGCCCGGCGAGGGCAAGGTGTTCGGCGACATGGCCGAGCTCGAGCACGCCCTGCATGCGAAGGTCATCCACCTCCACACCAAGATCAAGTACCGGTGGGAAGGCATGGACGAGACCGGCAAGGTCTCCAAGCGCTGGATCGAGACCACCGCCGGCCGCGTCATGCTCGGCAATCTGCTGCCGAAGAACCCGCGCATCTCGTACGAGATCATCAATAAGCTGATGACCAAGCGCGAGATCTCGGGCGTGATCGACCAAGTCTACCGTCACTGCGGCCAGAAGGAGACGGTGATCTTCTGCGACCGCATCATGGCGCTCGGCTTCTACAACGCGTTCAAGGCCGGCATCTCGTTCGGCAAGGACGACATGGTCGTGCCGCACGGCAAGTGGAAGATCGTCGATACCACCCGTACGTTGGCGAAGGATTTCGAGCAGCAGTACAACGACGGCCTGATCACCCATGGCGAGAAGTACAACAAGGTCGTCGACGCCTGGTCGAAGGCCACGGAAGAAATCGCCAAGGCGATGATGAAGGAGATCTCCGCCACCAAGAAGACGGCGAGCGGAGCCGACGCCGACATCAACTCGATCTACATGATGGCTCACTCCGGTGCCCGCGGTTCGCCGGCCCAGATGCGCCAGCTCGCCGGCATGCGCGGCCTGATGGCCAAGCCGTCGGGTGAGATCATCGAGACGCCGATCATCTCGAACTTCAAGGAAGGCCTCTCGGTTCTCGAGTACTTCAACTCGACCCACGGCGCCCGCAAGGGCCTCGCGGACACCGCGTTGAAGACTGCGAACTCGGGCTACCTGACCCGTCGTCTCGTCGACGTGGCGCAGGACTGCATCATCACGCAGAGTGACTGCGGCACCAAGCTCGGCATCAAGATGCGCGCCATCGTCGACGCCGGCACCGTGGTGGCTTCGCTCGGCTCGCGCATCCTCGGACGCACGGCCTGCGAAGACATCCGTGACAGCTCGGGCAAGGTGATCATCAAGCGCGACACGCTGATGGAAGAGAGCCATCTGGACGCCATCCAGCAGGGTGGTGTGCAGGAGGTGAAGATCCGCTCGGCGCTGACTTGCGAGCTCGTTAACGGCATCTGCGGCAAGTGCTACGGCCGCGACCTCGCCCGCGGCACGCCGGTCAACCACGGTGAAGCCGTCGGCGTCATCGCGGCGCAGTCGATCGGTGAGCCGGGCACCCAGCTGACCATGCGCACCTTCCACATCGGCGGTGCGGCGCAGCTCAACGAGCAGTCCTTCGTCGAAGCCAACTTCGACGGCAAGATCGTGATCCGGAACAAGGCCATCGCCCGCAACAGCGAAGGTCACCTGATCGCGATGGTGCGCAACATGGTGGTGGCGATCGTCGATGCCGACGGCACCGAGCGTGCGACGCACCGTGTCCAGTACGGCTCGCGCCTGCACGTGGACGAAGGCGACATGGTCAAGCGCGGCCAGCGCGTCGTCGAGTGGGATCCTTACACCCGTCCGCTCCTCACTGAAGTCGAAGGTACGATCGGCTTCGAGGATCTGGTCGAGGGGCAATCGATCTCGGAAACGCTCGACGAGGCCACCGGTATTGCCAAGCGCGTGGTTATCGACTGGCGCTCGACCCGCGGCGGCTCGGACCTGCGTCCGGCCATCGTGGTCAAGGGCAAGGACGGCAAGGTGCTCAAGCTGCCCCGTGGCGGCGATGCCCGCTACATGCTGTCGGTCGACGCCATTCTCTCGGTCGACGTCGGAGCCAAGGTCAATCCGGGCGACATCCTCGCCCGTGTCTCGACCGAAAGCGCCAAGACGCGTGACATCACCGGCGGTCTGCCGCGGGTGGCGGAACTGTTCGAGGCACGGCGTCCGAAGGATGCGGCGATCATCGCCGAAATCGCGGGCACCATCCGGTTCGGACGCGACTACAAGAACAAGCGTCGCATCTCGATCGAGCCGATGGACAAGACCGAGGAGCCGCGCGAGTACCTGATCCCGAAGGGCAAGCACATCCACCTTCAGGACGGCGACGTCGTCGAAAAGGGCGACTTCATCGTGGAAGGCAACCCGGCGCCGCACGACATTCTTGCGGTGAAGGGCATCGAGGAGCTTGCGGCTTACCTGGTCAACGAAATCCAGGAGGTCTACCGGCTCCAGGGCGTGCTCATCAACGACAAGCACATCGAGGTGATTGTCCGTCAGATGCTCCAGAAGGTGGAAGTCACCGACCAGGGCGACACGGACATGATCTCCGGCGAGCAGGTCGACAAGATCGAGTTCGACGCGCTGAACGAGAAGGCCAAGGAAGAGGGCAAGAAGCCCGCCACGGGGACGCCGGTTCTGCTCGGCATCACCAAGGCGAGCCTTCAGACCCGCTCGTTCTTCTCGGCGGCCTCGTTCCAGGAGACCACCCGCGTCCTCACGGAAGCGGCGGTCAACGGCAAGATCGATCCGCTCGAAGGCCTCAAGGAGAACGTCATCGTCGGCCGGCTGATCCCGGCGGGCACCGGCGCCTCCATGGCCAAGATCCGCGAAGTCGCCATGAAGCGCGACAAGCTGATCCTGGACGAGCGCGAGAAGCAGGCGGCCGTCGTGTCGCCCGCGCCGGAAGCGGAGCCGATGGCGCTGCCGCCGGCTGAATGATGGTTCATCCGTAAGAATACCGAGGACAATGAAAAGGCCGGCTTTTGCCGGCCTTTTTGCTGCTTTCTGTGTTTGCTGCTATGCGGGATCAGCCTTTGTTCATCTTTCCTTCAGCCGCAAAAGCGCTTCTGCTAGGAGAGCTTAGACCGGTGGTCCCGTGACGGGGGCAGGGCCGGAGACCACGGAACTCACATGCTTGATCTCGCAATCGTAGGCGGCGGCCCCGGCGGGCTGATGAGCGCCTGGTATCTTAAGCGCAAGCTCGGCGACCTCTGCCGCGTCACCATCTTCGAGGCGTCCGACCGGCTCGGCGGCAAGATCGTCACCCGCAAATTCGATTCCGCGCCCGCGACGTACGAGGCTGGCGTTGCCGAGATCTACGACTACTCGATGACCGGGCCCGATCCGCTGCGCGAGCTGATCCAGCATTTCGGGCTTCAGACCATTCCGATGGATGCCGAGCAGGTGCAGTTCGGCGGCGAGCTCCTCAACGACGTCGCTGGCATGCGCCGCAAATACGGCGCCAAGACCGCGGCCGCGATCGAGGCGTTCCGCAAGCGCTGCACCGAGGTGATGTCGCCGATCGAGTATTACGAAGGCGTCGGCGCGCACGACAACGAGAACCCCTGGGCCTACAAGACCGCCGAGCAGGTGCTCGATGAGGAGGTCGAGGACGAGACGGCAAAGCGTTTCTTCAAGGTCATGGCGCGCTCGGACATCGCGACCGAGAGCCACAACACCAACGGCCTCAACGCGCTCAAGAACTATCTGATGGACGTCGACGGCTATATCGGCCTCTATTCCATCCAGAACGGCAACGAGCAGCTGATCGAGTGCCTGCAATCGGAGGTCAATGCCGACATCCAGCTCAATCACCGGGTGCTCACCGTCGGCAAAGCCCCGACCGGCCGTTATCAGCTCAAGATGATGAACGGCAAGGGGCCCGAAACGCGCGACTTCGATCTCGTGCTGATGTGCCTGCCGCATTCCTGGCTCGCGACCGTCGGCTGGGAAGGCGAGCAGCTGCGCAAGTCGATGGTCAAGCACGTCTCATACTTCGATCGCCCGGCGCACTACTTGCGCGTCTCGATTCTGTTCGACACGCCGTTCTGGGGCGAGAGGATTCCCGGCGCCTGGTTCATGTCGGAAGCCTTCGGCGGCTGCTGCGTCTACAACGAGGGCGCGCGCCACGACGTCGGCAAGCACGGCGTCTTGAACTGGCTCATTCCCGGCTCCGACGCGCTGGCCTTCGCCAATCTGTCGGACCAGGAGCTGATCGATGCGGCGCTGAAATCGCTGCCGGCATCGCTCGGCGATGCGCGTTTGCATTTTGTGGAAGGCAAGATCCACCGCTGGCTGTCGTCGGTGAACGCGCTGCCGGGCGGTCTGCCGGTGCGCGACGTCATGACCAATCACCGGCCCGAGCCGAAGCAGCATCCCGGCATCGTGGTCGTCGGCGACTACCTATTCGACTCGACACTGAATGGTCTGCTCGACTCCTCGGACGCGGCGACCGACATCATCCTGACCGAGATGATGCGCCTGCGCCGCGAGCGCGCGCAGGAGGACAAGCCGCTCTCCGACAAGATCGACCGCGATTATTTCGAGAACTATCGCGGCCTTGGTCCCTATGACGAGGCGTGGCGCCACTTCACCGATCCCGATTATCTCACGAGGCTGATCGGCATCGTCTGGGGCGAGGCGAAGGGCGCCAAGCTGCTGGTCGCGGGCTCTGCCAGCGGCGAGCTGGTCGGTGCGCTGCGCGATCGCGGCATCGATGCATGGGGAATCGAGAACAACCGCGCCATCCACGCCAAAACGCCGAAGGCGCTGAAGAAGTACAACAAGCTCGGCTCGATCACCGACATGCCGTTCAAGGACGGTGCGTTCGACTTCGTGTTCGAGACCAGCCTCTGCCACGTTTCACCGAAGCAGGTGGTCCGCGCGATCCGCGAGCTGAATCGTGTGGTCAAGACCGGCCTCGTGTTCGGCTCGATCACGTCGGACATGGCGTCGGCACTGATCGACCGCTACGACCTGCTGCGCGGGGTCAAGAAGCTCGGCACCTGGTGGGAATGGTCCGAACTGTTCTTCGGCAACGGCTTCGATCTGTCGATGCACCGCAAGGACTGCACCGATGCGCTCTGGGAGGCGACGCTCGCCGCGAACAAGGGGCCGGGCCAGTGGTACGCCGACGCCGACAGCTTGCGCTATTCCTTCTTCGACAAGGTCGAGGACGACGACTAGCCAAGACGTCGGGCGCCTTCGCCAATTGCTTTGCCGAATTCAACTTGATGGCATAGAATCGGTGCAATAGCGGCAGCCGCTATTCCTGCTTTCTCTGCGGTCATGCCGGCCGTCAGCATCGGTTGGTTTTATGGCGTCCAAGCCCCTCTCGCCCGACAAACAGAAGCTCGCCGCGGAAGAGGCGGCCGAGCTCGACGACAAGCTCGCCGCCGCGAAGCCGGAACTCGAAGACGAGGAGGACGAGGAGGGCGAGGACGAGCTGGAGCTCGATGACGAGGATGAGGACGAGGACCTCGTCGTCTTTACCGCGCGCGAGGCCGCCGGCGCGCTCGCCACCATCGTCGGGTTCGTCAGGCCCTATCTGACCAACTACAAGCGGATGTTGTCATTCGTCGCGTTCGGCGTCTGCGTCGAGACGCTGTTCAACGTCATCATGCCGCTCAGCCTGAAGTACCTGATCGACGACGCGCTCGGCGAGGAGGACTTCCAGGCTCTGTACAAGATCCTCGGCGTGCTCGCGGCCGCCGGCATCTTCACCTCGATTGTCGCGGTCTGGTACGAGCGCTGGGACGCGCGGCTCGCTGCCTGCATCATTTCCGACGTGCGCAAACGCCTGTTCGAGCACGTCCAGGATCTGCCGGCGGCCTATTTCGGCCGCACCAAGCGCGGCGAGATCCTGTCGCGCTTTTCCGTCGATCTTTCGGCCTTCGAAGGCTCGGTCAAGAGCTTTGCCAACAGCGCAGCGCTGCCGTTCCTGGAATTGATCGCCGGCATCATCCTGATGGTGTTCCTGAACTGGCAGCTCGCGGTGGTCGCGCTGCTGGTGTTCCCGATCACGCTGATCGGCCCGCGCATCCTCACCCCGAAGGCGGTGCAGGCCAATTACGAACAGAAGCTCAACGAGAGCGCGCTGCTCGGCATGGTGCAGGAGAACGTGGCGGCGCAGGCGGTGATCAAGGCGTTCAGCCTGCAGCGCAAGATGTTCGGCTTCTTCACCTTCCGCAACGACGAGACGCGCAACAAGATCGCCTCGGCCGCATTCCTGTCGACCATGGTGGAGCGGACGGTCACCATCTCGGTGCTGCTCCTGCACCTGGTCGTGCTCGCGATCGGCGCATATCTTGCGACCAAGGGCCAGATCACCATCGGCACCTTCGTCACCTTCGAGAGCGCGTTCTGGGAGGTCTCCTACAACATCGCCCATGTGATGCATTTCATTCCGGTGTCGATCTCCTCGGCCGCTGCGATCCGGCACATCCAGGAGCTGCTCGACGAGCCGACCCGCGGTGCCGATCGCCCCGGCGCGCCCGACCTGCCGCGCATCACCAACGACATCACCTTCGACCACGTGACGTTCCAATACGAAGGTAGCCAGACGCCGGTGCTGGACAATCTCAGCCTCAAGCTCAAGGCCGGCAAGCGCATCGCCATCGTCGGTCCCTCGGGCTCGGGCAAGAGCACGCTGCTCAATCTGATCCTGCGGCTCTACGTGCCCGACGAAGGCCGCGTCACCATCGACGGCGTTGACGTCCGCAAGGTGACGCTGGATTCGCTGCGCCGGAGCATGGCGGTGGTGTTCCAGGAGAACATGCTGTTCAACATGTCGATCCGCGAGAACATCCGGCTCGGCAAGGAGGGCGCGACCGACGAAGAGGTGGAGGAGGCGGCCAAGAAGGCCGAGATCCACCGCTACATCATGGGCCTGCCGCAGAGATATGACACGCCGGTCGGCGAGCGCGGCGAAACGCTCTCAGGCGGCCAGCGCCAGCGCATCGCGATCGCGCGCGCAATCATCCGTAACCCGTCCGTGCTGCTGCTGGACGAAGCCACCTCGGCGCTCGACCAGACCACGGAAGCCGCGATCAACCGCACGCTGCTGAAGGTCGCCAAGGGCCGCACCATGATCTGGTCGACCCACCGCCTGGCCTCGGTGGTCGAGATGGACGAGATCATCGTGATCTCAGGGGGCAAGGCGATCGAGCGCGGCTCCCATGCGGAGCTGCTCGCCAGGAACGGCACCTATCGCAAGCTGTGGAACGATCAGATTCACCAGCCCCATGGCGCGTTGGCTCACGCCGACGATGACGACGAGGATGAAGACGACCTCGAGGATGATGAGGATGACGGGGAGGAGTGACTGGGGGCGTTCGGCTCCGGAGGGAGCGCCGTGTCCTATCCATGTCTCGTCGCCCAAGCATGCGTGGCCCAGCACCGACTCAGTGATTCCCTGACGCAAGGCGTTCGGCCGGCGCCAAGCCGCGGACTTTTTCGATATTTGGCTTGGGCGCATCGGCCCGTCGCGGGTCGACCAGTACTGCCGAAATCCCCGCGAGACCGGGCATCGCGGCACGCCAGGGAAGCTGGAAAACCGCCGCCAGCCAGCGGATTTGTGCATGGGCAGGAAAAAGCCCACAGTTTTGATAATAAAGCTACATTTTGTCCGGGTATAATTTCCTTTGGATCTGGTAGACCAACCGCTTCGTCCCCATCTCAGGCAGGCGCGGGGAGGCGGCCAAGAGGCTATTTTTGCAGGTGCTGAAGCGCTTTGTGACTGTCGTTTCACCTTGACTTGACCGATTCTCACTTATAGAAAGCGCCTCACTTAACGACAGGCGGTGAGCATCGCCAGCGTCGGAACGGGCCACCCGTTTGATCCCCAAGGACTAGATCCACAAGGGTCGTAAAGGCGGGCACCAACCTCGACGAATGCCGCTCAAACGCTGTCGATCATAGCTAGGCAATGCCAGTGCGATTTTAGTTCTCTTGAGCACGTTCTCATGAGATCGAACTCGGATGCATGACCTCAGTGCGCGGGCCGCGGCATTGTGCTGACCGGTCTAACTACTGCGGTCCTCTGTGGCGTCGAAGCGCTTTCCGCTCGTTGATGGAGCGGTTGGCGCAATTTCGCTTTGCGCGGATTGATTTGCGCAGGGCGGCCCCGTCGGGCGGGTGGCTCGAAAGAATTTGCGGTCCCGGCAACGGGCTGCGGCAAGACAGTGGATCCGGAAGGGTCTGCGCTAGAACAAAGGGTAAGGCCAGGATGCCGACGATCAACCAGCTGATCGCTCAACCGCGGGAAGTGCAGAAGTCGCGCAAGAAGGTGCCGGCGCTGCAGCAGTCGCCGCAGAAGCGTGGTGTTTGCACCCGCGTCTACACCACGACCCCGAAGAAGCCGAACTCGGCGCTTCGTAAGGTCGCCAAGGTGCGTCTGACCAACGGCTTCGAGGTGATCGGCTACATCCCCGGCGAGGGTCATAACCTCCAGGAGCACTCGGTGGTCATGATCCGCGGCGGCCGCGTCAAGGACTTGCCCGGCGTGCGCTACCACATCCTCCGCGGCGTTCTGGATACCCAGGGCGTCAAGAACCGTAAGCAGCGTCGTTCGAAGTACGGCGCGAAGCGTCCGAAGTAAGCGGGAACCAGCTCAATGTCTCGTCGCCACTCAGCGGAAAAGCGCGAAGTTCTTCCCGATCCGAAGTTCGGGAACATCATCGTCACGAAGTTTATGAACTCGGTGATGTACGCCGGCAAGAAGTCGGTCGCGGAAGGTATCGTCTACGGTGCGTTCGGCATCATCGAATCCAAGACCAAGCAGAACCCGCTCGGCGTGTTCGAGCAGGCGCTCGAGAACGTCATGCCGACGATCGAGGTTCGCTCCCGCCGCGTCGGCGGCGCGACCTACCAGGTGCCGGTCGAGGTTCGCTCGACCCGCCGTCAGGCGCTGGGCATCCGCTGGCTGATCTCGGCCGCGCGCGAGCGCAACGAGAAGACCATGACCGAGCGGCTTTCGGCTGAGTTGCTGGATGCGTCGAACAACCGTGGGAACGCCGTCAAGAAGCGTGAAGACGTGCACCGGATGGCGGAAGCCAACCGCGCCTTCTCGCACTATCGCTGGTAACGGCGAAACAAACGGACTCGCAAGGAACACCCCATGCCCCGCCAACATGCCATCGAGGACTACCGTAACTTCGGTATCATGGCGCATATCGACGCCGGCAAGACGACGACGACCGAGCGCATCCTCTACTACACCGGCAAGAGCCATAAGATCGGCGAAGTGCACGAAGGTGCCGCGACGATGGACTGGATGGAGCAGGAGCAGGAGCGTGGCATCACGATCACCTCGGCTGCGACCACCGCCTTCTGGGCCGGCAAGCGCCTGAACATCATCGACACTCCCGGCCACGTCGACTTCACCATCGAAGTCGAGCGTTCGCTGCGCGTGCTCGACGGCGCCGTCTGCGTGCTCGACTCGAACCAGGGCGTCGAGCCCCAGACCGAGACCGTCTGGCGCCAGGGTGACAAGTACAAGGTTCCGCGCATCGTCTTCGCCAACAAGATGGACAAGATCGGTGCGGACTTCTTCAAGTGCCTGTCCGACATCGTTGACCGTCTGGGCGCCAAGCCCGTCGCGATCCAGCTTCCGATCGGTGCCGAGAACAACTTCAAGGGTCTCGTTGACCTCGTGAAGATGAAGGGCGTCGTCTGGAACGATGAAGCGCTCGGCGCGAAGTTCGACTATGTCGACATTCCGGAAGACTTGGTCGACCAGGCCAAGGAATACCGCGAGAAGATGGTGGAAGCCGCCGTCGAGCTCGACGACGACGCCATGGCCGCCTATCTCGACGGCAAGGAGCCGGACGAGGCGACCCTCAAGCGCCTGATCCGCAAGGCGGTGCTGACCGGTGCGTTCTATCCCGTGCTGTGCGGTTCGGCCTTCAAGAACAAGGGCGTGCAGCCGCTGCTCGACGCCGTCGTCGACTACCTGCCGTCGCCGCTCGATGTGCCCGCGATCAAGGGCACCGACGACAAGGGCAACGAAGTCGTGCGCAAGGCGGACGACAAGGAGCCGCTGGCGCTGCTCGCGTTCAAGATCATGGACGATCCGTTCGTCGGCACCATCACCTTCTGCCGCATTTACTCCGGCGTTCTGCAGAGCGGCACCGGCGTCGTGAACTCGACCCGCGAGAAGAAGGAGCGGATCGGGCGCATGCTGCTGATGCATGCGAACAACCGCGAGGACATCAAGGAAGCCTATGCCGGCGACATCGTCGCGCTGGCCGGCCTGAAGGAAGCGCGCACCGGCGACACGCTGTGCGATCCGGACAAGCAGGTGATCCTGGAGAAGATGGAATTCCCCGAGCCGGTCATCGAGATCGCGATCGAGCCGAAGTCCAAGGCCGACCAGGAGAAGCTGGGCGTGGCGCTGGCCAAGCTCGCTGCGGAAGATCCGTCCTTCCGCGTGTCGACCGACCACGAGTCCGGCCAGACCATCCTCAAGGGCATGGGCGAACTCCATCTCGACATCAAGGTCGACATCCTCAAGCGCACCTACAAGGTCGACGCCAACATCGGCGCGCCGCAGGTGGCCTTCCGTGAGCGCGTCACCAAGCGGGTCGAGCACAGCTACACCCACAAGAAGCAGACCGGCGGTACCGGCCAGTTCGCGGCCGTGTCGTTCATCGTCGAGCCGAACGAAGCCGGCAAGGGCTACGAGTTCGAGTCGAAGATCGTCGGTGGCGCGGTGCCGAAGGAATACATCCCCGGCGTCGAGAAGGGCCTCGAGAGCGTGCTGTCGTCCGGCGTGGTCGCGGGCTTCCCTGTGGTCGACGTCAAGGTGCAGCTCGTCGACGGCAAGTATCACGACGTCGACTCGTCGGCGCTCGCCTTCGAAATCGCCTCGCGCGCCTGCTTCCGCGAAGCGCTCCAGATGGGCAAGTCCGTCCTGCTCGAGCCGATCATGAAGGTCGAAGTGGTGACCCCGGAAGACTACACCGGCTCGGTCATCGGCGACCTGAACTCCCGGCGCGGTCAGATCCAGGGTCAGGACATGCGCGGCAACGCCAACGTCATCAACGCGATGGTGCCGCTCATGAACATGTTCGGTTACGTGAACAATCTGCGCTCGATGAGCCAGGGTCGCGCGACCTTCACCATGCAGTTCGATCACTACGCAGAAGCGCCGGCCAACGTGTCGGCAGAAGTCCAGAAGAAGTTTGCCTGATTGTCGTCGGTCTCAAGCTGACGATTGAACGGAGAGTCAAATGGCCAAAGCAAAGTTTGAACGTACCAAGCCGCACTGCAACATCGGCACCATCGGTCACGTGGACCATGGCAAGACGTCGCTGACCGCGGCGATCACCAAGATCCTCGCCGAGACCGGCGGCGCGACGTTCACCGCGTACGATCAGATCGACAAGGCGCCGGAAGAGAAGGCTCGCGGCATCACCATCTCGACCGCGCACGTCGAGTACGAGACCACGAACCGCCACTACGCCCACGTCGACTGCCCCGGCCACGCCGACTACGTCAAGAACATGATCACCGGCGCCGCCCAGATGGACGGTGCGATCCTGGTCGTGTCGGCCGCTGACGGCCCGATGCCGCAGACCCGCGAGCACATCCTGCTCGCCCGCCAGGTCGGCGTGCCCGCGCTGGTCGTGTTCCTCAACAAGTGCGACATGGTCGACGATCCGGAGCTGCTCGAGCTCGTCGAGCTCGAAGTCCGCGAGCTGCTCTCGAAGTACGAATTCCCCGGCGACAAGATCCCGATCATCAAGGGTTCGGCGCTCGCCGCTCTCGAAGATTCCGACAAGAAGCTCGGCCACGACGCCATCCTCGAGTTGATGCGCAACGTCGACGAGTACATCCCGCAGCCGGAGCGTCCGATCGACCAGCCGTTCCTGATGCCGGTTGAAGACGTGTTCTCGATCTCGGGCCGCGGCACCGTCGTGACCGGCCGTGTCGAGCGCGGCGTCGTCAAGGTCGGCGAGGAAATCGAGATCGTCGGTCTGCGTGCGACCCAGAAGACCACCGTCACCGGCGTCGAAATGTTCCGCAAGCTGCTCGATCAGGGCCAGGCCGGCGACAACATCGGCGCGCTGCTCCGCGGTACCAAGCGTGAGGACGTCGAGCGCGGTCAGGTTCTGGCCAAGCCCGGTTCGGTCAAGCCGCACACCAAGTTCAAGGCCGAGGCCTACATCCTCACCAAGGAAGAGGGCGGTCGCCACACCCCGTTCTTCACCAACTACCGTCCGCAGTTCTACTTCCGCACCACCGACGTGACCGGTGTCGTGCACCTGCCGGAAGGCACCGAGATGGTGATGCCGGGCGACAACATCGCGATGGAAGTGCATCTGA
Organism: Bradyrhizobium sp. Rc2d; assembly: GCF_900099855.1. Classification (NCBI taxonomy): domain Bacteria; kingdom Pseudomonadati; phylum Pseudomonadota; class Alphaproteobacteria; order Hyphomicrobiales; family Nitrobacteraceae; genus Bradyrhizobium; species Bradyrhizobium sp. Rc2d. Next base: position 49,111 of record NZ_FNCU01000041.1, on the reverse strand, counting down.
TCGTGCCGATCGCGATGGAAGAGAAGCTCCGCTTCGCGATCCGCGAAGGCGGCCGCACCGTCGGCGCCGGCGTCGTCGCCTCGATCATCGAGTAACAAGCGAATAGGGAATGGTGAGTGGCGAATAGGGATTTCTATTCGCTACTCGCTACTCGCCACTCACTAAAGAAAGCACGGCAATGAACGGCCAAAATATTCGTATCCGTCTCAAGGCGTTCGACCATCGTATCCTCGATACGTCGACCCGTGAGATCGTGAACACGGCGAAGCGCACCGGCGCGCAGGTCCGCGGACCCATTCCGCTGCCTACCCGCATCGAGAAGTTCACCGTCAACCGTTCGCCCCACGTCGACAAGAAGAGCCGCGAACAGTTCGAGATGCGCACTCACAAGCGCCTGCTCGACATCGTCGATCCGACCCCGCAGACCGTCGATGCTTTGATGAAGCTCGATCTGGCCGCCGGTGTCGACGTCGAGATCAAGCTCTGAGCAAGACCCCGAAAAGTGGGCAACGGTTTTCGGACCGGGTCTTGCTCACAACGAAGATTAGCTAGTCCGCAAGGACAGAAAGAACAGGAAGCAAGCCGATGCGCTCCGGAGTGATCGCACAAAAGGTCGGGATGACGCGGGTCTTCACGGAGGCCGGCGAACATATCCCCGTGACCGTGCTGAAGCTCGGCAATTGCCAGGTCGTAGGCCACCGCACCGAAGAGAAGAACGGTTACGTCGCGCTCCAGCTCGGTTCTGGCAGCCGCAAGACCGTTTACATGCCCAAGGCCGAGCGCGGCCAGTTCGCCGTCGCCAAGGTCGAGCCGAAGCGCCGGGTCGAGGAATTCCGCGTCACCGCGGATGCCATGATCCCGGTCGGCGCCGAGATCCAGGCCGACCACTTCGTCGTCGGCCAGTTCGTCGACGTCACCGGCACCTCGGTCGGTAAGGGCTTTGCCGGCGGTATGAAGCGCTGGAACTTCGGCGGTCTGCGCGCCACGCACGGTGTGTCGATCTCGCACCGCTCGATCGGCTCGACCGGTGGCCGTCAGGACCCCGGCAAGACCTGGAAGAACAAGAAGATGCCCGGCCACATGGGTGTCGATCGCATCACCACGCTCAATCTTCGTGTCGTCCAGACCGATGTCGAGCGCGGCCTGATCCTCGTCGAAGGCGCCGTTCCCGGCTCCAAGGGCGGCTGGATCCGCGTGCGCGACGCCGTCAAGAAGCCGCTGCCGAAGGAAGCTCCGAAGCCCGGCAAGTTCAAGGTTGCTGGCGACGCGGAAGCCGCTCCGGCTGCGCAGGAGGCGTGAGATGGAATTGAAGGTCACCACCCTCGAAGGTAAGGAAGCCGGCTCGGTCCAGCTGTCCGACGCCATTTTCGGCCTCGAGCCGCGCGAGGACATCATCGCGCGCTGCGTCCAATGGCAGCTCAACAAGCGCCAGGCCGGCACGCACAAGGCCAAGGGCCGCGCCGAGATCTGGCGCACCGGCAAGAAGATGTACAAGCAGAAGGGCACCGGCGGTGCTCGTCACGGCTCGGCCCGCGTGCCGCAGTTCCGTGGCGGCGGCCGTGCCTTCGGTCCGGTGGTGCGCTCGCACGCCACCGACCTGCCGAAGAAGGTCCGCGCGCTCGCGCTGAAGCATGCGCTCTCGGCCAAGGCCAAGGACGGCGATCTCGTCGTGATCGAGAAGGCCGCGCTGGAAACCGCCAAGACCAAGGCGCTGCTCGGTCACTTCTCGGGCCTGGGGCTCACCAACGCGCTCATCATCGATGGCGCCGAGCTCAATAACGGCTTTGCCGCGGCGGCCCGCAACATCCCGAACATGGACGTGCTGCCGATCCAGGGCATCAACGTCTATGACATCCTGCGCCGTCAGAAGCTCGTTCTGACCAAGGCCGCCATCGATGCGCTGGAGGCGCGCTTCAAATGACGAAGAACATCGAGCCTCGCCACTACGACGTGATCCTGTCGCCGGTTGTGACCGAAAAGGCGACGATCGCCTCGGAGCACAACAAGGTGCTGTTCAAGGTGGCCGCAAAGGCGACCAAGCCGCAGATCAAGGAAGCGATCGAGAAGCTGTTCGACGTCAAGGTCAAGAGCGTCAACACGCTGGTCCGCAAGGGCAAGGTCAAGGCCTTCCGCGGTAATCTCGGTTCGCAGTCGAACACCAAGCGCGCGATCGTGACCCTCGAAGAGGGCCACCGGATCGACGTCACCACCGGTCTGTAAGGTCGTACGACGATGGCACTGAAGACATTCAATCCCACGACGCCGGGCCAGCGCCAGCTGGTCATGGTCGATCGTTCGGCCCTGTACAAGGGCAAGCCGCTGAAGGCGCTCACCGAGGGCAAGAAGTCCTCGGGCGGCCGCAACAACACCGGTCGCATCACCGTGCGCTTCCGCGGCGGCGGTCACAAGCAGACGCTGCGCACCGTCGACTTCAAGCGCGAGAAGGTCGACGTCCCCGCGATCGTCGAGCGGCTGGAGTATGATCCGAACCGCACCGGCTTCATCGCCCTGATCAAGTATCAGGACGGCGAACAGGCCTACATCCTGGCGCCGCAGCGCTTGGCCGTGGGTGACACCATCATCGCCGGCAACTATGTCGACGTGAAGCCGGGTAACGTGATGCCGCTCGGCAACATGCCGGTCGGCACGATCATCCACAACATCGAGGTCAAGATCGGGAAGGGCGGCCAGCTCGCCCGTTCCGCGGGCACCTACGCCCAGCTCGTCGGTCGTGACCAGGACTACGTCATCATCCGCCTGAACTCGGGCGAGCAGCGCCTGGTGCACGGCCGTTGCCGCGGCACGATCGGCGCGGTGTCGAACCCGGATCACATGAACACCTCGATCGGCAAGGCCGGTCGCAAGCGTTGGATGGGCCGTCGCCCGCACAACCGCGGTGTTGCGATGAACCCGATCGACCATCCGCACGGCGGTGGTGAAGGCCGTACCTCGGGCGGTCGCCACCCGGTCACCCCGTGGGGCAAGCCGACCAAGGGCAAGAAGACCCGCACCAACAAGTCGACCAACAAATTCATTCTCCTAAGCCGCCACAAGCGGAAGAAGTAAGGAACGCCGGACATGGTTCGTTCAGTCTGGAAAGGCCCGTTCGTCGAGGGTTCTCTGCTCAAGAAGGCAGATGCCGCGCGCGCGTCCGGCCGTCACGACGTCATCAAGATCTGGAGCCGTCGCTCGACGATCCTGCCGCAGTTCGTCGGCCTGACCTTCGGCGTCTACAACGGTCAGAAGCACGTGCCGGTGGCCGTCAACGAGGAAATGGTCGGTCACAAGTTCGGCGAGTTCTCGCCGACCCGGACCTTCCATGGCCACTCCGGCGACAAGAAAGCCAAGAAGGCTTGAGGATTAAACGATGAGCAAACCTAAGCGCGAACGGAGCCTCGCCGACAATGAGGCCAAGGCGGTCGCCCGGATGCTGCGGGTGAGCCCGCAGAAGCTCAACCTGGTCGCCCAGCTCATTCGCGGCCGGAAGGCGTCTGCCGCGCTCGCCGACCTGCAATTTTCGCGCAAGCGGATCGCGGTCGACGTGAAGAAGTGCCTGGAATCGGCTATCGCCAATGCCGAGAACAACCACGATCTCGACGTCGACGATCTCGTCGTGGCGCAGGCCTTCGTCGGCAACGGCCTCGTGATGAAGCGCTTCGCCGCCCGCGGCCGTGGCCGCTCGGGCCGTGTCTACAAACCATTTTCGCAGCTGACGATCATCGTTCGTCAGGTCGAAGCCGAAGCAGCCGCTTAAGGGCGCAGGAGAACACGATGGGTCAAAAGATCAATCCGATCGGTCTGCGTCTCGGCATCAACCGGACCTGGGATTCTCGCTGGTTCGCCGGCAAGCAGGAATACGGCAAGTTGCTGCACGAGGACGTCAAGATCCGCGAGATCCTGCACAAGGAGCTCAAGCAGGCGGCCGTCGCCCGCATCGTGATCGAACGTCCGCACAAGAAGTGCCGCGTCACCATCCACTCGGCCCGTCCGGGCGTGGTGATCGGCAAGAAGGGCGCCGACATCGACAAGCTGCGCAAGAAGGTCGCGGACATCACCTCGTCCGACGTCGTCATCAACATCGTCGAGATCCGCAAGCCGGAGCTCGATGCGACGCTGGTGGCCGAGTCGATCGCGCAGCAGCTCGAGCGCCGCGTGGCGTTCCGCCGTGCCATGAAGCGCGCCGTGCAGTCGGCGATGCGTCTCGGCGCGGAAGGCATCCGCATCAACTGCTCGGGACGCCTGGGCGGCGCGGAAATCGCGCGCATGGAGTGGTACCGCGAAGGTCGCGTGCCGCTGCACACGCTGCGCGCCGACATCGATTACGGCGTTGCGACCGCGTTCACGACCTTCGGCACCTGCGGCGTCAAGGTCTGGATCTTCAAGGGTGAGATCCTCGAGCACGATCCGATGGCCCAGGACAAGAGAATGGCCGAGGGCGAGACGGGCGGCAGTGGTGATCGTGGTGGCCGTCAGCGCCGCGATACGGCTGCAGCCTGATCTGCACCAAGAATTTGAGGGCTTAAAGCCATGATGCAACCTAAGAAAACGAAGTTCCGGAAGGCGCACAAGGGCCGCATCCACGGCGTTGCGTCTTCGGGCGCGACGTTGGCGTTCGGCCAGTTCGGCCTGAAGGCGACCGAACCTGAGCGCGTCACCGCGCGCCAGATCGAAGCCGCCCGCCGCGCGCTGACCCGCCACATGAAGCGCGCCGGCCGCGTCTGGATCCGCGTGTTCCCCGACGTTCCGGTGTCGAAGAAGCCGGCCGAAGTCCGCATGGGCTCCGGCAAGGGCTCGCCGGAACTGTGGGTCGCGCGCGTCAAGCCGGGCCGGGTGCTGTTCGAGATCGACGGCGTCAACACCCAGATCGCGCGTGAGGCGTTGACCCTGGCGGCCGCCAAGCTGCCGATCAAGACGCGCTTCGTCGAGCGCATTGCGGAGTAATGGCCATGGCCCAGATGAAGATCGAAGACATCCGCGCGATGAGCCCCGACCAGCAGGATGACGCCATCCTGAACCTGAAGAAGGAGCGCTTCAACCTGCGCTTCCAGCGCGCCACCGGGCAGCTCGAGAACACCTCGCGCCTGCGCGAGGCTCGCCGTGACATCGCCCGGATCAAGACCGTCGCCGCGCAGACGCGCGCCAAGAAGAAGTAAGAGGCTTACGAAGATGCCGAAACGTACTTTGCAGGGCGTGGTCGTCAGCGACAAGCAAGCCAAGACCATCGTGGTGCGCGTCGATCGCCGTTTCACGCACCCGATCTACAAGAAGACGATCCGCCGTTCGAAGAATTATCACGCGCACGACGAGAGCAACCAGTTCAAGCCGGGCGACGTGGTGTGGATCGAGGAATCGAAGCCGATTTCAAAGTTGAAGCGCTGGGTCGTGATCCGGGGCGAGCACAAGAAAAGCGCCTGATCTGTTGGCTTTAGCCGACTGATTTCAGGGAAATGTTGAGCGCCGGCTGGGCTGGCGCAAAGAGAAAGAGGACGAGGTGCATCAATGATTCAGATGCAGACCAACCTCGACGTGGCCGACAATTCTGGCGCACGCCGTGTCATGTGTATCAAGGTGCTGGGAGGCTCCAAGCGCCGCTACGCGACGATCGGCGACATCATCGTCGTCTCGATCAAGGAAGCTATCCCGCGTGGCAAGGTGAAGAAGGGCGACGTGATGAAGGCCGTCGTGGTGCGCGTCCGCAAGGACATCCGCCGCGCCGACGGTTCGGTCATCCGCTTCGACCGCAACGCCGCCGTCCTGATCAACAACCAGGCCGAGCCGGTCGGCACCCGTATCTTCGGGCCGGTGCCGCGCGAACTGCGCGCCAAGAACCACATGAAGATCATTTCGCTCGCGCCGGAGGTGCTGTGATGGCTGCGAAGATCCGCAAGGGCGACAAGGTCGTCGTGCTGACCGGTCGCGACAAGGGCCGCACCGGCGAGGTGTTCGAGGTGCGTCCCGACGCCGGCACCGCGCTCGTGCGCGGCATCAACATGGTCAAGCGTCACCAGAAGCAGACGCAGGCCCAGGAGGGCGGCATCATCTCGAAAGAGGCGCCGATCCAACTGTCCAACATCGCGTATGTCGGCAAGGACGGAAAGCCGACCCGCATCGGATTCAAGATTCTGGCGGACGGCAAGAAGGTCCGCATCGCCAAGAGCTCGGGAGCTGAGATCGATGGCTGAGGCCGCTTACACGCCGCGCCTGCGCGCGGAATATGATGCGAAGATCCGCACGGCTCTGACCGAGAAGTTCGGTTACGAGAACGTCATGCAGGTTCCGCGTCTGGACAAGGTCGTGCTGAACATGGGCGTTGGCGATTCCGTCAACGACCGCAAGAAGGCCGAGACCGCCGCTGCCGAATTGACCCAGATCGCCGGCCAGAAGGCGATCGTGACCTATTCGCGCATCGCGATCGCGACCTTCAAGCTGCGTGAGAACCAGCCGATCGGCTGCAAGGTCACGCTGCGCAAGGCACGCATGTACGAGTTCATCGATCGCCTGGTGACGGTCGCGCTGCCGCGCGTCCGCGACTTCCGCGGCCTGAACCCGAAGAGCTTCGACGGCCGCGGCAACTACTCGCTCGGCATCAAGGAGCACATCATTTTCCCCGAGATCGACTTCGACAAGGTCTCGGAAGCCCGCGGTATGGACATCACCGTCTGCACCACGGCCAAGACCGACGAAGAGGCGAGGGCCTTGTTGACCGCTTTCAATTTCCCGTTCCGGCAGTGAGACGCTGACCTAAAGCCTCTCAAACGCGGATACCCAGGAGCCAAGCATGGCAAAGAAGAGTTCAGTCGAGAAGAACAACCGGCGCAAGCGGATGGTGAAGAACGCCGCCGCCAAGCGCGAGCGGTTGAAGGCGATCATCGCCGATAAGAAGCTGCCGATGGAAGAGCGCTTCGCTGCGACGTTGAAGCTGGCGGAAATGCCGCGCAACTCGTCAGCGACCCGCATCCGTATGCGTTGCGAGCTGTCGGGCCGCCCGCGCTCGAACTATCGCAAGAACAAGCTGTCCCGTATCGCGCTGCGCGATCTTGGCTCCAGGGGCATGGTCCCGGGCCTCGTGAAGTCGAGCTGGTAAGGAGGGTCGTTTAGATGTCTACGCACGATCCAATCAGCGATCTGATCACCCGCATCCGCAACGCGCAGATGCGCTCCAAGACCAAGGTCTCCACGCCCGGCTCGAAGATGCGGGAGAACGTGCTCGAGGTCCTGAAGTCCGAGGGCTACATCCGCGGTTATGCCACGCTCGAGCATCCCTCGGGCCGCAGCGAGATCGAGATCGAGCTGAAGTATTTCGACGGCGAGCCTGTCATCCGCGAGATCGAACGTGTTTCCAAGCCCGGGCGTCGCGTCTACGCCTCGGTGAAGGCTCTGCCGCGGGTCAACAACGGGCTCGGCATTTCGGTGTTGTCGACGCCGAAGGGGATCATGGCCGACCACAGCGCGCGCGACGCGAATGTGGGCGGTGAAGTCCTCTTCACGGTGTTCTGAGAAGGATTTTTCATCCATGTCACGTGTTGGCAAAAGGCCTGTGGCGGTTCCGTCGGGTGTTACCGCGACCGTTGATGGGCAGACCGTCAAGATGAAGGGGCCGAAGGGCCAGCTTCAGTTCGTCGTCCATGACGACGTCGAGGTGAAGCTCGAGAGCGGCCAGATCAAGGTCAAGCCGCGGGCAGAGACCAACCGCGCGCGGGCCCTGTACGGCACCGCTCGCGCCCAGGTCGCTAATCTGGTCGAAGGTGTCACCAAGGGCTTCGAGAAGAAGCTCGAGATCACCGGCGTCGGTTACCGCGCTGCGATGCAGGGCAAGAACCTCCAGCTCGCGCTCGGCTACAGCCACGACGTGATCTATCCGATCCCGGAAGGCATCACGATCGCTGTGCCGAAGCCCACCGAAATCACCGTGTCGGGCAGCGACATCCAGCGCGTCGGCCAGGTTGCGGCCGAGATCCGCGCCTATCGCCCGCCGGAGCCCTATAAGGGCAAGGGCGTGAAGTATGTTGGCGAATTCATCTTCCGCAAGGAAGGCAAGAAGAAGTAACGGAGCCGGTCATGTCGAAAGCCAAGGTTACGAATGCCCGGCGCAAGCGGAGTGTGCGGCTGAAGCTGCGCCGCTCCGGTGGCGGCCGTCCGCGCTTGTCGGTGTTCCGCTCGTCCAAGCACATCTACGCCCAGGTCATCGACGACCTCAAGGGCGAGACGCTGGCCTCTGCCTCCTCGCTCGAGAAGTCGATGCGCGACGGCGGCAAGACCGGCGCCGACATCGATGCGGCGAAGGCGGTCGGCAAGCTGCTGGCCGAACGCGCTGCCGAGAAGGGCGTCAAGGAAGTCGTGTTCGATCGCGGCAGTTATCTCTATCACGGGCGCGTCAAGGCTCTTGCCGACGCCGCGCGTGAGAGCGGGCTGAGCTTCTAACAGAATTTGAGGATTGAGGCGTAAGCCTCTGAAGGATTGGAAAAACCATGGCAGCTGAACGCGAACAACGTGGTGGACGCGATCAACGCGGCGGCGGACGTGAACGCAGGGAGCGCGAGGAGCGCGACAGCGAGTTCGTCGACAAGCTCGTCCACATCAACCGCGTGGCCAAGGTCGTCAAGGGCGGCAAGCGCTTCGGTTTCGCAGCGCTGGTCGTGATCGGCGATCAGAAGGGCCGCGCCGGCTTCGGTCACGGCAAGGCGCGCGAAGTGCCTGAGGCGATCCGCAAGGCGACCGAATCCGCCAAGCGCAACCTGACCCGCGTGTCGCTGCGCGAGGGCCGCACGCTCCATCACGACATCGCCGGCCGTCATGGCGCGGGCCGTGTCTACCTGCGTGCCGCCCCGGCCGGTACCGGCATCATCGCCGGCGGCCCGATGCGCGCCGTGTTCGAGACGCTCGGCGTCCAGGATGTGGTGGCGAAGTCGATCGGCTCGTCGAACCCGTACAACATGGTTCGCGCGACCTTCGACGCGCTGAAGCATCAGGATTCGCCGCGCTCGGTCGCTGCCCGCCGCAACATCAAGGTGTCCACCCTCCAGTCCCGTCGTATCGGCGGCGACGCCGAGGCGGCTGCCGACTAACGGAAGCTTTTCGGAGTAGACTCCCATGGCCAAGGCCGCAAAGACGATCAAGCTCGAGCAGACCGGCAGCGCGATCCGCCGCCATCACTCGCAGCGCTCGACGCTGATCGGGCTCAAGCTCAACAAGATCGGCCGCACCAGCGAATTGCCGGATACCCCGGCGGTCCGCGGCATGATCGAGAAGGTTCACCATCTCGTCCGCATCGTCGACGAGAAGTAAGAAGCGGCGCAGGATCCCGAAAAGCGGGCACCCGGTTTTCGGTGAAGATCGTGCGCAAGACACAAGGAGAAGGGCGATGAAGCTCAGCGATATCGCCGACAACGCCGGCTCGCGCAAGAAGCGTATGCGCGTCGGCCGCGGCATCGGTTCGGGCAAGGGCAAGCAGTCCGGCCGCGGCGGCAAGGGCCAGACCGCGCGTTCGGGCGTGCGCATCAAGGGTTTCGAAGGCGGCCAGATGCCGATGCATCGCCGTCTGCCCAAGCGCGGCTTCAACAACATCTTCCGCGTCGAGTTCGCCGAGATCAATCTCGACCGGCTCCAGGAAGCGGTCGATGCCAAGAAGATCGACGCCGGCAGCGTCGTGAACGTCGAGGCCCTGGTGAAGGGTGGCGTGCTGCGCCGCGCCAAGGCCGGCCTGCGCCTGCTCGGGCGCGGCGAGCTCAAGTCCAAGCTCAACATCGAAGTGCACGGCGCCTCCAAGACCGCGATCGCCGCGGTCGAAAAGGCCGGCGGTTCGGTGAAGATCCTCGCCCCGGCCAAGGAAGAAGGCGAGGCGGCGTAACAACTGCGTCATTGGCCCGCGCCACGCGGGCCTTTACGCATGCGGGACGATGGACTTATCGAAGCCGAGCCCCAGATAATGTCCGGCGTCCGCTAAAGTAGCCCGGCCGCGGGCATGACGGCGCAACAGGCGGCGGGAGAAAGTCCAAGATGGTCTCTGCAGCGGAACAACTGGCAGCCAATCTCAATTTCGGCGCGTTTGCCAAGGCCGACGAACTGAAGAAGCGCATCTGGTTCACCCTGGGTGCGCTGCTCGTTTATCGGCTGGGCACCTACATCCCGCTGCCCGGCATCGATCCCAACATCTGGGAACAGGTGTTCCGGTCCCAGGCGGGCGGCATCCTCGGCATGTTCAACATGTTCGCCGGCGGCGGCATCCACCGCATGGCGATCTTCGCGTTGAACATCATGCCGTACATCTCGGCCTCGATCATCATCCAGCTCCTGACCACCGTCTCGCCGCAACTCGAGGCGCTGAAGAAGGAAGGCGAGGCCGGCCGCAAGACACTGAACCAGTACACCCGTTATCTCACCGTTATCCTGGCCGCGTTCCAGTCCTACGGCATCGCGGTGGGCCTCGAGGGCGCCGGCAACGTCGTCAGTGATCCCGGCATGTTCTTCCGCCTGTCGACGGCGATCACGCTGACCGGCGGCACCATGTTCCTGATGTGGCTGGGCGAGCAGATCACCTCGCGCGGCATCGGCAACGGCATCTCGCTGATCATTCTGGCCGGCATCGTCGCCGAGCTGCCCGCCGCGCTCGCCAACATGCTCGAGCTCGGCCGTCAGGGTGCGATGTCGACCGGTCTGATCCTGGTCGTCATCATCATGGCAGTCGCCGTGATTGCCTTCATCGTGTTCATGGAGCGCGCGCAGCGCCGCCTGCTGATCCAGTATCCGAAGCGCCAGGTTGGCAACAAGATGTTCGAGGGCCAGTCCTCGCATCTGCCGCTCAAGCTCAACACCTCGGGCGTGATCCCGCCGATCTTCGCGTCCTCGCTGCTGCTTCTGCCGACCACGGTTGCGAACTTCAACGCGGGCAGCGGGCCGGAATGGTTCCAGTGGATCACCACCCAGCTCGGCCACGGCCGTCCGCTGTTCCTGATCATGTATCTGGCGCTGATCGTGTTCTTCGCCTTCTTCTACACCGCGATCGTGTTCAACCCGACCGAGACCGCGGACAATCTGAAGAAGCACGGCGGCTTCATTCCGGGCATTCGCCCCGGCGAGCGCACCGCCGAATACATCGACTACGTGCTGTCGCGCATCACTGTGTTAGGTGCGATTTATCTGGCGATCGTCTGCTTGATCCCGGAGATCCTGATCTCCTACGCCTCGGTGCCGTTCTACTTCGGCGGCACCTCGCTGCTGATCGTCGTCAGCGTCACCATGGACACGGTGGCGCAGGTGCAGGGCTATCTGCTGGCGCATCAGTACGAAGGCCTGATCCGCAAGTCGAAACTGCGCGGACGCCGACGCTAAGCGCGGCGTCTCCTGAAGGCGGCGCGATTGCGCCGCCGATTCGCCGTGCGAGCAACGCGCGGCGCCTGCACGGCACCAGCCAGCCATCGGCCGCATCGGCAGAGCTGCTCTCACTGCAGCGCAATCACAGATTTCAAAGCCCTTCTTGGCGTCAGCCCATCCGCTCCCCTATGATATGGGTGGCGGCGCAGCGCCGATTATGGTTTGCACTGTCCTTGATATCTTCAAACACAGGTGCGCGACGTATCGCTCACCAATCCGGGGGGCGTACGCCGATGAGAATTATACTTCTGGGACCGCCGGGGTCGGGCAAGGGGACCCAGGCGCAGCTCTTGGTGCAGCGCTATGGCATCGTCCAGCTCTCGACCGGCGAGATGTTACGCGCGGCCGTTGCGGCCGGAACGCCGGTCGGGCTGAAGGCCAAGGAGATCATGGCCGGCGGCGGCCTCGTGCCCGACGAGATCGTGGTCGGAATCATCTCCGACCGAATCGACCAGCCAGACGCCAAGAACGGTTTCATCCTCGACGGTTTCCCGCGCACAGTGCCGCAGGCCGAGGCGCTGGACGAGCTGCTCAAGCACAAGCATCTCAAGCTCGATGCGGTGATCGAGCTGCGCGTCAATGAAAGCGCGCTGCTGAATCGCGTCGAGACCCGCGTCGCCCAGATGCGCGAGCGCGGCGAGGAGGTCCGGGTCGACGACACCCCGGAGGTCCTGACCAAGCGCCTCGCCAGCTACCGCAGCCAGACGGAACCGCTGATTCACTACTATTCCGAGCGGCGGAAGCTCTCGACCATCGACGGCATGATGGCCATCGACGAGGTCACCCGCGCCATCCACCGCCTGCTCCTGGCGCTTGGGGCGGTCGAGCCCAAGACCCATGCCAGAAGTGCGGCCAAGGCGGCCCCGGCCAAGAAGGCCAAGGCGGGGAAGAAGGCGGCCGTAAAACCGGCGAAAACGACCAAAAAGGCTGCCAAATCCGGTAAAAAGGCCGCCAAGAAAGCCGTGAAGGGCACAGGGAAGGCAACCAAGAAAACGGCAAAGAAGGCGGCCAAAAAGACCGCCAAGAAGGCTGTCAAAAAGGGTGCCAAAAAGGCCGCAAAAAAGGTCACGAAAAAGCGAGCTAAACGCTAGCAGCGGTTGACGAAAGCCCCCGGAATCCCTTAATAAGCCCCGCATCCAAGTCGGATAGTTTCAGACGATGCCGGGCCCCAGGAAGACCGGGGGTGGGCGTCGTGTTCGCGTTTGTGAACACCTGCCCGAGAAAGCAAGCACTTAAAGCCCGATCCTGACGAGGATCGGCGACAGGAGAGAAGGCCGTGGCCCGTATTGCCGGCGTGAACATTCCCACCAATAAGCGCGTGCTGATCGCGCTCCAGTACATCCATGGCATCGGCCCGAAGATCGCCGGTGACATTATGGAGAAGGTGAAGATCCCCGAGGATCGTCGCGTCAATCAGCTCAGCGACGCCGAAGTGCTCCAGATCCGCGAAGTGATCGACCGCGACTATCTCGTCGAGGGCGATCTGCGTCGTGAGGTCGGTATCAACATCAAGCGTCTGATGGACCTCGGCTGCTATCGCGGCCTGCGTCATCGTCGCGGTCTGCCGGTGCGCGGTCAGCGCACCCACACCAACGCGCGCACGCGCAAGGGCCCGGCCAAGGCCATCGCCGGCAAGAAGAAGTAAGTTTTCGAACTCAGTCGCGGCGTGCGGCGAACCGGGGATGACCCGTTCGCCGCACGCCTTTCGTTCCACAGGTGTAGCCGCTGGCATTACGGCGGCGTTTGAGATCTCCAGGAAAGGTACTCAATGGGCAAGGAAGCCACCCGCGTTCGTCGTCGTGAGCGCAAGAACATCGCCTCCGGCGTCGCGCATGTGAACTCGTCGTTCAACAACACGACCATCACCATCACCGATGCGCAGGGCAACACCATTGCCTGGTCCTCCGCCGGCACGATGGGCTTCAAGGGCTCGCGCAAGTCGACCCCGTACGCCGCGCAGGTTGCCGCGGAAGACGTCTCGAAGAAGGCGCAAGAGCACGGCATGCGCACGCTGGAAGTCGAAGTCGCCGGCCCCGGTTCGGGCCGTGAGTCGGCGCTCCGCGCACTCCAGGCCGCGGGCTTCACCGTCACCTCGATCCGCGACGTGACCACGATCCCGCACAACGGTTGCCGTCCCCGCAAGCGTCGGCGCGTTTGATACGAGGTTGCGGGCGCATCGGCGCCCGCAATGACTTTTCTAAGAAGCCGCGGGAATGCTCTGCGGCCTTTCTCCAACGCCAGTATTTGAACTGTCAAATTGACTGGCCTGTATGGGTGAAACAGTGACGATCCAGAAAAATTGGCAAGAACTGATTCGGCCGAACAAGCTCCAGGTGTCCCCCGGCAGCGATCCCTCGCGTTTCGCGACCATCGTCGCCGAGCCGCTCGAGCGCGGCTTCGGCCAGACCCTCGGCAACGCCCTGCGCCGCATCCTGCTCTCCTCGCTTCAGGGCGCGGCGGTGCAGTCGGTGCACATCGACGGCGTGCTGCACGAGTTCTCCTCGATCGCGGGCGTCCGTGAGGACGTCACCGACATCGTGCTCAACATCAAGGACATCTCTATCAAGATGCAGGGCGAAGGCCCCAAGCGCATGGTCGTGAAGAAGCAGGGCCCGGGCGTCGTCACCGCCGGCGACATCCAGACCGTCGGCGACGTCACCGTGCTCAACCCGGACCTGCAGATCTGCACCCTCGACGAGGGCGCGGAGATCCGCATGGAGTTCACGGTCTCGACCGGCAAGGGCTACGTGCCCGCCGAGCGCAACCGCCCCGAGGACGCGCCGATCGGCCTGATCCCGGTCGACAGCCTGTACTCGCCGGTCCGCAAGGTCTCCTACAAGGTCGAGAACACCCGCGAGGGCCAGATCCTCGACTACGACAAGCTGACCATGACGATCGAGACCAACGGCGCGATCTCGCCGGATGACTCGGTGGCTTACGCCGCGCGCATCCTGCAGGATCAGCTCAACGTGTTCGTCAATTTCGAAGAGCCGCGCAAGGAAGTCGCCCAGGAGATCATCCCGGACCTCGCCTTCAACCCGGCCTTCCTCAAGAAGGTGGACGAGCTCGAGCTGTCGGTGCGTTCGGCCAACTGCCTGAAGAACGACAACATCGTCTACATCGGCGATCTCGTGCAGAAGTCGGAAGCCGAAATGCTCCGCACCCCGAACTTCGGCCGCAAGTCGCTGAACGAGATCAAGGAAGTGCTGGCCCAGATGGGTCTGCACCTCGGCATGGAAGTGCCGGGCTGGCCGCCGGAGAACATCGACGAGCTCGCCAAGCGCTTCGAAGATCACTACTGATCGACTTCACCGTGACGGCCGGGCTCTCCGGCCGTTATTTTCATGGGCGAACGCAGGCAGCCCACCTGAGCAACATGTCCGACGAACCGTCGCGGCAGTTTTAAAGTAAGGACTACACACATGCGTCACGGCAAGGTTCATCGGAAGCTCAACCGCACGGCCGAGCATCGCAAGGCGATGTTCGCCAACATGGCGGCCGCGCTGATCAAGCACGAGCAGATCGTCACCACGCTGCCCAAGGCCAAGGAGCTTCGCCCGATCGTCGAGAAGCTCGTCACCCTCGGCAAGAAGGGCGGCCTGTCGCTGCGCCGCCAGGCGATCGCGGAGCTGCGCGACGTCGACATGGTCAAGAAGCTCTTCGACACGCTCGCGACCCGCTACAAGGACCGCCAGGGCGGCTACACCCGCATCATCAAGGCCGGCTTCCGCTACGGCGACAACGCCGCGATGGCCGTGATCGAGTTCGTTGATCGCGACGTCGATGCCAAGGGCCAGGATTCCGGTCCGGTGCAGGAGAAGGAAGCCGAGGCGGCGTAAGTCGGATCGGCAGATACGGATTGAAAACGGCGCCCTTCTGGGCGCCGTTTTTGTTTCGAGGAATAGGGCGCGTCGGAAGGACTATTCCTCCTTGATCCCCGCCTTTTGCGCGATGTCCTTCATTTCAGCGGTCTCCTTGCCGATGGCTCCCGCCCAATCGCTGTAGCGCGCAAAGCCGGGCTCGAACCCGACCTTGGCGAAGCGTTCGGCCACGGATGGGCTGTTGATCGTATCCTCCAGCGTTGCCGTCAGCTTGTCACGAACGGCCGGCGGCAGCCCCTTGGGCGCGACCACCGCGCCCCATGAGGCGAAGTCGATGTTGCCATAGCCGAGTTCGGCGAGCGTCGGCACGTCAGGCAGGAACGGCGTGCGCTTGCCCGAGAACACAGCGAGCACTTTGACGGTGCCGGCCTCGATCTGCGGTTTCACGGCGATCACCGTGTCGACGTGTACTGGATGTGCTTGCCGATAAGGTCGTTCATCGCCGGCGCACTGCCCTTGTAGGGCAGGTGGACCATCTTGATTCCGGCGGCCGATTTGAACAGCTCACCGGCGAAATGCGAGACGGTCGCGACGCCGAACGACGCCAGCGACAGCTTGTCGGGATTGGCCTTCGCCTCAGTGACGAGCGCAGCCACGTCCTTGATCGGGTTGTCCTTGTAAGTGACCAGCGCCAGCGTGATCTTGCCGACCTGACCGAGCGGCTCGAAATCCTTGGCCGCGTCGTAAGGCACGCTTTCTTTGACGGCCGCCGGCAGCGTGAAGCTCGAATTCGAGCTGAAGAACAGGGTGTATCCGTCGGGCGCCGAGCGCGCGACTTCCTTGGCCGCGATCGTAGTGCCGCCACCGGGACGGTTCATGATGATCACGGGCTTGCCGAGACGCGTCTCCAGTTCGCCGCCAATGATGCGCGCGACCACGTCGGAGGCGCCGCCGGGCGGGAAGGGGACGATCAATTGCAACGGTTTTTCCGGATAGACCGCTTGGGCCTGCGCGAGCGAATTGCCGCTGATCAGACCCAGCAACCCGAGCGCAACAGTGAGGGCCGTTCTTTTCATCGCAAGGTCCTTCCGTGTTCACATGAGCAAAAGAGCTCGGTCAGGCTTAGCAATAATCGTTCCAGCCGCGATAGGGGCGTACGAGGCGCCATGTCGCCGCCGGAACAGCTCGTGATCGTCACTGATTGGTGAGCGCCAATTGCGGCCCAATCCGCCACGTCCGATATCCCCGTCATCGTTCTGATGGAGATACTACATGAACATCGACCTTTCGGGAAAAACTGCACTGGTGACCGGCTCGACCGCCGGCATCGGCCACGCCATCGCCAAGGGCCTCGCCGCTTCGGGCGCCAGCGTCGTGATCAACGGTCGCGGCCGGGACAAGGTCGATGCGGCCGTCCGCAAGCTGGAAGGGACCGGCGCCAAGGTCCGCGGCATCGCCGCCGACGTCTCGACGGCGGAAGGCTGCAAGGCGCTTGTGGCAGCGCTTCCCGAAATCGACATCCTCATCAACAATGCCGGCATCTTCGAACCGAAGGAGTTTTTCGAGATTCCCGACGAGGACTGGACGCGCTTCTTCGAGGTCAACGTGATGAGCGGCGTGCGGCTGTCGCGCGCGTACATGAAGGGCATGCTGAAGCGCAACTGGGGCCGCATCGTCTTCATCTCCTCGGAGTCCGGGCTCAACATTCCCGTCGAGATGATTCATTACGGCATGACCAAGACGGCCCAGCTCTCGGTTGCGCGCGGGCTCGCGCAGCTCACCCGCGGCACCGGCGTCACCGTCAATTCCGTGCTGCCGGGCCCGACCATGTCGGAGGGCGTCGAGACGTTCGTGAAGGATCTGGCGAAGCAGAACGGCCAATCGGTGGACGAAGCCGCTGCCAATTTCGTCAAGCAGCATCGTCCGAGCTCGCTGATCCAGCGCTTTGCCAGCGTGGACGAGATCGCCAACATGGTGGTTTACGTCGCGTCGAAAGAGGCGTCCGCGACCAACGGCGCGGCGCTGCGCGCGGAAGGTGGTATCGTCAACACCATCGCTTGAGGTCGTGCATGACAGCTTATGTGATTTCCGAAGTCGAGATGCGCGATCCCGATGGATTTGAAGCCTATCGCACGCTCGCAGCGAAGACGATCACGCAGTATGGCGGGCGCTATCTCGTCCGCGGCGGCAAGGCCGAGCTTGCCGAAGGCAATCTTCCGCCGAAGGCTATCGTCATCGTCGAATTCGCCTCGATGGCGAGGCTGAAGGAATGGTACGCCTCGCCGGAATATGCCGAAGCACTGAAGCTGCGGCAGACGGCGCTGGAGCGGCGGTTGATGTTCGTGGAGGGTGCGGTTCCAGACTAGCTGATCTGCCCACTTGCCCCTTCAATTCGGCACATGAAGGGCTAAAACAGGGCTTCCATGCTCTGGCCCCTGTCGACCCGCCATAAACGTCTGTTCAGGCTGACATCCGCGCGGTGGCAGCGGCGGGCGATCTTTCTCCTCGGCGGGATCGGGGTCGGCGCCACAGCGGTGGCGCTGGCACAACTGGCCGATCTCGCCCAGCATGCCTTCTCGCTGCTGCTCGCGAAGTCCCGCTATGCCGTGCTGGCGGTGACGCCGTTCGGCTTCGTGTTGTCGACCTATCTCACCATCCGTCTATTCCCAAACGCGCAGGGCAGCGGCATCCCGCAGGCGATCGCGGCACGGCATTTGACCGATCAAAGCGCGCGGGAGAGCCTGGTCTCGATCCGGATTGCGATCGGAAAGGTGATCCTCACTCTGTTCGGTCTGTTGTGCGGCGGCTCCGTTGGGCGGGAAGGGCCGACGGTGCAGGTCGGTGCTTCCTTGATGTTCGCACTCGGCCGCGTCTCGCCGCGGCGCCAGCCCGGATTGATCCTGGCCGGCGCCGCCGCCGGCGTTGCCGCGGCGTTCAACACGCCGCTGGCCGGCATCGTCTTCGGCATCGAGGAGATGAGTCGCGCTTTTGAGACCCGCACGTCCAGCCTCATCATTGCGGCCGTAATCGCGGCTGGCCTGACTTCGCTCGCGCTGGCGGGCAACTACGCCTATTTCGGCAGCAGCGCGATGTCGCTGGCGCGTGGCACGGACTGGCTGGCCGTTCCGCTCTGTGGCGTGGCCGGCGGCCTCGCGGGCGGCCTGTTCAGCCGCATCGTCATTGCGATGGCGCGCGGTTTCAATAATCCGCTTGGACGCGCGATCAAGGGCCACCCGCTCTGGTTCGCATTCGCGTGCGGACTGGCCGTCGCGATCTGCGGCCTGGTATCCGGCGATAAGATCTACGGCACCGGCTATGAGCAGGTGAAGACGGCACTGGAGCACAGCTCGCCGTTACCGCAGGATTTCGGCGTGCTCAAGCTCCTGGCGACGACCTTTGCTGCGATCAGTGGCATACCGGGCGGCATTTTCTCGCCGTCGCTCGCCGTCGGTGCCGGCATCGGCAGTAACATCGCCTCGTTCTTTCACGATGCGCCGCTCGGCGCGATCATGCTGCTCGGCATGGTCTCGTACTTCGCCGGCGTGGTGCAGGCGCCGATCACGGCGTTCGTGATCGTGACCGAGATGACAGACAATCACGGCATGGTCGTGCCCTTGATGGCGGCCGCGCTGATCGCGCACACGACCTCGCGAATGATCTGCGAGGAGGGCATCTATCATGCGCTGGCCAAGGGCTTTGTCGAGCGGGCGACGCGTCCGCCGGACGCGAAGGCGCCACCCGCTGCGAACTAAAGCCTACCAACCCTCCAGCACGATCTTGCCACGCGACTTGCCGCTCTCGAGCAGCGCGTGGGCGCGCTTGAGGTTGACCGCGTTGATGGTGCCAAAGGTCTGGTCGAGAGTGGTGCGCAACACGCCCTTGTCGATGAGGTCGGCGACGTCATTGAGCAGGTGATGCTGCGCGATCATGTCAGGCGTCTGGAACGAGGAGCGCGTGAACATCGATTCCCAGTGCACCGAGATGGCCTTGCCCTTGAATGTGCTCATGGCGAATTCCGGCGGATCGTCAATCAGGCCGAACTTGCCCTGCGGCGCCATGAACTCCGCGATCGCCTTGTAGTGCTGGTCGGTGAAGGTGAGGCTAGCGACCAGCGCGACCGGCGGCAGCTTCAATTTCTCGATCTGCTCCTTCATCGGCTTACCGTGGTCGATCACCGCATGCGCGCCGAGATCGAGGCACCATTTTTGCGACTCCGGCCGCGTCGCGGTCGCGAGCACGGTCAGCCCGGTGAGACGACGCGAGAGCTGGATCAGGATCGAGCCGACGCCGCCGGCGCCGCCGATGATCAGCAGCGTGCGCGGATCGACGCTCTTGCCGGGGACCGCGCCCAGCCGGTCGAACAGCAGCTCCCAGGCGGTGATGGAGGTGAGGGGAAGGGCGGCCGCTTGCGCGAACGACAGGCGCTTCGGCTTGTTGCCGACGATGCGCTCGTCGACCAGGTGGTATTCCGAGTTGGTGCCCTGGCGCAGGATCGAGCCTGCGTAAAATACCTCGTCGCCCGGCTTGAACAGCGTGACGTCGGGGCCGACGGCATCGACCACGCCGGCCGCGTCATAGCCGAGGATCTTCATCTCGCCCTCGGGCGGGGCGGCGCGCTTGCGCACCTTGTAATCGACCGGATTGGCCGAGATCGCTTTCACGGCGACGCGGATGTCGCGCCCTTCGGGCTCGGGTTTTGCGGTCTCGAAATCGATCAGTGAATCCGCGTCCTCGATCGGAAGCGATTTCTTGTAGCCGACGGCCTTCATGGCTTGTCTCCATCAGATGGCTTTGTTCGCCCGCCATCCTAACTGTCGCTCTGGCCCCGATTTGGCAAGTACTGTAAATTCGGGGATATAGTCCCTGTTTGGATACTATTGGAAAAACACGCATGAAACGGCGCAATTTTGCCCGGCGCCCGGGCTGCTCGGTCGAGGCGACGCTGGACCTGATCGACGGCAAATGGAAGGGCGTGATCCTCTACCACCTCCAGAGCGGCACCCAGCGCTTCGGCGAATTGCGCCGCCGGATGCCGGGCATCACCCAGCGCATGCTGACCAAACAGCTTCGCGCGCTGGAGGAGGACAAGCTCGTCATCCGCAAGGTCTATGCCGAGGTGCCGCCGCGCGTGGAGTATTGCCTCTCCGAGCTCGGCGAGAGCCTCAGGCCCGTGATCGATATCCTGAAGGCCTGGGGCGAGAACCACCAACAGCGGCTGTCCTGCGCGCCCGCGCCGGTGGCGGTGAAGAAACCGAAACGGGCGGCGTAACTGACTGAAGGCCGCCGTCGTTCTTCACCTCTCCCCAGTGGGGAGAGGTCGAATTGCGAAGCAATTCGGGTGAGGGGGCGCCGCATCCTCGATCGAGCGTAACGCCTCACCCGCGCCGGAGCTGTCATCGGGCGCGCCTTTGGCGCGACCCGTTGGGCGCGACCTCTCCCAATGGGAGAGGTGTAGAGCCTAGAACGCGAACTGCGTGCGCATCGCGACGGCGTCGAACTTCGAGCCGACATCGGCGGTCGAGATCGGCGAGGCCTGCCGCGATACCGTTCCGTGCAGATAGTCGAGCATGAAGCGGACGTTGCCGTTGACGTACCAGTTCAGCGCGAGCGTATAGACGGTCTGCCGGCCGCCGGCGATGCCGGTCGCTGCTCCCAACTGATTGTTGAGATCGATCGTCGAGAAGCGTCCCGCGATCTCCCATGCGCCCCAGCCGCCACCGTCGAGCGAGAACGGATGCGCCGGCTTGACGCCGCTATAGGCGGCGTTCGCCGCATTGTAGGTCCGGCCTTCGCCCGTCAGCACGTAGCCGGCCTGGGCGTAGCCGCCCTGGAATTTCAGGCTCGGTGCGCCAACCAGCGGCACGCCGGTGTTGGCCGTGCGATCGACATTGTACCAGAAGTACTCGCCCTGGACGATGAAGGGTCCGTAGGTCGCCGCTGCCTCGACGCTGTAGACCTGCGCGCCTGAGGCATTGGCGATGGCGCCGGTGGAGATCAGCGTGGTCGGGTCGAGACGCAATTCCGGGCGATCGCTGAGCGTGACCGTCTGCGTGTTGGCGATCAGGTTGCGTGGCGGCTGGATCAGCCATTGCGCGTCGGCGCCGATATGCACCGAATAGTCCTTGCCGCTGATCGGATTGCCGGCCACGCGCGCCACGGCGCCATATTGCTCGCTGGTGCCGGCTGGCGCCGCACTCGAGGCGGAGTGGATCGCTCCGGTCGACGGTCCCGTGACATAGCCGCCGATCCAGAGCTGGTCGTTGAACCAGCGCGCACCGGCTGCGGAGCGGAAGTCACCGGCGGCGATGTTGGTTGCGATCACGCCGGGCGAGGCGCGCTCCATGAACATGATGTCGTTGGAGCTCGTGGCTTCGTCCATGGTGTAGGGCAGGTCCATGATGCCGGCCTCGATCGCCATCCGTCCGCCGAACGGTTTTAAGCCGGTATAGCTGAGATAGGCATTCTCGACGCCGGAGACGCCACCGCCCGGAAGGGATCCCGGCGCGGTGCCGCCAAATCCGTCGGATGAGCCGCCGAAGTCGTAGACCAGCGCGAAGTTCCAGTCGTTGAAGAACTTGCCGGTGACGCCGATGCGCGCGCGGCGAACGTTCTGGCCGCTGTCGAGCTTCTGCGGCACGGTCGCCGCGGTGTCGGGGCGATAGTCATAGCCGCCGACATCCCAATGCAGGCGGCTGGTGATGGCGACGCAGTTCGCCTGGTCGGCGGTGCAGATGGTTGGCCGGTTGTTCGGCATCGTCACGACGACGCCGGAGGCCGGCGTCGGTCCCTTGACCGGGATTGCCGCATTGGCGTTGGCAACCGCGGCCTTTGCCTCCGAGCGCGCCTCGGCCTTGGCTTCAGCTTTCGCTTCGGCTCTGGCTTTCGCCGTGGCCGCCGTATTCGCCGCGGTTTGGCTCTGGAGCTTGTCGAGCTTCTGCTCCAGCATCTTCAATTGCTGTTTCAGCAGCGCGATCTCCTGCTCGCTGCTGCTTGCCGATTGGGCCTGGGCCTGCGAGGCCGCCAGCGCGCCGGCGAGTCCAATCGCCGTGGCTGCAATTCTTGTCCTGCTCACGTCATGACTCCATCGTTTGACGAACTTCCCCAAGTCGCAACGGGAGAGCCTAGGTGTGATCGATGACTGCCCCGCGACGCTGCGCCCGGTTGCGCGGTTCCCACTGATGCCAATTCGCCGCAACCGAATCCGCTCGACACCACAATGCTGGATGACGCGCATCATGCCAATCCACCGCTCTGGCAAATTGCCGATTCGCACGCTGTGCTTGCATCTCGGACACACTGGAAAGGGGCTGAATATTGCCGCCTGGCGCCCTTCTATTGGCGGGCGAACGCGCCTATATTCCGGCGTCTTTTCCAAGAGGTAGGAATGTTTCGATCGACCTGGACCGCCGTCGCCACGGCCTTGTGCATAGCGTTTTCAGCCCACTTCAATCCGACTGCTGCGCAGGACCGCCGGGTCCCGTCGTCGCCGGCCGAGTTGCGGCTGTCCTATGCACCGATCGTGCAGCGGGTGCAGCCGGCCGTCGTCAACGTCTACGCCGCCAAGGTGGTGCAGAACCGCAATCCGCTGCTCGACGACCCGATCTTCCGTCGCTTCTTCGGCGTGCCGGGCCAGCAGCCCGAGCAGATGCAGCGTTCGCTCGGCTCCGGCGTCATCGTCGATGCCTCCGGCCTCGTCGTCACCAACGTCCATGTCATCGAGGGCGCGGACCAGGTGAAAGTGTCGTTGTCGGACAAGCGCGAGTTCGAGGCCGAGATCCTGCTGAAGGATTCCCGCACCGATCTCGCCGTGCTCCGCCTGAAGGACACCAAGGAGAAATTCCCGACGCTCGACTTCACCAATTCCGACGAATTGCTGGTCGGTGACGTCGTGCTCGCCATCGGCAATCCCTTCGGCGTCGGCCAGACCGTGACCCACGGCATCATCTCGGCGCTCGCGCGGACGCAGGTCGGCATCACCGACTACCAGTTCTTCATCCAGACCGATGCGGCGATCAATCCCGGCAATTCCGGCGGCGCCTTGGTCGACATGAGCGGCAGGCTCGCCGGCATCAACACCGCGATCTATTCGCGCTCCGGCGGCTCGCAGGGAATCGGCTTTGCCATCCCTGCCAACATGGTGCGCGTCGTCGTCGCTTCCGCCAAGAGCGGCGGCAAGGCGGTGAAGCGGCCGTGGTTGGGGGCGAGGTTGCAGGCGGTGACGCCCGAGATCGCCGAAAGCCTCGGCCTGCGCTCGCCGACCGGTGCGCTAGTCGCAAGCGTGGTGCCGAATGGGCCGGCGGCGAAGGCCGGCCTGAAATCCTCCGACCTCATCACTGGGATCGATGGCCAGACCGTGGATGATCCCAACGCCTTCGATTACCGCTTCGCGACCCGTCCGCTCGGCGGCACCGCGCAGATCGACGTGCAGCGCGGCAGCAAGCCGGTCAAGCTGACCGTGGCGCTGGAGACTGCTCCCGACACCGGCCGCAACGAACTCGTCGTCACCGCGCGCTCGCCTTTCCAGGGCGCGAAGGTCTCGACCATCACGCCGGCGGTCGCCGACGAGCTGCACCTGGATGCCGACACCGACGGCGTTGTGATCACCGATATCGGCGGCGATACCGCGGCCGCAAGTGTCGGCTTCCAGAAAGGCGACATCATCCTGGCGGTCAACAATCAAAAGATCAGTAAGACCGGCGACCTCGAGAAGGCCGCAGGTGAACGGCCACGGATCTGGCGCATCACGCTGGTGCGCGGCGGCCAGCAGATCAACGTCACGCTGGGCGGATGAGTTCGAAGCGACCACAGGAGACGCCAACCCTCTTCGCCGCGGCGGGGCTCGATCACGACGCCCCGCATCCGCTGCCGGACCGGCTGCGCCCGCGCGCATTGTCGGAGGTTGTAGGCCAGGATCACATCCTCGGTCCGGACGGGGCGCTGACGCGCATGCTGGAAACGCGCACGCTCGGCTCGCTCATCTTCTGGGGCCCGCCCGGCACCGGCAAGACCACGGTGGCGCGGCTGTTGGCGGATGCGACCGATCTGCATTTCGAGCAGATTTCCGCGGTGTTCTCCGGCGTCGCGGATTTGAAGAAGGCGTTCGATGCCGCGCGGTCCCGCCGGGAGATGGGTAAGGGCACGCTGCTGTTCGTCGATGAGGTGCATCGCTTCAATCGCGCCCAGCAGGATTCGTTTCTGCCCGTGATGGAAGACGGCACGGTGGTCATGGTCGGCGCCACCACCGAGAATCCGTCGTTCGAGCTCAACGCGGCGCTTCTGTCGCGCGCGCGTGTGCTGGTGTTTCGCTCGCTCGACGCGGCCGCGATCGAAAGGCTGTTCGCGCATGCCGAGGAGGTCGAAGGCCGCAAGCTTCCGCTCGATGCCGAGGCACGCGCGGTGCTGGTCCGCATGGCCGATGGCGATGGCCGCGCCTCGCTAACGCTCGCCGAGGAAGTCTGGCGCGCCGCGCGCAAGGACGAGATATTCAACGCCGCGCAGTTGCAGGAGATTCTGCAACGCCGTGCCCCGATCTACGACAAGTCGGCCGACGGCCATTACAACCTGATCTCGGCGCTGCATAAGTCGGTGCGCGGCTCCGATCCCGATGCCGCGCTGTATTACCTCGCGCGCATGCTCGATGCCGGCGAGGATCCGTTGTTCCTGGCCCGCCGCGTCGTGCGCATGGCGGTCGAGGATATCGGACTTGCCGATCCGCAGGCGCTGGTCATCGCCAACGCCGCCAAGGATGCGTTCGACTTTCTGGGTCACCCAGAGGGCGAACTCGCGATCGCGCAGGCCGTGGTCTATCTCGCCACGGCGCCGAAATCGAACGCGGTCTATACCGCCTTCGGCACGGCGATGCAGGTGGCAAAGCAGGCCGGCTCGCTGCTGCCGCCCAAGCACATCCTCAATTCCCCGACCAAGCTGATGAAGTCGGAAGGATACGGCTCCGGCTACGAATACGACCACGACGCGCCGGATGCCTTTTCAGGCCAGGACTATTTCCCGGAAGCCCTCGGCCGCCAGACCTTTTACGACCCGCCCGAGCGCGGTTTCGAGCGCGAGATCAGGAAGCGGCTGGATTACTGGGCCAAGCTGCGCAAGGAGCGGGGCGGCTGAGGCCAAATCGCCATTTCGTCGTGACGAAACGGCACTTTTGGGCTAGGCAGGCAGCCATGAGCCGCCGCATCAAGAGAATGAACCCAAAGCCCCGTTCGCGTGACGAGCGCGATGACGCGCGTCCATTGAAGGCGCGCAGTGCGCAGAAGGCGGGGTCGCGGCCGGGCGGCAAGCCAGGTAGCAAGCCGCCGCGCTTTGCGGGCGAGCGCGCCGAGCGGCGTGCGCCCAAGGCCGCAATGGAAAAGCCTGCGCGGGAAAAGCCCGTTGAGGCATTGCTGCCGACCAAGGTGCAGACCGTTACCGTGACGGCGGACGAGAACAACATGCGCGTCGATCGCTTCCTCGAAGCGCGCTTTCCCGGCCTCTCATTCTCCCACATCCAGCGCGTCGTGCGCAAAGGCGAGCTGCGCGTCGACGGCAAGCGCGTCGACAGCAAGGACCGGCTGGAGGAGGGCCAGAGTGTCCGCATTCCGCCGCTGAAGCTCGACACGCCGAAGACGGCCGGCCCGCTCTCGGAAGCTGCGCAGAAGACGCTCAAGGCGCTGAAGGAGATGACCATCTGGGAAGACGACGACGTCCTCGTCCTCAACAAGCCCGCCGGCCTTGCTGTGCAGGGCGGCTCGGGCATGACCCGGCACATCGACCAGATGCTGGAGGTGATGCGCGATTCCAAGGGCCAGAAGCCGCGCCTCGTGCACCGTATCGACCGGGAGACGTCGGGCTGTCTCCTGATCGCCAAGACGCGCTTTGCCGCCTCGCATTTGACCGGCGCGTTCCGCTCGCGCTCGGCGCGAAAGGTCTACTGGGCATTGGTGCCGGGCCTGCCGAAACCGAAGCAGGGCCGCATCTCGACCTTCCTCGCGAAGGAGGAGGGCGAGGACGACACCATCATGCGCATCGCCCAGCATGGCGACGAGGGCGCCAGCCACGCGGTGACGTACTATGCGATGGTCGAGACCGCCGGCAACAAGCTGACCTGGGTGTCGCTGAAGCCCGTGACGGGCCGCACCCATCAGCTGCGCGCCCACATGGCCCATATCGGCCATCCCATCATCGGCGATCCCAAATATTTCAACATCGAGAACTGGGAGCTGCCGGGCGGCCTGCAAAACCGGCTGCATCTGCTCGCGCGCCGCATCGTCATCCCGCATCCACGCGGCGGCGTGATCGACGCCACCGCGCCGCTGCCGCCGCATATGCAGCAATCGTGGAATCTGCTCGGGCTCGATGCAAGCCGGTTTGATCCGATCGAGAACGCGCCGGAGGAGTAGGGCTCGGCGCCGCAGCCAGCCAAAGCCCGGCGAACAGGGCCGCAATGCCCGCAAGTTCCCTTATGCCAGCCGCTCGCTTTATCGGCCGCCGCTCTTATCTTGAAAGCTTAGCATTCAGCGACCGGGACCGAAGACTCAACATGCGCGAATTGTTCGAAGAAGCTGCGGGGCAACCCCCGCCGGATCCGCGGGAATCGGCGCGCGCCTCCGCGCGCACGCCCCCGCGCAAGCGCTTCTACAAGGAGGCCGGCGCAGTCGAGGCCGAGGGCGGCTTCGCCATCACCCTTGACGGCAAGCCGATCCGCACGCCCACCGGGCGCCAGGTGGTTATTTCCTCGCGCGACCTCGCCGATGCGGTTGCTGCCGAATGGGCGGCGCAGGGCGAGACGATCGATCCCGTGACCATGCCACTGACGCGGATCGCCAACAGCGTGGTCGAGGGCGTCGTCGACCGCGTCGAACTCGTCAGCGACGATCTCGCGAAATACTTCGAGACCGACCTGTTGTTCTATCGCGCCGGCCACCCCGAAGGGCTGGTCGCCCGCGAGGCCGCACATTGGGACCCCGTGCTGTTCTGGGCCGCGGAGACGCTGGGCGCGCATTTCATCCTGTCCGAGGGCATCATGCATGTGAAGCAGCCGGACGAGGCGCTGAAGGCCGCCCGCGCCGCCCTCCCTGGAGATGCCTGGTCGGTCGCGGCGCTCCATATGGTGACCACCTTGACCGGCTCGGCGCTGCTCGCGCTGGCGCTGGCCCATGGCGTGCGCGACGCTGGCCAGGTCTGGGCAGCCGCCCATGTCGATGAGGACTGGAACATCGACCAATGGGGCGTGGACGAGGAAGCGGCCGCTCGCCGGGCCACGCGCCTCCGGGATTTCGAGGCCGCCGTGACGGTTTTGGCGGCGGTAAAGCCGCAAGCGGCCAAAGGTCCTTAACGAGAGGTTTACGACGGCGGTCTTAGGGTGACGCTAGCATTCCCTGGGCCCTCCGAGATGCCGACGCCGATAAGCTCGATCCTTCCGGTCAGTGCTGCCAGCCCCGCGGCTGATGCGGCGACGCCCGATCTCGTGTTGCAGGCCGGCAGCGTCGTTGACGCACGAGTCGTCAGCATGCTCGCCGACAATATGGTGCGGATCGCGATCGCGAACCTCTCGATGGACGTGATGTCGGAAGTGGCGCTGACACCGGGGCAGAATCTCCAGCTCGCGGTGTCGCAGAACGACGGCACCATCCGGCTCGCGGTCGTCGGCGGGGCAGGCGGGGCGGCGTCCGATCAGATTACGCTGACGCCGGCTGCGGCCTCGCTGGTGGAGAGCCCGCCGCTCGCGCCGTCCGCGAGCGCGGCGCGCAATACGCTGACCCCGCTGGAGCAAGTCGCCGTCACCGTGGCGTCCGCCGAGGCCGTCACTAGGCAAGGCAGCCAGGCGCCGCTGTTCGCCAATCTCGCCGCGGTCGTCACCGGCAGCGATTTGCCAGCGGGACTGAAGCAGGCCATGCTGGACGTGCTGGCGCAGCAGACGCCGCTCAACGCCCGCCTCGATGGTGGCGATATCGAGACTGCCTTCCAAAAGTCCGGCTTGTTCCTCGAGGCCTCGCTGGCTGCCGGCGCGATGCCGTCGTCCGGCGCAATGCCCGATCTGAAGGCGGCGCTGCTCGTGCTGCGCCAGACGCTGGCCACGCTCGAAACCACCGCGCCCCAGACGCAAGGCGCCGCCATGCCTGCCAGCGTCGCGGGCGCGCCGCAGCTGGCCGCTGCGTCGGCTCGGCCAGCAGCCGAGGCCGCGCAGGCCGCATTGTCGTCAATGGCCCCCGACATCGCCCAACCGGCGCAACAGCCGCGCAATGCCAATTTCTCGGCCGCGGTGCTCGCCGACATGGCTGGCGACGCGCCACAAATGGCGATGCCGCGAAACATGACCGCCGGCCTTGCCGCCAGCCTCTTGCAGGAGATGACGCAAAACTTGCCGCGCCTGATCGGCAACGTGCCCGGCTCCAACAAGGCCGTGCCGGATGGCCACATCTTCGAGGCGGCCACCCACGCGACCACGCCGCCGCCATTCCGTGGCGCATTGCCGGCGCCCCAATCCATCGCATCGCCATCGCTCGCGCCCGATACGCCGCTGGCCGCCACCGTGCACCGCCTGCTCGACGACACCGATGCCGCGATCGCGCGGCAGACATTGCTCCAGGTCGCCTCGCTTCCCGATCGCACTGATGCCAGCGGCCACCGCATCGACCCGGCCGTGCCGCAGTGGAATTTCGAGATTCCCTTCGCAACCCCGCAGGGCACCGCGATGGCGCAGTTCGAGATCTCGCGCGACGGCGGCAATGAATCCGCCGATCCCGCCACGCGTGCCTGGCGCGCGCGCTTTTCGCTCAATGTGGAGCCGGCCGGCCCGGTGCATGCGCTGATCACGCTGAGCGGCGACAAGACCCTCGTGCGGATGTGGGCGGAGCGGCCCGCGACGGCGCAGCAGCTCCGCGCCGGCGTCGGTGAGCTCAGCCAGGCATTGTCCAGAGCTGAGCTCAAGCCCAGTGATATCGTGGTGCGCGACGGCACCCCGCCGCAGGCCACACAGGCTCGCGCCGGCCATTTCCTGGATCGCGCCACATGAGCGACCCATCCAAGCTCGCGATTGCCCTGCATTACGAGAAGGGCACCAACGCCCCGGTTGTCGTCGCCAAGGGCAAGGGCACGATCGGTGAAAAGATCGTCGAGATCGCCAAGGCCCATGACATCCCGATCGAGGAGAACGAAGTCCTGGCCGGCGCGCTCTCCAAGGTCGAGCTCGGCGAGGAGATCCCGCCGGACCTCTACAAGGCCGTCGCCGAAGTGCTGGTGTTCGTGCTGCGGCTGTCCGGCCGGGGGCGGTAAACACTACCTGTCATCGTTTCACCAGATATTGGCGGCATTGTCGCGGCCACTCTCATCATCATCGGATACCAATCTTGCTGACCCGTCGTTCCACCCTCGGCCTGCTTGCCGCAGCCGCCACCCTGCCGTCACGCGCGCTCGCTCATGTCGCCCCGCCGCGCAACGAAATCCGCGACAGCTTGGCCAAACGCTTCACCGATCTCGGCACATCAGGCACCTTCGTCGGCTACAAGGTCGAGGACTATCTGATCGTCGCCAGCGACAAGGAGCGCTCGGGCGAGGGGAAGCTGCCGGCCTCGACCTTCAAGATTCCAAACTCGTTGATTGCGCTCGAGACTGGCGTGGTCGCTGACCCCGACAAGGACGTATTTCCCTGGGACGGCGTGAAGCGGCCGATCGAGGCTTGGAACAAGGATCACACACTACGCAGTGCGATCGCGGTCAGCGCGGTGCCGGTCTATCAGGAGATCGCGCGCCGCATCGGCCAGGAGCGCATGCAGAAATATGTCGACGAGTTCGACTACGGCAACCGTGACATCGGCGGCGGCATCGACCAATTCTGGCTCACCGGGAATTTGCGCATCGATCCGGTCGAGCAGGTCGACTTCGTCGACCGGCTGCGCCGCCGTGCTTTGCCCATCAGCAAGCGGAGCCAGGATCTCGTCTGCGACATCCTGCCGGTGACCAAGGTCGGCGATAGCGTCATCCGCGCCAAGTCGGGCCTCTTGGGCGCCGAACGCGGCGAGCCCTCGCTCGGCTGGATGGTCGGCTGGGCCGAGAAGGGCGGGGCCCACACCGTGTTCGCGCTCAACATGGACTGCCGCGAGCCGCGTCTCATCAGCGAGCGCATGCCGCTGACGCAAGCCTGCCTTGCCGAGATTGGCGCGATCTAGCGCTACCGCGCTGGCGCCGCTCAACTAGCATCCTCCCGCCAAAGAAAAACCGGGAGGATAACAATGAACTCAACGCCGCTCTGGCTGTCGTCGCTCACGCTTGCGGCAGCTGCCGGCTGGCTCGGCGCCACGATGTTCGCCGGCCCCGCCACCAGCAAGGAGCCACGCTTTCCGCAGCTCACCATGGATCAGCTGGACGCCAGGCAGAAGCCGCTCGGCGAACAGATCATGAAGGTGTCGAGCGTCGGCATCGGCGGGCCCTACAATCCGATGATCCGCAGTCCTGTGCTCGGCCAGCGCCTGTTCGACCTGTTCCACTATCTGCGCTGGGAGACCTCGGTCCCGGTCAAGCTCAACGAGTTCGCGATCCTGATCATCGGGCGGCAGTGGCGCTCGCAGGTGGAATGGTACGCACACGCGCCGCTGGCGGCGAAGGCGGGCCTGTCGGCCGACATCATCGCAGAGCTGAAGGCCAACAAGCGGCCCTCGAAGATGGCCGATGACGAGGCGGTGGTCTACGATTTCGTCACCGAGCTCACCACCACCAAGAAGGTCACCGACGAGACTTACGCGCGCGCGAAGAAAGTGTTCAACGACCAGCAGATCGTCGACCTCACCGCAGTCGCCGGCAATTACGTGATGGTCGCGATGCTGCTTGCCATGTCGGAGGAGACCGTGCCGCCGGACAAGCAGGAACCGTTTAGGCCGGGTGAGCCGTAGGACTCGTTATTGCAAGGAGCCGGCGACAAACTGCGGTACCGTAGGGTGGGCAAAGGCGCGCAGCGCCGTGCCCACCTTCTCTCCGTGTCATGATCTGTGATTGGTGGGCACGCTCTGCTTTGCCCACCCTACGAGAGCTGGGGCGGAGCAAACAGTCTCAACCCAGCTTCAACAGCACCTGCAAAAACTCCTCCACGGCCTTGCGCGCTTCAGCGGCTGTCTTCGGATTGCCGCCGACATGCGGGTTGAGCTCGACACAGGCGTCCTTGTAGGAGAAGGGCGCGTTGGTATCGCCGTTCATCAGCACGCCGCCGTCACCTTCCTTGATGCGGCAGTTGCGCACGGTTTGCGCGTTCGCGGACACGGCGACGGTGTTGAGGCCGAGCAGGCCGCTGTCAAATCCGTGCGCGCTATCGGGATATTCGGTCAGCGACACGTCGCGCCCGGCCGCTTTGAGCCGTTCGACAAAGGCCTTGCAGCTCTTCACGGGATTGTAGTCGTCGGGTGCGCCGTGGAAGATGCGGATCGGGCGCGCGGCGACCTCGGCATCGCTCTGATACGTCGTTGAACAGTCCGGATAGAACGGGATGTAAGCCGCGAACTGGATACCGGACTTGTTCCAGAGCTTGTGGAAGCGCTCGAGGCTCGCATAGAGCGTCGCCTGTCCGCCGCGCGAAAAGCCCATCAGCACGATGCGATCAGGATCGACGCGGGGATGCTTTGCCAGGATCTCCAGCGAGCGGTAGATATCGACGATCAGATTGAGCCGGCCGAGCAAGGCCTGGTTCGGCCCGACCACCGTGAGGCCACGCCCCGTAAAACCATCGATCACGAAGGTGGAGATGCCCATGGCGTTGAGCGCGTGCACCCAGGCTTCCGTGGTGGCGCCGACGCCGCTCGAGCCGTGCATCAGCACCACCACGGGAAGCTTGCCGGTGCCCTGGGCCACGCGGAGTTCGCCCGCGACGGTCACCGGCTTGCCGGCCGCCGCATCGCCGCTGAGGAATTGCTGGTCGGAGAGGGTGAGCGAGGAGATCGGATAGATCTCGGCGCGCGTGGCGACTTCCTTGGGAAGGGATTGTGCGTTGGCGCCAATGCCGACCAACAGAATTGAAATGCAAAGCGCCATAGCGACGCGGAATGCCGTCGGCATCGGGTCCCCCTTGTGATTTTGATCGAGTAGAACAACAGGCCCGCGCGCTGTCAATTTGGCGTGCGGCAGCTCTCAGGCGGGATCGGCCGTTTTCTTCGCCGTCAGCGCCTGGTCGATCGCAAAGCCGCCGATCTCGCTCATCGCCTGCGAGATCACGTCGCCGCGTCTAGCAAAGCCGTTCGAGAGATACTCGAACTGCGTCCGCGCCAGCCGCAGCACCTCGATCGGCACGGAGACCACGGTCTCGTTGAAACTGTCGACAGAGGCGCGCAGCGTGTCGAGCTCCGTGCTGAGCTTGCCGATATGACTCTCGGCATGCTGCATCAGGCCAAGCAGCTTGCCGCGCTCGGCATCGAATGCGGCTCGCTCGGCCGCGGTCGCTGCGGTGACCTCGGCAAGCTGCGTCCGCAGCGCTGCGATCTGGCTCACCATGGCATCGCGAGCAAGCTCGGCGGCCTCGCGCAGCTCGGTGTTGCGCGTGCTCTCGACCTGCTGTTCGTGATAGAGCCGCTCGGCCGACATCGCCCGCTGTGCCAGCGATACGATCAGGCTTGCTGCGCGCAGTAGCATCTCGCCGTTCCGTCCCGACACCATGCTGGCCATGCGCCGCAGGAAGTCGATGATTTCCGACGATGAGTTCGGCGGCAGGGGGACGACCGTCGCGGACATCTCAGTGATGCTTGCGTGATGCTCGAGCCGAGGCGTAATGACCGCCGCCGTACCGACTGGGCTCACGCAACATTCGGCGCCTGATCGTGAGCTTGAAGCAAGCCTGAATCGGCTGGCCTGGTCAACTGGGCCGGACCACCAAATTTGCAGGCCGCGCGCGGGTCAGGCGTCCTTCTGCCGGCCGATCCGCCCCAGATGGGTGAAGCCGAACCCCGCGGAATATTTCAGGCCATAGCCGAGCGCCCGGTCGATGCCGATATGGGCGAGCCAGATCAAGGCGATGGACAGAGTCAAAGGCGAGGCGAGGCCGAAGCCAAGTGTCAGCAGCGACACCGGCGCCATGTAGCTGTGGGCGGCATTGTAGACCAGTGCGCCGAGTTTTGCGTCGGAGAGGTATGCCAGGAAGCTCAGGTCGGGGACGAGGAAGAGCAGGGCAAACACTAGCCAGGAGCCGTCCCACGCCCAGTAGAGCATCACCATGCCAGCGAACAGGGTGAGGCCCTCCAGCCGCAGCAGGATGTTGACACCGCCCGTCGCCGCACCAGTCTCGGCCGTTCCTTCGTCCATGCTCGCCTCCCAGGCAAAACTTTGTAATTCCTTGCGCTTTCACGCTGCGGCAGGGCAGCCCTGCGGCACCGAAAGGCGCTTTCCGGCCCGCAAAATGCCGTGTTAGAACCCCGCATCACTTAAGAACTGGCGGGAGCAAATGAAACACATCCTGGACGCCCTTGAAGATCGTCGTGCCGGTGCCAAGCTCGGCGGCGGGGTAAAGCGCATCGAGGCGCAGCACGCCCGCGGCAAGCTGACAGCGCGCGAGCGCATCGAGCTCTTGCTCGACAAGGGATCGTTCGAGGAATTCGACATGTTCGTCGAGCATCGCTCCACCGAGTTCGGCATGGAGAAGACCAAGGTGCCGGGCGATGGCGTCGTCACCGGCTGGGGCACCGTCAACGGCCGCAAGACCTTCGTCTTCGCCAAGGATTTTACGGTGTTCGGCGGTTCTCTCTCGGAAACGCACGCGCTGAAAATTACGAAACTTCAGGACATGGCGATGAAGGCGCGGGCGCCCATCATCGGTCTCTATGACGCCGGTGGCGCCCGCATCCAGGAGGGCGTCGCCGCGCTCGCCGGCTATTCCTACGTGTTCCGCCGCAACGTGCTCGCCTCGGGCGTGATCCCGCAGATATCAGTCATCATGGGCCCCTGCGCCGGCGGCGACGTCTATTCGCCTGCGATGACCGACTTCATCTTCATGGTGAAGAACACCAGCTACATGTTCGTCACCGGCCCGGACGTGGTGAAGACCGTCACCAACGAGGTCGTCACCGCCGAAGAGCTCGGCGGCGCCTCGGTGCACGCCACGCGCTCCTCGATCGCCGATGGCGCCTTCGAGAACGACGTCGAGACGCTGCTGCAGATGCGCCGTCTGATCGACTTCCTGCCGTCCAACAACACCGACGGCGTGCCGGAATGGCCGAGCTTCGACGACATCGGCCGGGTCGACATGTCGTTGGACACGCTGGTCCCCGACAATCCGAACAAGCCCTACGACATGAAGGAATTGATCCTGAAGGTCGTGGACGAGGGCGATTTCTTCGAGATCGCGGAAGCCTTCGCCAAGAACATCGTCACGGGCTTTGGCCGCATCGCCGGCCGTACCGTCGGCTTCGTCGCCAACCAGCCGATGGTGCTGGCTGGCGTGCTCGACAGCGATGCTTCGCGGAAAGCGGCGCGCTTCGTTCGTTTTTGTGATGCCTTCAACATCCCGATCGTCACCTTCGTCGACGTGCCGGGCTTCCTGCCGGGCACGAGCCAAGAATATGGCGGCCTGATCAAGCATGGCGCAAAGCTCTTGTTCGCGTACTCGCAATGCACCGTGCCGCTGGTGACCATCATCACCCGTAAGGCCTATGGCGGCGCCTTCGACGTCATGGCCTCCAAGGAGATCGGCGCCGACATGAACTACGCCTGGCCGACCGCCCAGATCGCGGTGATGGGCGCCAAGGGCGCGGTCGAGATCATCTTCCGCTCCGACATCGGTGACCCCGACAAGATCGCGGCGCGAACGAAGGAATACGAAGACCGCTTCCTGTCCCCCTTCATCGCCGCCGAGCGCGGCTATATCGACGACGTCATCATGCCGCACTCGACAAGGAAGCGGATCGCCCGGGCGCTGGCGATGCTGAAGGACAAGAAGACGGAAATGCCGGCGAAGAAGCACGACAATTTGCCGTTATGAGAAAGATGTCGCTCGGATGAGCGTAGCGACATCCGGTCTTTGCTTAAGCCCCGCATGTCGCTTCGCTCATGTGGGCTGCTGGTTTCTTCTGATTTGGTATCCTTGATCCAATGACCGAAGACGATCCGACCGACGAGATTTCCGATATTGAGGCACGGATCGAAGCGCTCGCCGAGATCGCCGAGCGCTGCCGGAAGTACATCCTGGCCTCCAAGATCGCGATCGGCGGCGGTGCGGCGCTGCTCTTGATCACGATCCTCGGCCTGTTCGGGACAGGTCAGACCGCTGCACTCGGGTCGATCGCGCTGGTGCTGGGCGGGATCGTGTCGCTCGGCTCGAACATCAGCACGTTGCGGCAGACGGACGAGGCCATCAGTGCCGCGGAGGCGCGTCGTTCGGCCTTGATCGGAAGCATCGATCTTCGCGTTGTTGCCGACGCACCGCTGAAGCTGGTGTGACGCGCCGCGTCTACGGTGCGTAGGGTGGGTTAGCCCTGCAGATGCGCAAAGCGCATCTGCAGGGCTAACCCACCTCTTTTCTCTCCGCGGCGACAGAATTGGTGGGTTACGCCCAGCGGACTGCGCTTCGCGCAGCCGCAAGGCTAACCCACCCTACGAGATCCCGCGCGCCTTATCCGCCGCAACGAAATGCGCCATCTGGTCGGCACGGGCCTTGGCGAAGGCTGGGCGGGCCGTGGCCCGGGCGAGGTAAGCACGGCAAGCCGGGTGGTTCGCCAGTCCCTCGAAGCGGTCGACGGGGCGCAGCACGTCCGACATCAGGATGTCGGCGACGGAGAAGGACCCCGCCAACCATTCGCGGCGGGCTAGAACCAGTTCGAGATGCTTGAGGCGAACCCCAAGGAACCCGTCCAGGAATTTCCATGCCGGCGTGTCGTCCGCATCGCCCATGAACTTCAGCATCGCCCAGGGCAGGCTCGCCATCTCCACCGAATTGAGCGCGGCGAACACCCATTTCGTCGCCTCAACGCGGCCGCGCGGATTTGACGGCATCAGCTTGTCGCTGCGCTCGCCGAGATGCAGCAGGATCGCGCCGCTTTCGAAGATCGAGAGGTCGCCGTCGGTCAGCCACGGCACCTGGCCGAAGGGCTGGTGCGCGAGATGCGCGGGGCCGCGGTCGTCGAATGGCACGCTTGCGACGCGATAGGGCAAGGCGGCTTCTTCGAGCGCCCAGCGCACACGGAGGTCGCGCACGAAACCTCTGGGCATCTCGGGAACCCAATCGAAGGTAGTCAGCGTGAGATCGGCCATGTGT
Organism: Bradyrhizobium sp. Rc2d; assembly: GCF_900099855.1. Classification (NCBI taxonomy): domain Bacteria; kingdom Pseudomonadati; phylum Pseudomonadota; class Alphaproteobacteria; order Hyphomicrobiales; family Nitrobacteraceae; genus Bradyrhizobium; species Bradyrhizobium sp. Rc2d. Next base: position 12,709 of record NZ_FNCU01000041.1, on the reverse strand, counting down.
TGTCTCCGTGTCCTGATTCAGATCAAGGACGAGCGAAGGGCACGCGTTCCGACACCGCTGCCAACTGTTTTTGTCGCCGTCGGATGAAGCAGCTAGTCTCGCCCAAACAATGGGAGGAAACCCGATGCCATCAGCCTTCTTCGTCGTCCGTGCCACCGTCTCCGACGGCAGCAAGCGCGCCGCCTTCGACAGATGGTACGAGACGGAACATCTGCCCGACGCGGTGAAGGCGTTTGGCGTCAGCAGAGCCTGGCGGTTCTGGAGCCTGGACGATCCCTCGCTGCACCAGGCCATGTATCAATTCGATGACGAGACGAAGCTCGCCGCGATGCTGAAGGGTGATGCGCTCAAGCGCCTGACCGCCGACTTCAACCGCGACTGGCCCGATGTGACGCGCACGCGCGAGACGCTGGTGCTGGCGCAGGAGTTCGCGACGTAGGGCGGAGGGCTACGAATTCTCCAATTAATCTGAACGCCTGATTCAGCTTTGGTTCATGTCGTGACCACGACACTTCTTCTGCATCACAGGCACGATGATCCAAGAGGAAGAAGCCATGGAGCGCCGGAACTTTTTGAAACTTGCATTGGGGGTGACGGCGGGAGCCGCCGCCTTCGCTGCGACCGCGCAGGCCGCGCCGCTGTCACCGCAGCCGGTCGCTGATCCCACCCGCATGCCGCAGGGCAGTTCCGATGCTCATCCCGCAGTCACCACCAGCGAGGAAGCCGCGCAGGCGAAGCCTGAGCAGGTGCACTGGCGTGGGCGCGGCCGGCATTGGGGCTGGCGCCGCCGACACTGGGGTTGGCGTCGCCGGCGCTGGCATCGCCGTCATTACTGGTAAGCTCGCGACAATTCGCGAATTGGACGGGGATCGCCGCCGGCGGTCCCCGTTTCGATTCTGGAGCCGCTCCGATTCCACGGCGGACGCAAGTCGGCAGCGGTGCCCAAACGAAAATGGCCGCGCAGGCTGATCCCGCGCGGCCATTTTGCAATACGAAAGGATCAGAATGGACGGCAGCGGCCGGCGTACCAGCGGAAGCCGTAGGGGCACACGCGCGCGCGGGGCACCACGACGACCGGCGCCGGCGCGACTACGACGGGGCCGGGACGCACCACGACCGGGCCGCGCATCGGACGGCAGCCGCCATAGGGGCCGCGATACCAGCCGGGGCCGCAGCCGCCGGCGGCGCTGGCCGCCTCGCTGAAACCGACGACTGCGCTGGCGAGCATGACGGCGGCAAACAGATATTTCATTTGATCTTCCTTCTGGTCCTTGGGGCAGGCTTAGGGGGATGGCGCTTGCGGCGCACAATGAATCAAAAGACACGATTCGACACGCTAAACCTATGCGTGCCGACACGTCGCGATCCAAACCTGCCAATCATGACCTGAATGCGGCGTGAACGTTCCTCCGCATACGGCTTCAGGCGACAACGATGGCGCTAGATGCTTTGTTTGACGCGTTTTCTTTACGCGAGCCGGTGTCCACTTCGCTCGAAACGCTCTAGCGGCCAAGAAAGCCCAGCACCAGCTCCCGATACTTCTCCGGCGCCTCCAGGAAGACGAGGTGACCGGTGTCCGGGATCACCTCGGCCCGCGCATTCGGCATCTTCGCGGTGAGCGCTTTGGTGAGTTCGGCGTTCTGTCCCATCTTGGCGCGCAGCGCCTCCGGCGCGCTCAGTCGTCCCGGTGCGTTGTGATCGTCGGCACCCATCACGAACAGCGTGGGCAGCGTGATGAGCGGGATCTCGTGCGCGACCGGCTCGCGATAGATCATCTGGCCGGAGCTGACGAAGGCGCGCAGCCAGCGCGGATAATCGGGGCTGCCTTTGATGTTGAAACGGGCATCGATGAACGGCGTGATCGCCTCCGGCGGCAGCTTGATTGCGTAATTGGTCTGGAGTTGCTTGCGATAGCCGTCCGCCGTGAGCTTGTCCTCGGTCTCGATCATCTTCTCGGTTGGCGTCGGCGGCACGTAGAGGCGATAGTCCTCCAGTCCGATCGGCGCGGTCAGCACCAGATGGGCGATACGGTCGGGATAGGCGCGGGCGATGCGTACACCGAGCATGCCGCCAAGGGAGTGGGCGACGATGTCGGCCTTGTCGATCTTGAGCTGATCGAGCAGCGCAATCGTGTTGCGCGCCAGCGTGTCGAAATGCAGCTCGCCGGCCGGCTTGGATGATTTGCCGAAGCCGATCTGGTCCGGCACGACGACGCGATAACCCGCCTCGCTCAGCATCTTGATCACGGGGGCCCAGTAGCTCGACGGGAAATTGCGCCCGTGCAGCAGCACGACGGTGCGGCCGTTCGGCCGTGCGGGGGACACGTCCATATAGGCCATGCTGAGCTGCTCGCCGTCATTGACGAGCGGCAAGAGGTGCACGGGATAGGGATAGGCAAAGCCTTCGAGCGCGATGCCATAGGGCTCGCGGGGCGCGGTGTCGGTGGCGCGGGATGCAAGCGGGATGCTGAAGAGGGCGGCAGCGAGTGCGGCCGAGAAGATGCGGTTCATTGAGGTCTCCGGTGTGCCCGGGCAAAAGCGCGAAGCGCGTCTTCGCGAACTTGTCCCGGGCATCCACGTGCCAGCCGCAATAAAGACGTGGCTTGCCGGGTCAAGCCCGGCCATGACGAGAGGCGGAGTTCACACGGGATTGTGTGCCGTCACGCAGCTTGCGTGATCAGTCCTTCCTATTCCCGAACAGCGCGGCGAACTGCTTCTCGCCGGTGCGGGTGAAATTCACGACGCGGCTGCCGGGCGTGGCGTCGCGTGCGGCCCATTTGAGTTCGGCGAAGCGCTGCATCATCGCGGCCCCCAGCGTGCCGGCGAGATGATGCCGCCGCTCGCTCCAGTCGAGGCAGGCCTTGCACACCGGGCGGCGCGGATGGGTGAGCATGTCGGGCGAGATCTGCAAATGCTTGGCGAGGAAGCGCTCGCCCTCGGCCGTCAGCTCGATCTCCTGCTTCCTCTGCCTGACCAGCTGTCGCGCGCGCATGGTGTCGAGCATCTGCACGCCGAGATCGCCGGCGAGATGATCATAGCAGATCCGCGCGCGCCGCAACGCCGGATCCTTCGGCCCGGTACGCACGCGCATGTGGCCGGTCCGCGCGGCAAGCCCCGCGAGACCTTCGAGCACGCCGGCGACGTCGTCGTCGGTGAGGCGGTAGTAGCGGTGCCGGCCCTGCTTCTCCGGCTCGACGAGGCCGCCGGCCTCGAGCTTCGACAGGTGCGAGCTCGCAGTCTGCGGCGTGATGCCGGCCTCCTGCGCCAGCTCGCTGGCAGTGAGCGCACGGCCGTTCATCAGCGCGGTCAGCATGTTGGCGCGGGCGGGATCGCCGACCAGCGAAGCAACCATGGCGATGTCAGGGCCTGATTTCATGCTTCGATGGTAGCCGAAGCATCGCCGTCGGGCAAGGGCGTAGTCTCTCACCGCGCTGTCATTGCGAGCGCAGCGAAGCAATCCAGAGATGTTTCCGCGGAGGGATTCCTGGATTGCTTCGCTGCGCTCGCAATGACGATGTGGAATAGGAGAGCCCATCATGTCCGTCACCGTCTTCATCCGCTACCAGCTCGATCCGTTCAAGCGCGCGCAGTTCGAGGAATATTCGAAACGCTGGCTCACCATCATCCCGAAATGCGGCGGCGAGCTGATCGGCTATTTCATGCCGCATGAGGGCACCAACAACATCGCCTTCGCGTTGATCACCTTCGAGAGCCTGGCCGCCTATGAAGCCTATCGTGCGCGGCTGCGGCAGGACGCCGAAGGCATGGCGAACTTCCATTTCGCCGAGGAGAACAACTTCATCCTCGCGGAAGAGCGCACCTTCCTACGCAAAGTGGTATTGTAGGCCACGACATCGTTAGCAGGAGACGCCCATGATCGCCGTGATCTTCGAAGTCTGGCCGAAGCCGGAACACCGCCAGGACTATTTCGACCTTGCGGCCGACCTGAAGCCGATCCTGCAAACCATCGACGGTTTCATCTCGGTCGAGCGTTTCGAGAGCCTCACCGAAAAGGGCAAGATCCTGTCGGTGTCGTTCTGGCGGGATGAGGCGGCCGTCGAGGCCTGGCGCAACACGATGGAGCATCGCCGCACCCAGGCCAAGGGCAGGGCGAAGATATTCGCCGACTATCATTTGCGCATCGCCAGCGTCATCCGTGACTATGGCATGAACGATCGGGAGCAGGCGCCGAAGGACAGCCGCGCGGTGCACGACGCGCACTAATGCTGCCGGGCGCGCACTAGCGCTGCCCTGAATGCGCGCCTATGTCTTCGCGGCCAATCAGGGAGAGAAACATGCACGTGACAACCGCTGACAAGCGCGCAACCTTCAAGAAGATGCACGAGAGCGGCTGCTTCATCCTGCCCAATCCGGTCGATGTCGGCAGCGCCAAAGCATTGCAGCATCTCGGCTTCAAGGCGATTGCGTCATCGAGCGCGGGCTTTGCCTGGACCATCGGCAAGGCCGATAATCACGTCAGTGTCGAGGACGTCTGTCAGCATCTGGCAGCATTGAGCTCCGCCGTCGACATCCCCGTCAACGCGGATTTCGAGGGCGGCTTTGCTGTCGAGCCGGACAAGGTCGCCGACAACGTCGAGCGCTGCGTGCGCACCGGCGTTGCCGGCCTGTCGATCGAGGATTCCACCGGCGACAAGGCCAAGCCGCTCTACGACCGCGCGCTTGCGGTCGAGCGGATCAAGGCCTCGCGCAAGGCGATCGGCGACAGCGGCACGCTGCTGGTCGGCCGCTGCGAGGCGTATTTGTGGGGTGTGACCGACCTCAAGCTGGTCATCGACCGGCTCACCGCCTACGCGGATGCCGGCGCCGACTGCCTCTATGCGCCGGGTCTGAAGAGCCGCGAGGACATTGCGGCGGTGGTGAAGGCGGTGCATCCAAAACCGTTCAATCTCCTGATCGGCGGCGCCGGCCTGTCGTTGCAGGAGGCTGCCGATCTCGGCGTGCGCCGGATCAGCGTTGGTGGCTCGCTCGCCCGCGCCGCCTGGGGCGGTTTCATGCGGGCGGCGAAGGAAATGGCGGAGCAGGGAACCTTCACCGAGCTCGGCAACGGCTATTCCGGCGGCGAGCTCAACAAGATGTTCAGCTGACCCAAACGAAAAGCGGCGGGATCTGAGGTCCCGCCGCTCTCGCATCCTCTCGGTGTCATGCCCCGCCTGGTGCGCAATTGCGCACGGGGGGCGGGGCATCCATTACGCCGCGACTTCTCGATTCAGCCACGACTGTCTCGGAGTGCTGGGTCGCCCGGTCAAGCCGGGCGACGGCAGCTATCGTGTTACTCTACTTCGCGCCATCAGACGGCGTCTGCGTATCCGGAGCCTGCTTGCTCGGTGCCGCACCCGTGGTCACGCCCGGCCCGGTGTTGTTGCGCGGCGTTACGTCGCGCATACCGGGAGGCGAGGCCGGATTGGTCGGCTGCGTCTGCGCGGTCTGCGAGGCCGGTGTGTTGCTGGCCTGGTTGGTCGTGCTGGTATTGTTCAGACCGTAGAACACGGCACCCAGCACTAGCGCAATCGCAACGGCGAACAGCGCAACTTTGCCGCTGGAGGCGGGGCCTTCGCCAAGTTCGGGATCGGCCTGAAGGTCGGCGTCCCGGCGCGCCGCGCGAAGATACTCATCGTCGGCGAGGTTCGGGCGGTACGGATCGTTGGGAAAACGGTCGTCAGCCATCGATTGGTCTCCTCGGGTTATTGCCGCGGGACAACCCGTGGATGCGAGATTCTGTTCCCGGCGCTTTATGCTTTCGTCGCATGTTGCTCCCGCCGCGGGAATCAGGAACCTGTCCAGGGAACCGTGGGCTAAGTTCCACGGCGGACCGGGGAACAAATCCATGTGGAGCCTGCCGCCGACCGACAGCGTGCTGCATCTTCTGGCGTTCGTCGCCTTGACGGCAGAGGGCATGACGGCCGCGCTGGCCGCCGGTCGGCGCAGCATGGACTATGTCGGCGTTTGTCTTCTCGCCTGCGTGACCGCGCTTGGCGGCGGCACGCTGCGCGACCTGTTTCTCGGGCACTATCCGCTGGTGTGGGTCGCCAACCCGATCTACCTCGCGCTGCCGGGCGGAGCAGCTCTGCTGACGATCCTGATCGCGCGGCTGGTGCATCGGCTGCACCTCGCCTTCATCGTGCTCGATGCCATCGGCCTCGTCGTCTTCACCATGATCGGCTGCAACGTCGGCTGGCAGATGGATGCCTCGCTGCCGATCGTGATCGTCTCGGGCATGGTGACAGGCTGCGCCGGCGGCGTGTTGCGCGACGTGCTCTGCAACGATGTGCCGCTCCTGTTCCGATCCGAGCTCTACGCCAGCGTCTCGGTCGTGACCGGGCTGTTCTACGCCACCGCCTTCGGTCTCAATCTCAATGCCGAGCTCTGGACGATCTTGACCTTCGTGCTCGGCCTCAGCTTCCGTCTGCTCGCGGTCCGCTACCGATGGGAGATGCCGAAATTCGTGTTCACGGGAGACGAAAAGAAATAGCGCGCACTCTTCGCCTCGCCTCGCTTGCGGGGAGAGGCCGACGCGCGAAGCGTGGCGGGTGAGAGGGAGTCGAGTCGAGCTGGTCGGCATACGCACAGCTCCATCCACGTCGTCATTGCGAGCCAACGGGTCCGCGCGAAGCGCGGCCCGATGACAGGCTCCGCGAAGCAATCCAGAATCCCTCGGCGGTGGCAGTCTGGATTGCTTCGTCGCAAGAGCTCCTCGCAATGACGGTGAGGATGCGACGGTGACCTACTCCTCCTCTTTCCTCGCCTTCGCCACCTGCGATGGCGTCACCAGCGGGCCCGCATTGCCCCAGGAATTGCGCATGTAGTTCGTCACCGCGGCGATCTCGTCGTCGGACAATTGCTTGGCATAGGCCGGCATCTCGCCGGTGTTGGGCGCGCGCGGCGTCGTCACGGTGTGGGCGCCGTCGAGGATGATGCGCAATGTAGAGGACGGATTGATCGATTGCAGCAGCGCGTTGCCGGGCAGCGGCGGATAGATCCGCGGGCTGCCCGTGCCGTCGGCCTCATGGCAGGCGACGCAGAGCTTTGCGTAGACCGCCTGACCGGCCTTCATCTCGGCATCGTCAGGGGGCGTCACGATGGTCTCGCGCCGCGCCGGCGGCAGGCTCTTCAGATAGACCGCGATTGCTTGCACATCGGCATCGCTCATCTTCGAGGTCGAGTTGACGACCACCTCCGCCATCGGCCCGCCAGCATGGCTTTTGGTGTTGCGGCCGCTTTGCAGATATTCGGTGATATCGTCGGCGCTCCACGACTTCAGCCCGGTGCGGGCGGCGCCGTCGAGCCTTGGTGCATACCAGCCGCCGATCTCGCTGCCGGACAGCGCCTGCGCCTGCTTGTCCACGCCAAAATAGTTCTTCGGCGTATGGCAGGCGCCGCAATGACCGAGACCGGTGACGAGATAGCCGCCTCTGTTCCACGCGGCGCTCTGGCTCTGGTCCGGCTCGAACAGGCCGGGCTTGAAGTACAGATAGTTCCAGACCCGCATCAGGCCGCGATAGCCGAACGGCCAGCGCAGCTCCGGCGGCTTGTTGCGGTTAGCTAGGGGCACCAGCGTTCCCAGGTAGGCGCGGATCGCCAGCGTGTCGTCCTTCGTCATCCGCGTGAAGTAGGGATAGGGAAACGCCGGGTAGTAGTTCGAACCATCAGGCGCGACGCCATAGCGCACGGCGCGCGTGAAGTCGGCATCGGTCCAGGCGCCGATCCCGGTGTCGCGGTCAGGTGTCAGGTTCGGCGCATAGATCGCACCGAAGGGCGTGTCGATGCGCTTTCCGCCCGCGAACGGCTTAGCCGGATCGGCAGTGTGGCAGCCCGCGCAGCCACCGGCCTCGACCAGCGTCTTGCCGTAGGCGATCAGCTCCGGTGAGGGCTCGGCGGCGCGGGCCGCGCTTCCAACTGCACTGCACAACGCCAAACCCACGAGAGCCGAGCCAACCAGAATCGTCCGCATCGAAAGCCTCTCCTGCGACCAATCGCCCGCATCCGGCATGACGGGGCATCAATTCATTTCGCGACGGCGGGGGTATGGTGACACAAATTGAAAATGCCCAGCGTGTTTCAGGCCACGAAATTGCGATTTTTACCCGGCGCTGCCTTTGGTCCAGATTTGTGATGCGGAGCGTGAAATTTCCGACATAAAGTGGCGCAGGTGGTCGGCGCGCCCTAGCTAAAAACGACGGGCAGGCAACGGCTTAAGTGGCCAAACGCCAAGAAGGGTGGAAGAGGACAGCATGGGCATCAACCAGGGTCCGATCAGTCTCGATCAGAAATATACCCAGCAAACTGGACACGTCTTCACCACCGGCATTCAGGCGCTGGTGCGCCTGCCCATGGCCCAGATTCGGCGCGATCGCGCCAACGGCCTCAACACTGCGGGCTTTATCTCCGGCTATCGCGGCTCGCCGCTCGGCGGTTATGACCAGCAGCTCTTCGCGGCGCGAAAACACCTCGAACAGTACAACGTCAAGTTCCAGCCCGGCGTGAACGAGGATCTTGCCGCAACCGCCGTGTGGGGCTCGCAGCAGCTCAATCTCTCGCCCGGCGCCAAATATGATGGCGTCGTCGGCATTTGGTACGGCAAGGGCCCCGGCGTCGACCGCTGCGGCGACGTGTTCCGCCACGGCAATGCCGCCGGCTCGGCCAAGAACGGCGGCGTATTGTGTCTTGCCGGCGACGACCACGGCGCAAAATCCTCCACCGTCCCGCATCAGTCCGACCATGCCTTCATCTCGGCGCTGATGCCGTATCTCTACCCCTCGAGCATCCACGAGATGATCGAGATGGGTCTGCTCGGCATCGCGATGTCGCGCTACTCGGGCTGCTGGGTCGGCATGAAGGTGATCACGGAGACGGTCGAGACCACCGCCGAGATCGACCTCACCGACGAGATGAAGCCCTTCATCATCCCCTCCGATTTCGAGCTGCCGCCCGGCGGGCTCAATCTGCGCTGGCCCGATGACCGTTTCGAGCAGGACCGCCGTCTGCAGGACTACAAGGGCTTTGCCGCGATCGCCTTTGCGCGCGCCAACAGGGTCAACCGCATCACCATGGATTCGCCGAACGCCCGCTTCGGCATCATGGCATCGGGCAAGAGCTACGAGGACGTACGGCAGGCGCTGCGCGAGCTTGGGATCACCGAGGAGGTCGCCGCCAAGATCGGCCTGCGCCTCTACAAGATCGGCATGCCCTGGCCGCTGGAGCCGGAAGGCGTACGGCAGTTCGCCATCGGGCTCGAAGAGATCTTCATCGTCGAGGAGCGCCGCGAGATCGTCGAGAACCAGGTTAAGCAGGAGCTGTTCAACTGGCGTGACGACGTTCGTCCGCGCATCGTCGGCAAGATGGACGAGCACGACAAGCGCTTTTTGACCTTCGCCGCCGAGCTCAGCGTCGCCTCGCTTGCGACCTCGCTGACCGAGCGCCTGCTTCGACTTAATCTCAACCCTGAAATTGCGGAGATGCTCCGCGTCAAGGCCGACTGGTTCAACGGCCGCCAGGCCACGCAGATGCAGGCGGTCGCGCCTGTTTCCCGCACCCCGTATTTCTGCTCGGGCTGTCCCCACAACACCTCGACGAAAGTCCCCGAAGGCAGCCGCGCGCTTGCCGGCATCGGCTGTCACTTCATGGCGCTGTGGATGGACCGTTCGACCGAGACGTTCACGCATATGGGCGGCGAGGGCGTGCCGTGGGTCGGCATCGCGCCGTTCACCAACGAGAACCACATCTTCGCGAATCTCGGTGACGGCACCTATTTCCATTCGGGCATTCTCGCCATCCGCCAGGCGATCGCCTCCAAGGCCAACATCACCTACAAGATCCTCTACAACGACGCCGTTGCCATGACCGGCGGTCAGCGCCATGACGGCGATCTCTCGCCGCAGAAGATCATGGCGCAGCTTTATGCCGAGGGCATCAGCGAGATTTACCTCGTCTCCGAGAATCCCGACGCTTACCCGGCCGACACCATCGCGCCCGGCGTGAAGAAGTATCACCGCGACGAGCTCGACAACGTCATGAAGATGTGCCGCGAATACAAGGGCACGTCTGCGATCGTGTTCGTTCAGACTTGCGCGGCCGAGAAGCGTCGCCGCCGCAAGCGCGGCTTGATGGAAGATCCGGCGCGCCGGGTGATGATCAACCCGGCGGTCTGCGAAGGCTGCGGCGACTGCTCGGTGCAGTCGAACTGCATCTCGGTCGAGCCGCTGGAGACCGAGTTCGGCCGCAAACGGGCCATCAACCAGTCGTCCTGCAACAAGGACTATTCCTGCCTGAAGGGCTTCTGCCCGTCTTTCGTCACGATCGACGGCGGTGCGCCGCGCCACCGCGCGCCGGCGGAGCTTGCCGACATCGGAGAACTGCCGGAGCCTGTGTCGCGTCCCACGCTGGATAAGCCTTACAATATCGCGGTCGGCGGCGTCGGCGGCACCGGTGTGCTCACCATCGGCGCGCTGCTCGGCATGGCCGCTCATATCGAGGGCAAGGCCTCGATGATCCTCGACATGTCGGGTCTGGCGCAGAAGGGTGGGGCGGTGCTCAGCCACGTCCGCCTGTCGGATCATCCGGCCGAGGTGACTTGCTCGCGCATCGTCACCGGAACGGCCGATCTCGTGCTCGCGGCCGACGAGGTGGTCGCGGTTGCCAAGGATACGATCTCACTCTGTGACTCCAGCCGCACGCACGGCATCATCAACAGCCACGTCATCCCCACCGCCGACTTCATCCTCAACCGCGATTTCAACTTCCAGACCCGCAAGCTGAACGCGGTGCTGGAGACGGCCTTGCACAAGGACTCCGTATTCTTCGATTTCACCAGACCGGCCGAGCAGCTCCTCGGCGATGCCATCGCCACCAACATGATGATGATGGGCTATGCCTATCAGAAGGGGCTGTTCCCGCTGTCGGCGGAGTCGATCGAGCAGGCCATCGAAGTCAACGGCGTCTCGATCAAGATGAACAAGGAGGCCTTCCGCCTTGGACGTCTCGCGGTCGCCGACCCCAAGCGCCTCGCCGACATGCTGAAGGGGACGGACGAGGTCATTGCGCCCAAGACGCTGGAGGCGATGACGCTGGACGAGGTCATCGAGCATCGCGCCAAGCACCTCACCGCCTACCAGAACAATCGTCTCGCCAAGCGTTATCGCAAGCTGGTCGACCAGGTTCGCGATGCCGCCAAGCAGGGCGGCTATGGCGATGCACTGCCGCGCGCGGTCGCGGTCAACTACGCCAAGCTCCTGGCCTACAAGGACGAATACGAAGTCGCACGCCTCTACACCGACGGCGCCTTCGAGCAGCAGCTCCGCGACCAGTTCGAGGGCGACTTCAAGTTCAACTTCAACCTGGCACCACCGATCCTCAGCAGCGGCGTCGATGCGCAGGGCCGTCCGAAGAAGCGCGCCTTCGGCCCGTGGATGCTGAACGTCTTCCGCGTGCTGGCAAAATTCAAATTCCTGCGCGGCACCCCTTTCGACATCTTCGGCCGCAGCGCCGACCGCAAGCTCGAGCGCGATTTGATCGCCGGCTACGAGAAGGATGTCTCAACCGTGCTCGGCCTGCTGTCGCCGGTCACGCACGACACCGCCGTCGAGCTGTTGTCACTGCCCGACCGCATCCGCGGCTATGGCCCGGTGAAGGAGAAGGCGGTGAACGACGCCAAGGCCCGCTATGCCCAGCTCGCCGCCGACCTCGCCAACCCGCCGCCCGCGCCAAGGCAGATCGCAGCGGAGTAGGCAGTCCTATAGGGTGGGCAAAGCGAAGCGTGCCCACGTCTTCAGGATTGATCTCGGCGAGATGGTGGGCACGGCGCGTTGCGCCTTTGCCCACCCTACAGCACCACCCCTTGCGTTGCCCGTCGGGCAAAACACTCATGCCATGGGTCAATCCGCTAGCGGAAAAATATTCCACTTTACCGAAATTCGGAATTGTCGTAGCTATCGCTCACCTCATCCCAGTCGGAGGGGCGTATCGCGATCGTCACGAAACGCGGGGTGAGTGGCGGTGGACGTGGGCTGCGTCGCACGGGGGATTGTCTCGCGTGCACGACGGGCGCGGTCTCGCGTACGGCAAAATCGTGTGGTCCTGACGCCCGGGGTCTGTGCGTCAAGTCTTGCGGTCACTCGCAAGGCGACGGGGGCAATAGTGCATCGCTCCCCGGGGAGAGCGCGACATAAGCCGTAAAGCTACTGCGCAGGGAAGGCCGGATGTTTGGCTTCACCTGTATGCCGCTGTGCATCTGTTCTTCGCGCATTTCGCGCACAGCGGACCGTGGGTGCCCAGCCGGCACCCGGTCTTCCCTGCGCCCTCTGTTCAAGGAGGGAGTAAGACGGGAGCAAAACTCGGGCGACACGCGCCGCGAGGACGCGGGTGTGTGTCTGGGAACGCGTTTTGAGTTGAAAGAGCGCTATCAGTGCCCACGAACTCCGTCATTGCGAGCCACCGGGTCCGCGCGAAGCGCGGCCCGATGACAGGCTCCGCGAAGCAATCCAGAATCCTTCCGCGGAGGGACTCTGGATTGCTTCGTCGCATCAGCGCAAAATTGCTCTGCAATTTTGTCGCGAGCTCCTCGCAATGACGACGGGGAGGCAGCGAGCGAGCAATGCATGACCGTCATCCTGAGAGCCTGACTCAAAAAGGGCGGCGAGCTTTTTAGGGTGCAGCGAGGCGTCTTGTCAGCAGCCTGAGATGGGCAACATGAAGCC